>JABZHH010000029.1:0-10951 GCA_015258925.1 Atopobium sp. | reverse complement strand
CTTGAGGGCGCGAATAATTTCTTTTTCTGCAGGCTGTTTATCTACAGGAGCCCAAATCAAATAGGGCAAGCTGGGGATTTTCCAGCCCTTAAGGTCAACGCCATCTGCCATAAAAGGCTTGCGCTTAACCTTATAAGGAGGACGCTCAAGGCCATCTGGAACATCTGCAGGAAGGTGTTCCCCTTCTGCAGTTTCTCCATACCAGCCCTCTTCCTTGTCAAACTTGAGAGCCAAAGGAAAATCCGGTTGCAGAATATGACCACGAAGACCAATAGCGACATGGTCTTCTCCGCCACGTCTAAAACGATAAACAGGAGTGTTGTATACCTTGTCTGTCTCAGGCTTACCCGATTCAGACAGAAGGCGAGCAATCTGCTGCGCTGCGTCGTTTTTCTCGGTAACAACTAGAATCAAAGAACAACACTCTCCAAAGTAAAAATGAAACTATTAGATTTTGTCTAGCTCATGCTGCTCGTAGTCCTCGCGGCTCCACTTAAGAGCGGCTTTGCCATCACGGGCAATAATGACGTAGCGAGCAACGGCCAGAGCAACTTCGTACAGCAGAATAAGAGCTGCAAACATCAAAATCATGGTGACAGGTGATGCGTCAGGAGTGACTACTGCAGAAAGAATCATCAGGCCAACATAGACATAGCGCCACTGCTCACGCATATCCTTGTAAGGAACAAGGTGAAGAATAGCCAGGTAGAAGATAACTAGTGGAAGCTGGAACGCAACGCCAAAGCCAATCTCAAACATCATAATAATGTTGAGATAATCGCTTGCCTCATTAATAGTTCCTGCAAACTCCTGCGACTGACCAATCATCCAACCAATTGCAGTGTTCAAAATGATGAAGTAGCAGAACAGCATACCCAAGAAGAACAAGGTAATCATGGCTGCCACGGTAGGAACAACCCACTTGCGCTCTTTAGCGTTAAGTGCAGGCAAGAAGAAAGCCATAATCTCCCAGATGATAATAGGTGTGCAGATAATCACCGAGAAGAAAAAAGCTACCTTAAACCTGATACTAAAGCCGCCGAGGACCGAGATAACCGTAAGCTTACCATCGGTCAAAAACTCCCTGATAGGGTCAATCAAAATCTCAATCAATGCAGGTGTTGCAAAATAAATAATGATTGCGGTAACAAAAAGCGATACCACCACAATGGTCACGCGGCGACGGAGTTCTCCCAGGTGATCAAAAAGTGGCATACGAGCTGGAGTAATAGGCATTACACACGAAAGCTGGACTTATGCGTCCTGGCTTTCTCCCTCCTCTCCAGCAACTTCTTCTTTCTTGTCTTCTGCCATAGAGCGAGAAGAACGTGCAGATCCAAGGTTATAGAGGTCTTTTGCAGATGGAGCTGCAGCAGGAGTTTCTTCTGCAGCCTTAGGTGCCACGTGCTTAGTTGCCTCTGTAGAATCATCGGAGAAAGCAACAGAAGACGTAGCTTGTGGTGCAGCAGCAGGAGCTTCTTCAGCAGAAACGGCCTCTGGCTGCTCAGCCTCCTGGGTCTGCTCAGCTTGCTTATTCTGCTCAGCCGCCTCAGCAGCAGCCTTCTCAGCTGCCTCGCGCTCCTCCTTGAGGCGAGCACGACGCTCAGCAAAGGTCTCCTGATGGTCAGTATCCTCGCGGTCAGCATCAGATGCAGCATTTTTGAGCTGCTCGGAGCGCTTGGGCTTCTCATGAAGTGCATCCGCTGCAGGGTCAAGTAAGTCTGCACGGACAACTTTATTAAAGCCTTCTTGCGCGTTCTGGAACTGTCTAAGAGCGCGGCCAAGCGTGCGACCCATACCAGGTAATTTATCAGGACCAAATACTAAAAATGCAAAGAGCAAAATTAGTACGAGCTCTGTTTCTCCAATGCCAAACACAAGCAATACCTTTCTGGAACAAACATAAACAAGCTCTTTGAACCGTTTCTCAAAGAGCTTGCAAGTTACCAAACCTACTTGCGAACGTTAAGGTCTTTATCGACCCCAAGAAGCGAAAAGACACGCTCCACGTTTTTCTGAGGATTTGCAACAACAAGCACAGAACCACTCTCTTGTGCTCGATGTGCAGCACCCACTAAAACGCCAATGCCCGTCGAATCAATATAAGCTACCTCAGCAAAATCAGCTTCAACTTCTTTTGCTCCATCGGCGAGCGCGGTATCCAAAGCATCGCGAAGCTCAGAGGCGTTTGATACGTCTACCTCGCCCTCAATGCGAATAATGGCCTTTTCATCTGTAATTTCAGAGCTTATCTCTAGTGCCATAACTCCTCCTTACTTAGTGTTATTTGAAGAGGTAGAGGTGTTTCCGTTTAATGCATCAAGAACTTTCTGCGCATTATCCCTCACACCGGCGCTATTATCGGAATCTTTCTCAATTGCCTTCTGCAGTGCCTCTTTTGCAAGATCTACTTGATCAGTAACACGATACATCATTCCCAAATTAAGCCAACCGTTAGCATAGTCTGGAGAGCGATCTGTTACTGCCTTAAGCGCCTCAACGGCACCCGTTTGGTCTCCTGCATAGAACTGCGCAATAGCCCTATCAACACGAACCTCATCAGAATCATTTGAAGCAAGATACGTATCGTACTCGGCAATTGCCTTGTTGATCAGCTGTAAAGACTGCTTCTGAACAGAGTCATCTTGAGAGGAGCTCTTAAGTGCCATTCCCCAGCCTAGATACGTACGAGCCAAATCAAGATGTGCTGGTAGATTATCTGGATTGGACTGAATAGCAGACTCTTTTTCTTCTGCCTGTTTCTGATAGACCTGGTTAATAGCCTCAGGAGAATTCTGATGGTTCTGATTCTGCTTTTGAGAGTTAGAGAAAATGCTGGCCAGGGAAGGCAACATCATAGAAATAGCAATAAAGAGCGAGAATACTCCAATAGCAATCTTCATGCCTGTAGAAGGACCTGGTTTTTTAGGAGCCTCATCGGGCTTGCGGTCCTTTGCCTTCTTTTTTGCGGTCTGGTTAGCCATGGCAACCAGCTCTTTTTCTGCCTTCTGTTCTGGTGTAAGTTCTGGCTTTGAAGTATTAGTTGGCATTCAACATCCAATCGCTTTTTCTAAACATAGTTAATCAAGATACGGCAGAATGGGCTTACTTTCAAAGTAAATACCAAAGTTACACAAGCTATCCCCAGACGCTCTGGCCACGATCAACTTTTGCTAGTCGAGCACTTACCTGTTTAACAGCAACAATAAAGACATCAAGCGCCGCATCAAGCTCTTCCAGCGTTGGGTAACTTGGAGCAATTCTGATATTAGTGTCAAAGGGGTCCTTGCCACTTGGCCACGTAGCACCTGCAGATGTCATAGTAACGCCAAGCTCATGTGCGCGAGAAACAATTGCACGCGCAGAGCCAACAGGACCATCAAATGAGACAAAGTATCCGCCCTTAGGATGAGACCAGGTTGCAACAGCTAAATCGCCCAGTCCTTCCTGCAGCTTGCGTTCCACCAGATCAAAACGTGGTCGGAGCAACTCAGCATGCTTTTGCATATGAGCTTCAATGCCGTGCGCATCTTTGAGGAAACGTACATGCGCCAGCTGAGAGATCTTCTCGGGAGAAACGCGAGCAACCTTGAGCGCGCTCTGGATTTCTTTAATGTCCGCAGGGCTTGCGGCAACCCATGCCATGCCTGAGCTTGGGAAGGTTACCTTTGCCGTTGAGGCAAAAGCAATAACCAGGTTCTTTTGAGCATCGTCTGCAGCAACCTCTGCAAGTGCATCAAAGATATTGAGGAGCTGAGGTGCTTCAGATTCTGGTACAAAGGCGTGAATTGCATAGGCGTTATCCCAGAAGATTCTAAAGTCAGGGGCTGCAGGTTTGAGGTTTGCAAACGCACGGACAACCTCATCTGAATAGGTGATACCGGTAGGGTTTGCAAAACGTGGTACGCACCAAATTCCCTTAACAGAGCTGTCGTTCTCAACAAGCTCCTTGACCACGTCCATATTTGGACCATCCTCAGTCATAGGTACGGCAACGTTTTCAAATCCATAATGCTGTGTAATAGCAAAATGGCGGTCATAGCCTGGAGCGGGGCACAGGAACTTGAGCGTGGTACCCTGAGCCTTTGCAGCCATCATCTGCTCTGCCCAAGAAGGCTGACCAGCAAGACCGTGGGTTACGGCATGAGAAATGATGTCGTGCATAAGGTTAAGGCTAGAAGAGCCATTTGCAATGACCTGATCGGCAGGTAAACCTGTGAGCTCTGCAGCGAAGGCTCGCGCAGAAGGAAGACCCCAAGGGTCTCCATAGTTGTCTGCAAAAGAGCCGCTGTCAGTCAGGTCAGAAGTAGAGTTCAGCTCGTCAAGCATAGGCTTAGACAACGCCGTCTGTGCAGGGCTTGGCTTTCCGCGAGCCATATCAAGCTGGAGGTTTTTCTCGCCAAGTGCACGAGCTTCTTGTCCAATAAGCTCAAGAGCTTGGTTAAGCTCAGCATCGCTCATCTTCTGATAAGCGTTTTGCTCAGAGGTTGACTTTGGCTGGAACAGCTCGCGAGAAACTAGCTCAAACATGACACTCCCCTTTTCGGTCTCTGCGTGATACAAAGTATAGGTGATTTGAAAATCGACGCGACAAGGAGAATCATGGCAAATTCTACACAGCCTGGCATGCGCTCGGAGGCATATGGCGAGCTCCAGCACCTTGTTGATAATCTTTATAAACGCAAACCCTCGGGCACAGTCACTAAGGTTGACGTGCTGATTCAAGCTGAAGTAGACGATCTTGAAGAAGATTTGCAAGAAGTTATTGAGTTGATTCCCTCTGGCACATATGTCCGTGCTCGCCTCTGCGATCAGATTAACTCAATTGTTACGGCGCACGGTTGGGGTTTTACCTACGGCACGGTCGAGTAGCCATAGCTTATCGATTGTAAAAGTAATAAAATTGCATATATACGGGGTCTTTTTCTCACAAGTTGGAGGCTCGTCATGTTTGACTCTTGGAAAGATTTTTTCATTAGCATCTTTAATAGAGGTATATTTTTTGATGCTTCTACTCCAAGAGCTTATCTTATTAATAAGATAGTCAATATTTGTTTACTTCTTATATGGCTATTCACCATTGCCTTAATGTGTCTCTCTCCTGCAGGGCAAGATGCCTCAATAGGCGGAGTGAACATTCTACACGCCAGTTTTTTAATAACTTCTGCGTATTATTTTGTGGGGCTCTGCATTTTAATAGTCAGGGATAGAAAGAGTCGTACGTCTCATTAGGTTCATTCTTGTACGGCGTCTTCCCTTAAGCTACTCTGCCTTTGGCGCTTGTAAAACTCTGCGAGGTGTACAAAAAGTAGGCCCAAGATAGCTGAAGCAAATGATGCAGCAAGAACGGCTACTTTAGCTGCAAGAATCTCTCCTGCATCTGGGAATGCAAGGTTAGAAATAAGAATTGACATGGTAAAGCCTAAGCCACCCATCAGACCAACGGCTGCAATCTGAACCCAGTCAACCTTTGCAGGAAGTTTGCAGATTTTAACCTTTACCAACAGGAATGTCACAAGAATAATTCCCAATGGCTTTCCAAGAACGGCGCCAAAGAATACGCCGTGAGCAATGTTACTGCTAAGAAGCGCACCAAAATCAGCACCTACCAGCGTAATCTGTGCATTAACAAACGCAAAGATAGGAAGAACAACAAAGTTTACAAAGACGGAAATATAGTGCTCAACACGCTGAAGCGGTGGAGTTACGTGGTGCATGACCTGCTCAATAGAGTTAGCACCATGTGTAAAGTCATGCTGACCCAAAACGTGATGCTCATCGTCGTAGTGATCGTCAAGCTCACGAGCGCGTCTTGAAAGCCAGCTTCCCAGCTTGCTCAAGCGAACATCAGAGTGAGATGGCAAGAAGAAGGCAAGAAGAACGCCTGCAAGGGTTGCATGAATTCCCGAGTGGTACATGCAGACCCAGAGAACCAAACCAACAAGCAAATAAGGACCAGAAGAATAAATCTTCAGGCGATTCATTCCCCACAAAATAACAAGAATACCAAGAGAAGCTGCTAACCAGGCAATATTTGGCGTGTGACCATAGAAAAGCGCAATGACCACAATAGCCAGGATATCGTCGGCAATAGCAAGTGTCTGGAAGAACACCTTAGTCTGCGGACTAATTCTGTTTCCTAAGAGCGACATAACGCCAAGCGCAAAGGCAATATCGGTTGCAATTGGTGTTGCCCATCCATGAGGGGCAGTGCTTGCGTTAAGCGCCAGATAAATAAGAGCAGGAACTGCAACGCCACCAACAGCCGCAAGCATAGGAAGCATTGCCTGTCTTGGCTTTCTAAGCTGGCCAACAGTTACTTCATACTTGAGCTCAATACCTACCAGCAAGAAGAAGATTGCCATAAGGAAATCATTCACAAAGGTTTCTAGAGCCATATGTGCATGAATCATTCCAAGCGAGAAACTCATTTGCACTTCAAGAATTTCTCGAACCACCTCATGAGCAGGTGAGTTGGCAACTACAAGCGCAATAAGAGCTGCAAGTACCATGACTGCTGCCGCAATAGTGCTGTTAGAGGTGATTTTCTTTAGAGAAGAGCGCTGACTAATTCTTCTTACAACTGCGGGCTCTCTATAAATACTAGACATTATCTGCCGTTCTCTCTTTATCTAAATGGTATTGACCGTTAGCTATGAAAGTTTTTCTCGATGTATATGCCTAGTGTACCGTCTACCTACCGTTGAGGGCAACTTGTCATATCTCAAGAAAACGGGGTATATCTCTATGTAAAATGTGGGTAATAGAAAGTCAACGTTTAGCTACTTGTAGCACGTATATATTTGGAGCGGATAATGGACACTAAACGAATTGCCATCATCACAGACTCAGGAACTAATGTCCCACCTGATTTTGTTGCTGAACACAATATTCGTATCACCCCACTTCGCATTAACTATTCTGACGGCTCTTCCTACGAGTCTGGTATTACCATCACGCCAGCTGATCTTGTTGCTCGCTTTGAAGAAGAAGTTCCTAAGACA
Source organism: Atopobium sp. (assembly GCA_015258925.1). Taxonomy (GTDB): domain Bacteria; phylum Actinomycetota; class Coriobacteriia; order Coriobacteriales; family Atopobiaceae; genus Lancefieldella. Next base: position 3,947 of record JABZHH010000029.1, on the reverse strand, counting down.
TCACTTCCTTCTCCTGAGGGCATTAAAGCTGCCTTTGATGATGCAAAAGCAGCGGGGTACGAGGGTGCTGTTTACGTTGCTATCTCCTCTGGACTTTCTGCTACCTGCGATACTGCTCGCATGATTGCGGAGTCCATTACAGACTTCCCTATTTATGTTGTTGATACCAAAAACATTGGCATTGCTTCTGGCCTTATTGTTATTGAGGCTCAACGCCTTATTGAGCAGGGCCTTTCTCTTGAGGAGATTGGCGCCAAACTTGATCAGGCTTCTCTGAACACACGCGTATACTTCTCCGTTCCAAGCCTTGAGTATCTACGTAAGGGTGGCCGCATTTCTGAGGCAATTTATCGCATTGGTTCCATGTTAAACATCAAACCTGTTCTTACCTGCGATGAGAACGGCAAATACACCATTGCCAAGAAGACTCGCGGTTGGCAGAAGTCTCTTGCAGGACAGATTGCTCTAGGAGCAGCCTTTGCTCAGCAATTTGACCGCGTCCATGTGGGAATTTGCTGCTCTGCGCCAAATATCATTTACTCCGAAATGGAAGCCATGATTAAAGAAGCAATCCCTAATGTCACCGACTTTAGGTATGTCGAGGCTGGCTCGGACCTTCTTGTCCATACGGGACCAGGCCTTGTTGGTTATGCCGTATTTGGCTACTAAAAGTTAATCGCCTCATGCAACTAAGAACAGCCGCCCACTCAGGCGGCTGTTTTCTTGTAGAGAGCACGTAGGGCGAGAAGAGCTTCTCGTCCAAGCATGTGCGTTACAGCAATGGCTGATCCGCGAAGAAACCTTGGTCGTCAAGAAGATTGGAGCCGTCAGCAGCTTCAGTTGCCAGCTGATCGCAGCGCTCGTTAAGCGGATGGCCTGCGTGGCCTTTGACCCACTTAAAACTTACCTCATGGTCTTCCATGACGGAAAGCAAACGCTTCCAAAGGTCTACGTTTTTGACAGGCTCTTTAGAAGCCGTTTTCCAGCCTTTTCTAATCCATCCCGAGACCCATTTTTGATTAAACGCATCAACCACGTACTTTGAATCGGAATAGAGCTCAACCTGGCAGGGACGCTTAAGCGCTTCAAGTGCAACAATGACGCCAAGGAGCTCCATACGGTTATTCGTAGTGGTTTTATAACCCTGGCTGAACTCTTTTGTATGCTGCTGGCCGGAGGGATCGGTGTATAGAAGCACGGCCCCGTAGCCACCAGGACCAGGGTTTCCTCGAGACGCACCGTCTGTATAGACTGTAACGTGCATATATGAGGTTGCAGCCTCCATACCAAATCTCCTATAGAACGTGCGTTGAACGTGCCTACTTTGCCTCAGCCCAATTGGAACCATAGCTGACATCGGCAATGAGAGGAACACGCAGGGTAACAACGTCTTCCATAGTCTCTTTTACTAGCGCAGAAACTGTCTCAATCTCTGACTCAGGAACTTCCAAGTCAAGTTCGTCGTGAATCTGAAGAATCAGCTTTGATGCAAGACCCTCATCACGCAGGCGTTTCTCGACATTAATCATTGCAATTTTGATAATGTCTGCGGCACTTCCCTGCATAGGGTGATTCATTGCAGTGCGCTCACCGAAGGCAATGAGCTGGCGATTTGACTGGTTGAATTCTCTAATATGGCGCTTGCGGCCGTACATGGTAACCGCATAACCAGTCTCGTGAGCAGTGCGGACGGAATCGTCAAGGTATGCTCGAACACCAGGATATGCATCAAAGTAGCGGTCAATCATCTCTTGTGCTTCCTTACGGGAAATCTTAAGAGACGTTGCCAGGCCAAAGGCCTGCTGACCATAGACAATGCCAAAGTTAACTGCCTTAGCACGGCTACGAAGTGCTGGAGTAACCTCTTCAACGGGTACGCCAAAGACACGGGCGGCAGTTGCAGCGTGGAAGTCAGCACCAGAGTTAAATGCTGCTACTAGGTGCTCGTCAGCTGAAAGGTGTGCGAGCAAGCGCAGCTCAATCTGAGAGTAGTCGCAGGCGAGAAACACACTGCCCTCGGGAACGGTAAAGGCGGTACGGACACGATGTCCCAGCTCAGAGCGGGTAGGAATGTTCTGCAGGTTTGGATCAGAGCTGGAAAGTCTGCCCGTTGCAGCAACGGTCTGGTTGAACGTGGTGTGAATGCGCTTATCGCCACGAATAAGTGCAGGAAGTGCATCGAGATAGGTTGATTTGATCTTGGCGCGCTCACGATATTCAAGAACGTCAGCAACAATCTGGTACTCCTGCGCCAGCTCTCCTAGAACTTTTGCGTTGGTGGAGTAGAAACCAGTGCGCGTCTTTTTGAGGCCATAGGTTGGAAGTTTAAGCACATCAAACAAGATATGCGAAAGCTGGCTTGGAGAATCCAAGTTGAAGTCCTCGCCTGCGGTCTGGTGAATGCTTGCCACGCGCTGCGCAATATCTTCCGCTAGCTGGGCAGACTGCTGAGCAAGTTTTTGAGGATCAACGTAGAGACCACGACGCTCCATCGCAGCAAGTACAGGCAAAAGCTGCATCTCTAGTGAAGTAAAGAGCTCCAAAGAACCGTCATCTTCAAGCTTTTTAGTGAGTACAGGCACAAGAGCCCTAGCAGCTACTGCTCTTAGTGCTGCAGCAGGAATCTCATCTGTAGGCTCAGGAAGCTCAGAGCCAAAGTACAGTTCAACCAAGCCATTAATATCAAAACTTGAACGATCAGACTCAAGCAGATACGCGGCAACGCCCGTATCAAAGATTCGGTCAGAATCAATGGTTTCAATATCCAGTTTCTGTGGCTCGGACGAATCAACAGGACTTACTTCGTGTAACAGCGCCTTGACATCGTCTGCAGCAACACGGGCTTCTCGCAAAATACGCAAAAGTGCTGCGGTGGCGTTTTCACCCTCAAATTTGAGAAGTGCCTTTTCTGTAGACACCCAAAGTGTGCGAGAAAGGCTAAAGAGCGCGCCAGCATCGGCGGCAGAGTCTTCTGCAACGCCGATCCATTCCTGGTTCTCAAGTGCAGCGGTCAGAGCGGCAGATGCGTCTCCTGCCTGCAAATACTCTGACGGAATAGGAAGCGCAGGTGTAGCAGAGGCGGTTTGTGCAACTGCGCCAGAGGCAGAGCCGCCGGCCATGCGGGCAAGCCTTGAGGTCATACCTGTAAAGCCCAGAGCCGAGAAGGCCTTGACCACGTCATTTGGATCAAATGTTGGGAACTGAGCGTCTTCCAGGTTGATATCAAGCGGCGCATCGGTGCGAATAGTAGCAACCTTACGAGAGAGCAGTGCATCATCAATATGGGCGCGAAGGTTTTCTCCCACCTTGCCCTTGACCTCGTCAGCGTGAGCAATGACCTGGTCAAGCGAGCCATACTCCACAATCAGCGCAGCAGCTTTCTTGGGGCCAATTCCAGGAACGCCTGGAATGTTGTCAGAAGAATCTCCCTTGAGGCCATAAAAGTCTGGGACAAGCTCTGGCGTAATACCTGCATAGAGATCTGCCACAGTCTCTGGCGTCATGATTGAAACGTCAGAGACGCCTTTGCGCGTAGAGACAATCTTGACGTTTTCTGTGGAGAGCTGATACATATCGCGGTCGCCCGTGAAGAGCAGCATCTGGTAACCCTCAGCCTCACCACGGCGGGCAAGGGTACCCAAAATATCGTCGCCCTCCCAGCCTTCAAGCTGGCAGACAGGAACGTCCAGCGTCTTGAGCAGCTCTTTGACTATGGGAAACTGAGCGTGCAAAGCAGGATCCATAGGAGGACGCTGGGCCTTGTACTGAGGCAACATATCAATGCGAACCTGAGGTTTTCCCTTATCAAACGCACAAATAACACCATCTGGCGAGAAGGACTCAACAAGCTTGATAAACATGTTGAAGAAGCCAAACAGCGCGCCGGTTGGCGTACCATCTGGTGCTGCCATTGGCTGACGGATTGCATGGAATGCTCGGTGCATGAG
>JABZHH010000028.1:0-12140 GCA_015258925.1 Atopobium sp. | reverse complement strand
GCATGACACTGACAATGCCTTTACCTGCGTCACAGAGAAGCGTAAGAATACCTGCTGCTTTACCGGCATTTCTTGCAACATTGGTGGTACCAATGTTTCCTGATCCAAGTTTGCGAATATCTTCATGAGCCAAAATACTTGCAATAATCAGGCCAAATGGAATGCCGCCGAGGCCAAATGCAATAACTCCAAAAATCAGAGCAACAACAATTCCAGACATTAGTTAGACTCAACCTTCTTACGGAACTTCAATCGAATAGGTGTGCCAACCAGAGAGAACTTCTCGCGAAGCCTGTTCTCAATAAAGCGCTCGTAGTTGTCATCAACAAGGTCTGGAGCATTGCACCAGAACGAGATAACAGGAGGCTTAGAGCCCGTCTGAGTAGCGTACTGAATCTTAAGGCGACGACCTCGGTCAGAAACCGTGTGTCCGCCTTCTCTAATCTGGGCGAGAAGCTCGTTGAGCTCGGAAGTCTTAAGCTGAAGAGCACGGGATTCTGCAGCCGAAAGAGCAGCGGCAAGCACCTTATCAATGGCGCGGCCGGTAAGTGCAGAAACGTTGATAGAAGCAATCCATGGAGCAAAGGCAAGGCGCTTTGCTACAGAAGCTGCTACCTCATCGCGCTTTGCCTCAGAATCAATAAGATCCCACTTGTTAAGCAGGAGCACCAGAGCGCATCCACGCTCTACGGCCATGTTTGCAAGTTTCTGGTCCTGCTCGGTTACGCCAACAGAGGCGTCAACCACAAGAAGGCAGACGTCTGCGCGGTCCATTGCTTGGAGGCCTCTGACCAGACTGTAGTACTCAACGTCCTCGTGTACCTGGCTCTTTTTGCGAATACCAGCGGTATCAACAAGACGAATGGGAGTTCCCTTCCATTCAATCATGGTGTCAATAGCGTCACGCGTAGTACCAGCAACATCAGAAACAATAGAGCGTTTCTTGTTAGCCAGGCGGTTTGCCAGCGAAGATTTGCCTACATTTGGTCGGCCAATAATTGCCAAGTTCAGAATGCCGTCATCTTCTGGTTCTTCATCTACCTCTGGAAATGCGTTGACAATGTCATCCAGTAAGTCACCAGTACCGTGACCATGTGAAGCAGACAGAGGCAGAGGCTCGCCGCAACCAAGTGCATAGAAGTCCCATAGACCATCCTGCTCTGTAGCAGGGTTATCTTTCTTGTTGACAACCAAGAACACGGGCTTGTCGCTCTTGCGGACAATGCGTGCAACCTCTTCGTCTTCATCGGTAACGCCGGTAGAGCCGTCTACCACAAAAACAATAACGTCTGCCTCTTCACATGCAAGAAGTGCCTGCTCACGAATGTGTGGAGCAAAGCGATCCTGCGATTTAATTGACTCGATACCGCCGGTATCAATGAGCTTAAACTCACGACCATTCCAGTCAGCATCGTGATATGAGCGGTCTCGGGTTACTCCCCTTGACTCGTGCACGATTGCATCGCGTTTCTCGGCAATTCTATTTACCAGCGTGGACTTGCCAACATTTGGGCGTCCAACAATAGCAACAATGGGCTTAGCCATGTCTCACCTTTCATTCAGTTGGTTTAATAATACCAGCAATACGTGGCTAATCCCACTCTTTGAGCGCTTTAATGCACGACTTGGCAATGTTTGTGGGACCAGGAATTGACATGATTACTTTTGCTCCACGAGCCTCTAGCTGCGCAGTTAAATCTGCCAGTGACATGCCGTCAAGCGTGACTTTATCAAAGTTAAACATGACCTCAGGGAGCACCACCAGAACATCTGTGAGGTCTTCAGGCACCTGGGTGAGAAGATCAACGGCGCAGATAAGTCCTGTGACATTAACGTCTCCACCAAAGAAATCGTTGCGCACGGCAAAAGTAGAAACGTTGCCGTCAGCCGACCAGTCGTCGCAGAAGGTCTGGATGGTTTGCTGAGCAGCTTCTCCTACAATCAGCAAAATCTTGCGAGAACGAGCAGAAAGATAGGTATTTGCCTCGTCAAGAGCGGTATGCATAGTGTTACAGACCTCTTCAGCCTCATCGAGGAAGCTCCTGAGCATACCAATACCGTCATAAAATTGCGGATAACCGTCATAGGTATATGCAGGTGGAATGGGTAGCTGGGCGTCTACATAGAACTCGTCAGAGAGCTGGAAGCGTGTAATGCCCAAAGAGGCACGTGCGCGCTCCTGATAGGGCTCAACAATTTTGACAACAGAACGGGAGAGCTCCACGTCATCAGAATAGGAATGCGTAAAGCGCTTAGAGTCTTTGGTATAGCCAAGCGGAACAATGGCTAAAGAAGTAATCTGCTGGTGAGCCTCTACCCAATCGAGCGTTTTATCAAGCTCTTCTCCATCGTTGATATTAGGACACAGAACAATCTGGCCATGAATCTCAATCCCGGCATCCATAAGCTTTTCAAGTACTTCAATTCCCCTGGCTGCGCGAGCACCAATTAGATTGCGACGCACGTCAGGTGAGATTGCATGAAGCGAGACGTTCATAGGCTCAAGTTTGTGAGAAATGATGCGCTCAACATCCTCATCTGTGAGGTTAGTGAGCGTGACAAAGTTGCCCTGCAAAAAACTCAGGCGATAATCGTCGTCTCTAATGGAAAGTGAGGGTCGCATGTCTTCTGGCAGCATAGCCATAAAGCAGAACTGACACGCGTTTACGCAGGTCTTGATGCCGTCAAAAAGTACGTCAACAAAGTCAACGCCCCAGTCTTCTCCGGACTCACGCTCAAGCACGCACTCGTAGAGTTCATCGTCACCAGGCACAGAAACCTCAAGCTCACAGATAGAGCCGTCGGCTTCCCAGCGCCAATCAATCAGGTCTTTTGGAACTACACCATTGACCTTCTCGATAATCATGCCTGGCTCAAGGCCAGCCTTCCACGCAGGACTACCCTCTTCAACGGACTCAATCAGTGCGCCAAGTCCACCAGATTTTGTATTTCCGTAGTCTGCGCGCTGTTCCATATTAGGCGCCTACGATTTGTTCAATAGCTGATTTAACTGCGTTGATATGAGCCTCTGGCGTAGAAGCGCCTGCGGTAATACCAATGTGCTCCGCACCTTCAAACCAAGAAGCCTCTAGCTCATCTGCGCCTTCAATGTGATAGGTTGCGGGGCAATACAGCTTGGAAATCTCTGCTAAACGAGTGGTATTTGCAGAGATCCTGCCGCCAATGATAATCATGACGTCAGACTCTTTTGCAAGCCTCATGCACGAGTCCTGATGGCCCGCAGTAGCCTCGCAGATAGTATTCATGACGCGAAGCTCGTCAACAAGCGGAAGTACCGCGTTAACTACTTCAGAGAGCTTAGCGGCGCTCATGGTGGTCTGAACTACCAGGCCAACCTTCTTTGCAGCTCTCATGGCGTCTGCCTGAGCGGCAACTTCTTCTACAGAGTCAATAGCCAAAGAGCCTGGTACGTGAGCAAGCGTTGCCTCAACTTCAGGGTGTCCAGACTCTCCTACCACGTACACGGCATAGCCTTGCTTAGCGAGAAGTTCTGCGGCTCCGTGAGCCTTCTTTACAAACGGACAGGTTGCGTCAAGTACGTCAACACAGCCGTCCTTGGCAATCTGCTCCTCTTGAGGAGTTACACCATGAGTGCGCAGCAGAAGCGCACTTCCTGCAGCTTCAGAAGCGGAATCAACAACCTCTACGCCCTGGTCTTTAAGGGACGTGACAACACGAGGATTATGAATAAGCGGACCAAGCGTGCGCACGGGCGCATGAGCATCTTTGACGGCCTGCTGGACCATCTGAAGAGCTCTTTCTACGCCGTAACAAGCACCTGCTTCATCGGCAATTTTGATAGTAGGCACGAACTAATTCCTTCCGGGATGCTCTTTGAGCATTGCATCTCTTAGTTCGTATACCCGCTCCATGGCCACTTCTTCCATCTCTTTTGCCTGATCTTTACGCTTCTTAGAAGTCAGATCACTAAAAGAAACCTTCTGACCAGCGCGAAGATACACCTTTACAGGCTTAACCAGAGGAGAACCTTTTTTCTTAATATCAAGGGCACCAATAATGGCTAGTGGCTGAACATCCACCTTGGCAAGCTGGGCGATAAGCGCAAAGCCGCCGTGGGTTTCTCCACGTTCAGTATTGCTTCTGACTCTGGTACCCTCAGGATAAATGAGAAGCATTTCTCCTCTAGAAAGAGCCGTAGTTGCGCGACGAATTGCCTTCATGTCAGCAGTTCCACGATCTACTGGGATACCACCAAGTCTAGAAAGCGCCCACTGAAGTGGTTTGAATTTGTTGAACTCACTCTTGTAAATGGTTCTAACGGGAATGCCATGAACAAGCAGGTGAACAACAGTAACAATGGGGTCCAAAAATGTTGGATGGTTCATGATAAGAACGCGAGGGGTCTTATCACCAACAAAGAGCTGGTCATTGTCCCAACGCCATCTAAACCAGATTTTTGTAATCAGTCCAAGCACACTGACTGCCAGCCATTTAAAGAACTTTGCTGGAGCTGGAAAATCAGCAAGCGCGGTATCGTAATAATCGTCAAACGAGTTTCCGCCAAAAGGACGCAAACGCTTAGATGCCGCTGCTATAGAAGACTTTTTCTCGGAGCGCTTAGGCTCTTCCGTGTGAGACTTCCCGTCATCAGAAGAGCTGCTCTCTGATCCATTGCCCTGGTGAGAAGCCCTGTGGTTGCGGGCATCTCTTTTGCCGAGTCCAGGATGCAGGGCAATAATAGCTGCAATAACCTCTTCAACAGAAAGTGCAGAAGAGTCAATGTGGTGGGCGTCTTCTGCAGCACGAAGTGGTGCTGCCTTACGCTCAGAATCAGCCTTATCGCGAGCCTTGATGTCTTCGAGGATCTTCTCCTCACTCTTGGCGTCTACCTTGGCATCGTTTCCGGTGGCTGCATCTCCACCCTGGCGCTGAACGGCACGGCGGTGAGCACGAGCAGCAGGATCTGCGGTCAAAAAAACCTTTACATCTGCCTCAGGGAATACCACGGTGCCAATGTCACGACCTTCTGCGACTACATCGCCATTCTCGCCAGCGCGACGCTGAAGCGTGACCATAGCCTCGCGAACCTCAGGGATGGCTGCAACAGCGCTAACGTTTCTATCTACCTCTGGGGTACGAATCTCTGTCGTAACGTTTGAGCCGTTTGCATAGACGGTCTGACCGTTTGCGGAGTTGCCAAACGAGATACTAATGCTGCGGGCAACCTGAATGATTTTCTCGGTATCAGTCATATCGATGCCTTGATGCAGGCATTCTACGGTTACGGAGCGATACATTGCACCCGTATCAAGAAAAATCAAATCCAGGCGATCAGAAAGGGCGCGAGCTACCGTAGACTTTCCGGAGCCTGCTGGGCCGTCAATAGCAACAATCATTACTTATCCCCCTTGGTGACACCCCAAATGTCACGAAAATCGTAAAAACTTGGCTCAGTGGAACGACGAATAACCTCTTCTGGATCAAGGTTAAATCCACCAAGCTTGAAATCAGAACTGCCTGTACTAGTAAAGAAGATTGAAGAGACATTTGCAAGATGTACGTTCCAGCTTGAACTTCCTGGGATGCCAAAAATCTCTGCCATCATAGAGCGCAAATAGCCGCCGTGAGAAATACAAACAGTGCGTCCAGAAAGACTGGAAAGCTCGTTAAGAATAGTGCGACACCTGCTTCTTACCTGCTCGTATGACTCCGCTTCTGGAGCAGGTATGGAGTGGCCGTTTTCATCTGAAGCCCAGGGAAACGTAAGGCCATAAGGCTTTAAAATCTCTTCTGCATCAGCAAAACGCTTGCTCTCCAAAATTCCAAAATCCATCTCTGCAAGGTCATCTTTTACCTCACAAGGAATACCAAGCTCGGTGGCGGCCATCTGAGCCATGTCTTTGCAGCGAGATAAAGGAGAGGTCCAAATTCTATCTGGATGAAATGCAACAAGTGCACGAACAGCGTGTTCTCGCTGTTCAACGCCATGCTCGGTAAGCTCAATGTCTCTTCTGCCGCTGAAAAAGCGCTGTGTATTAGCAACACTCTCTGGGTGACGCATAAACAAAATGCGATGAACCTGAGCTGGAACTTCAAATGGCTGCATTATGTCTCCTCTCTGGCGTGCTTGAGCTGTTTGACGTGTACTTAGTAATTGTGCGACTAGTAGTTACTTGTTGGCGCTTAAGGGCATGATGGGAGAAGCACCAGGCTCTCTACCAATAGTGCGCTCCAGAGCGGCAACTTCCTCATCGGTAAGAAGTCTCCACTGTCCTTCTTTAACGCCTGTAAGGTGAAGCGGCCCAAACGTGTCTCTGTGGAGTGCAAGAACTCTATGGTGAATAGCCAGAAGCATCTTCTTAACCTGGTGCTTTCTGCCTTCTCTAATAGTTACGCTGACCAGGGAGTTTGGCTCTCCTCCACCGGTTTTTCCCAAACCCTGTGGGGCGAGAAGTGCCTTCATCTTGGCATCGTTGGATATAATCTCAACCTCAGCAGGAGCTGCAGGACCGTCTTCAAGCTCAACACCTTCGCGCAGGCGGTTTATCTGCTCTTCTGTAGGTGTACCTACTACATGAGCAACATAGTGTTTCCACACATGCTTTGAAGGATGCAAAAGCTCTTGGGCCATCTGACCATCGGTAGTGAAGAACAAAAGGCCCGTGGTATCCATATCAAGGCGTCCAACAGGGAAAAGTCCCGGGTATCTGTCAGTAGGAACCATGTCCACAATGGTTGGTCTACCCTGAGGGTCTTTCATAGTAGTCAGATACCCTGCAGGTTTGTTGAGCATCAAGTAGACGGGTTTCTCGGCAATTGAGCAGACAATGCCGTCAACTGCTACAACATCTACCAGCGGATCAACCTTACTGCCAAGCTCGGTAACTACCTGGCCGTTTACCGTGACGCGACCAGAGGTCATCAGGCGCTCGGAGCCACGGCGACTAGCCGCTCCTGCGCGCGCCAAAAAGCGCTGCAGGCGCATGGGAACAATACGCTCTTCTGCCACGACTTATGCTTCCTCTTGCGTATCGTAGCTGTCTCCCAAAAGGGAGCGCTCATCGTCAATGTCTTCTGCGGCTTCTTCAAGCGTTGAAGTAAAGCTTCTACCAGAGAGTCTCTCGCGAATAAACTGCTTGGACTCTTCATCAGGGGCAAAATCTTCCAGTGGTGGGAGCTCTCGCAAAGATTTGAGGCCAAAGCGCTCCAGGAAAAGCGCAGTGGTGCCATAAAGAATAGCCTGTCCCCTATCTGCCTCTTTGCCCACTTCACGCACAAGGTTTTTCTCGCGAAGTGAAGAGATAACACCATCAGAGTTAACACCACGAATAGCACGGACGCCCTCACGAGTAACGGGCTGGTGATAAGCAATAACCGCCAGCGTCTCAAGCGCTGCCTGAGAAAGGCGGCGCGTATCCCAGGAAAGCACAAAATCGCTGACCAGCTGATGGTGAGCTGGGTGCGTAAAGAGACGCCAACCACCGGCTACCTCTCTGAGCTGAAATCCCCTGTTGCAGCGCGTGTACTCCTCTGCAAGCTCTTTAAGCGCTTGGGTAACCTCGGCAGGAGCTGCATTGGTGACCTTGGAAAAGTCGGCCGTGGTGATTGCATCTGTTGCAACCAAAAGCAGTGATTCTAGTGCACCTTTGAGCGACTCGGAATCTAAATAGGTAAGCTCTTCTGCCATAAGTTATTCCGCCTCTTTCTGTGCTTCATCGGGCGTATGGGTTAGCGATAAAAGCGTCTGCTGGACGTCTTGGAGCGCATTTTGAGACAAGTTAAATCCTTCAAGGTCTGGCTCATCACCAGACAGCTCTTCCAGCTCCAGGAGGACCGACTCATCAAGCTGATAAGAATCAGCACCCTCTATGTGCTCAATCTCAATCTCGCCAAAGATGACATCCTGCTGAACACGAACAAGACCGCGCTTAAAGAGTTCAAGCACTGCCAAAAAGTTTGCAACCACAATTTCTGGCGTATCTTGACCGTCTAAGAGCTCAGAGAACGTCACTTTGCCCTTAGAGCGCGTGAGTCGGTCCACAGAAGCTACCGTCAGGGCCACTGGGAGCCTTTTTGGTGCCACATGTTCTGCTTCAAGCAAGAATGTCTCACGTTTTGAGTCAATGTCCGCACAGATGACGGCAAGGCTTCTGAGGGTAATGCCCTCAAGATAGTCTGGCATGAGATTCAAGAAATCCGGATCTGGGCCCACTGAGCGTGGAAACATGTATGATTCTGCCTCCATACGACTACCTAGCGCAGCACCCGCATTTCTGAACTGCTTATAGGCAATAAGGCGAGCAATAAGAACTTCTCGCGCCTCATCAGGAGAAAGCCCGTCAAGTTCGTCATCATACTCATCTTCATCGTATGAGCTTTTGAGTGAAACATCTTGAGGCACCAAGGCATGAGCCTTCATGTCCAAAAGCGTTGACGCAACAAGGACAAAGTCACTGGCAACGTCTAGGTCAAGCTCTTCCATGGCGTCAACTTCTGCCAGGTACTGATCAGCAACCTCAGAGATAGAAATGGATCCAATGGCAACTTTTTGCCTACTTACCAACTGAAGCAGCAGGTCAAATGGGCCCGAATATGTTGCAGTGTTTACTTTGTACGACATTAGATGATTCTCGCAAGCAAACTCAAAATGACGTTAGAAATGCCCCCGATAATGGACGAGAAAAAGCCAGGCGCAAAGAACATGAGTCCCACCACTGCAATCATGCAATAGGGCTCAATGGCATAGAACTTTTGACGGTTTTTCTCGCCAAGAAAATAGAGCAGCAACTTAGATCCGTCCAAAGGCGGAATGGGCAGCATGTTAAAGACCGCCAGGCTTACATTGATCTGGATGTAGAAAATAACCAGCGAAGAAACGTAGTACATTACCAGTGGATTTAAGGCCGTGCCAAAAGCAACAGCTAACGCATTGAGCAAACGCAGCAAGAGTGCGCCGAGAAATGCCTGCAAAATGTTGGAAGTAGGGCCTGCAAGCGCCACCAGAATCTCGTCACGACGACGATTTTTGAGGTAGTTGGGATTATAAGGAACGGGCTTTGCGTATCCAAAGCTCGGTCCACCCATCAGTACCAGCATAAGCGGTAGAAGAACCGTACCAAACAAGTCAATATGCGCCAGCGGATTTAACGTCAAACGGCCAGACATTTTAGCGGTAGGGTCTCCGCACTTGTATGCCACAAAGCCATGCGCAACCTCGTGAATCACAATGGCAAAGATTACCAGTGCAAATTCAGCGAGCGTTGTCAAAAGCGATGGAACTGATGTTAAAGCAGTTGGCACAACAATCCTTATCTCAACATCTGCAAAGATACTACAGACGGACACGTACAGACGTAAGCCTCAAGTACAAGGCGTTAGGTACAAGCAGTAAGTACAAGACATTAGATACAAGATAATTTTACCCAAGATTGGCAAAACTACCTACTCATCAATATCTGCTTCCATTTTTTCTGAAAGCTCCAGCCACTCAGCCTCAAGAGCAGGAATCTTCTTAGAAAGTGCCTGGTATTCAGCCATGCACTCATCAAACTTTTGAGGATCGTTATAAAGAGCCTCGTCAGCCATAAGCGTCATGAGCTCATCGTAGCGTTTGTGCGCAGGAGTCAGAGCCGCCTCAACCTCGTCCAAGCGCTTCTTGGTCTCCCTGAGCGCACGGCTTCTACGATTACGCTCCTCCGCCTCAGCTCTTCTCTGCTCCTTAGTCTTCACATTGCGAGAAGATCCTGCAGCTTGACTTGCCTCTGGAGCAGCACTCTTAACCGCTCTTGCACCCGAAGTTCCATACGAGGACACGGTCTTGCTCGACGTCTCCCCCTGAGCCACTGCTTGAAGCTCTGCAAGCTTAAAGAGGAAGTAATCGTAGTCTCCGTCATAGACCGTAACCTTGTGGTCGCGGACATCCACAACCTTGTTTGCTACAGCTCTGACCAGGTGCTCATCGTGACTGATCAAGATGATAGTTCCTGGGAAGTCAACAAGCGCCTTCTCTAGAACGTCAACAGAATCAATGTCTAAGTGGTTAGTTGGCTCGTCTAGAAGCAACAGTGGATCTGGAGAAACCAGCATCTTAGCAAGTGCGAGACGAGCGCGCTCGCCACCAGATAGCACATTTACGCGTTTCTCAACGTCATCGCCATGGAAAAGGAAGGCTCCAAGCAATCTACGCTCTTCAGAAGTAGTCCAGCCAGCAGCAACGGTATCAAGCTCTGCAAGTACCGTATTTGAAGGATTGAGCTCTTCAAGCTGGTGCTGTGCATAATAGGCTTCAGTGACGTTTTGGCCCAAGCTAATCTGTCCCGCATCTGGCTTAAGTTTGCCAGCAATAAGCTTCATAAGAGTAGATTTACCAGCACCGTTAGGGCCAACAAGCGCAACGTAATCTCCGCGATACAGCTTAAGGTCAACGTTATCGTAGACAAAGTTATCCTCGTAAGATTTGGCCACGCCCTCAAGAGAAATGACGGTATCTCCGGTACGAGGAGGTTCTGGGAACCTAAAATGCATGTGATGAGATTGCTCTGGAAGAACTACCAGTTCTTCACGGATCTTCTCGACCTTTGCCACGCGCTCTTGAACCTGTTTTGCCTTGGTAGGCTTATACCTAAATCGCTCAATGAAGGTTTCCATGTGAGCAATGTCGCGCTCTTGAGCCGCGCGTTTAGCGCGGAGCTGCTCAAGATTTTCTTCTCGCTGATGAAGATAGCCGGAATAATTGCCGGTATAGGTTACGAGCATACGATTCTCAAGTGCCGCCACATGCGTTACGCAGGCATCCATGAACGAGCGGTCGTGGCTTACCAGCAAAACTGTTCCATCATATGACGATAAGAACCTCTCAAGCCACTGAACAGATTCCAAGTCCAGGTGGTTGGTAGGCTCGTCCAAAAGAAGAACGTCAGGACGACGCAGGAGCAACTTTGACAAAGAGATGCGCATCTGCCAGCCGCCTGAAAACTCCTTAGCGGGCTTGTCAAAATCTTCCACTGGGAAGCCAAGACCTGCAAGAATCTGACGAGCTCTACTTTCAAGCTCATAGCCGCCAAGACGCTCAAAGCGCTCCATAGCATGAGCATAGTCTTCCAGGTATTTGTTAAGCGTTGTGCCCTCAGGAGTTTCGGCAATCTTGAGTGAGAGGTCATTTACCTTTCTCTCCCACTGTTTAATCTCATGTGCGGACTCAATTACCTCGTTAAGGGCAGTTCTGTCCCCCATAAGCTCTGTCTCTTGCTCAAGGTATCCAAGAGTAGCGTCTTTTGCAAAGGTAACAGTTCCCTCATCAGCAGACTCTAGGCCCATGATGATCTTTAGAAGCGTTGTCTTACCAGCGCCATTTGGACCAACTAAAGCCCAACGCTCTCCCGCATTGAGCTGAAGTGTTGCATTTGAATAAAGGACTCTGCCGCCAAATGACTTAGAAATCTTATCCGCAAGAGCAATCAAGTGAACTCCTCATACATATCTGAACTGGATAAGTATAAGTCATTCACTTGATTTACGTGGTGAATTATGTAAATGAAACCAGGCTTATGAAGATTTATTGACGCTTCTTATGAAGGAAAAGAGCAGCACCAGCAACAACAACAGTTGCGCCAGCAACGCCAATAATCATAGGTAGCGTAAGCGCATTATCACCGGTATTTGGAAGAACGGACTTCTTAACCTTCTTAGCCTTTGGAGCCTCTGGTTGTGGCTGAGGCTCTGGTGCTGGAGTTGGCTCAGGCTGTGGCTCTGGAGCAGGTGTTGGATCTGGTGCAGGCGTTGGAGCAGGAATACGAGGATCAACAAAAGTTACTGTGGCAGTAGTATTTGTACCAGTGATCTGACCAACACGAACCGTAGTATCAATCTGGTAACCATCAATAGTGGTGAGCTGTGTGATGGTAGTGGAAGTGTTACCCATAAGGTTAGGAATTACAACAGAGCCATCTGCACCAGTTGTAAGAGAGTAGCTTCCGTCAGCCTCCATGGTGAGAATACCGGTCTGAGTAAATGGAGGCGTTGGGATACGAGGTCCAGCAACGTTTGCGGCAGTAGCCTTAAGAGTTGCACCGGCAATAGGATTGCCATCTGTGTCAACGACTTTAACAATAATATTGCCTAAAATTGGCTGGTTCTTCAGTTCAGCAGTGACCACATCA
>JABZHH010000027.1:0-12526 GCA_015258925.1 Atopobium sp. | reverse complement strand
CATGCGCACCCGAGTGGCAAAGAAGCTAACAACTATCCCCATGGGATATGTGCTTGATACGCCTTCCGGCTCTCTCAAACGCTTGTTAGTCGAGAAGATCGATAGTATTGAAACCACACTTGCTCATGCAGTTCCTGAGCTCACTTCAAACCTTACGGCTGCTTTTGCGGTTTTTGTGTACCTCATTGTTTTAGACTGGCGACTTGCTCTTGCTGCTTTGCTCACTATTATTGTGGGACTTGCCTGTTTATCAGGCATGATGAAAGACTACGAGTATTGGTATCAGAATACTATCGTAACTGGTAAAGAGATGAATAATGCTTCAGTTGAGTATGTGTCAGGAATTGAGGTAATTAAGGCTTTTGGGCAGTCCGCTAGCTCTTACGAGAAGTTCTCAAAAGCTGTTTATGCCTCTGCCCATGCTTTTATTGATTGGATGAGTCACTGCCAAATTTGGCAGGATGCCATGTTGTCAATTGCTCCTGCAACGTTAGTAACGGTATTGCCTCTGGGATGCTTGTTTGTGCTTCAGGGAACTCTTTCTCCTTCTACGTTTGTTATGTGTGCCGTGCTTTCTTTAGGAATTTTTCAGCCGCTCTTTGAAGCAATGAGCTTTATGGATTCTCTTGCGCAGGTAGGCTCTGTTGTCAAAGAAATCTCTGAGGTTTTGAATTACCCAGATCAGATGAGAGCCACGGCTCCCTGCACACTTGAAGGGACTGAAATTAAGTTAAGCGATGTCCGTTTCTCCTACGGAAGCAATGAAGTGATTCATGGGATTACCTTAGACATTGAGCCCGGACAGGTTACAGCTCTTGTTGGTCCAAGTGGATCAGGTAAGTCTACTGTTGCACGGCTTATCGCTGGTTTCTGGGATCCAAATGAAGGGTCTGTTTCTATTGGAGGACAAGATATTCGCTCCTGCACTCCATCTCAACTCGCGAATCTTGTAGCTTACGTTGATCAAGATAGTTACCTTTTTGATGAGACCATTATGGAAAACATCAGGATGGGCAAAAAAGATGCCACCGATGAAGAGGTAATTGCTTGCGCAAAAGCTTCTGGATGCCATAACTTTATCCAATCGCTTCCTCATGGTTATCAAACGGTTGTAGGAGGCTCGGGAGGTCACCTTTCTGGTGGCGAGCGTCAGCGCGTAGCAATTGCTCGAGCTATGCTCAAAAATGCACCTATTATCATGCTCGATGAAGCAACAGCCTACGCAGATCCAGAATCAGAAGCAGAGGTTGAATCTGCAGTTGCAAAGCTGGTGGCTGGTAAAACGTTGGTGGTTATCGCGCACCGCCTTTCTACTGTACAAAATGCCGACAAAATTGTTGTCGTTAATGATGGATCCATTGAAGCTGAGGGTACTCACGAGCAGCTTATGGAGACATGTCCGCTTTACGCAACCATG
Source organism: Atopobium sp. (assembly GCA_015258925.1). GTDB lineage: Bacteria > Actinomycetota > Coriobacteriia > Coriobacteriales > Atopobiaceae > Lancefieldella. The sequence goes on along the minus strand of JABZHH010000027.1, from coordinate 11,109 downwards.
TATCGCGCTCATATCGGCGCACTTGATGAGGCTTAAGGAGGGGAGTAGCAATGTTATCTGTCTTAAAAATGTACTTTCAGTTTGGAAGTTCTTATCGCCAGAAACTCTATAAGGGCCTTTTCTTTACCATTCTTGGCTGCCTCTTTGAAGGTGTGCAAATAACGGCGCTTTGGATTGTTTTTACAGCTCTTGCTACTAATACGCTCTCAACCCAGACGATATTTTCTGCACTGGGAGTAATGCTTTTGAGCATCATGGGAACATTCATCTGCGCTCATTTTAAGAGCGAGAATTTCTGTGATGCTAATTTCAGTATGGCTGGCGCTAAGCGTGCGGAAATTGGCGACACGTTGCGCCGTCTACCCATGGGTTACTTTAACGAGAATAGCCTTGGAGAAGTAACAGCTGTTATGACCAACCAGCTAGATGTAATGCAAAGTCTTGGCGGTCTGCTCTATATGATGGTTGTTGGAGGCTTGGCTTTAACAGCAATTATTGTTGTATTCTTGTTTGTATTTTGTTGGCAACTAGGTCTTATAACTGCGGCTACGTTTGTGTTTTTCTGCGTAACCATGGAGTTACTCCAGACGTACGTTCGCAATACTTCAGATGATTATGTTGCTGCTAGTACTATCTTAATTAGTTCCGTTCTTGAGTATGTTCGCGGCATTAGTGTGGTGAGGGCATTCTCTCTTATTGATGATGCTGAGGGAAAATATGCCAAGGCAGTGGATAATTGCCGTGTTCAGGCGCTCAATCTTGAGTTTAAGGCGCTCCGTTTCTCAGTTTTGCAAATGGTTGTTTCTAAGGCTACCAGCGTTATCATGTGCCTTGTGGCAGTTGGATTATGGCTATCGGGAACACTTGATACAGCTACTTGTTTAACCGTGGTAGTTATGTCGTTTATGTTGTTCAGTCGTCTCGAATCTGCTGGTCGATTCTCAACTATTTTGCGCAATCTTGAAATTGCAATGGAACAAACAAATGCCATTCTCGCCACTCCTGCAATGGACGAGGGAGAAGGTTTGGAGAAAGCGGATTCCTACGACATTGAACTTTCTCATGTTTCCTTTGGCTACGATGACAGGCAAATTCTTGAAGATGTCAGCCTTTCGATTCCTGCAGGTACTTCTTGTGCCATTGTAGGTCCAAGTGGTTCGGGCAAGACAACGCTTGTCCGTTTGATTGAACGCTTCTGGGATGTGAATACAGGCCAGGTTACGCTTGGTGGACGCGATGCACGTGACTATAAGGTTGACGCTCTGCTCCAAAACTTCTCTACTGTTTTCCAGGGAGTTTTCCTGTTTGATGACACCATTGAGAACAACATCAAGTTTGGCAATCCAGACGCAACTCATGAGCAAGTAGTTGACGCAGCTAAGCGTGCTTGCTGTGAAGAGTTTATCCAGGCACTACCTGACGGATACGAAACACGCTTAGGAGAAGGTGGCTCAATGCTTTCTGGCGGCGAGCGCCAGCGTCTTTCTATTGCGCGCGCTATCTTAAAAGATGCGCCAATCGTAGTACTTGATGAGGCAACGGCTAATGTTGATCCAGAAAACGAGCTTGAACTTCAGCGTGCAATCGCAGAGCTCACAAACTCTAAGACCGTTATTATGATTGCCCATCGCCTAAAGACGGTGCGTAAAGCAAATCAGATACTTGTCCTGGATAAGGGCCGTATTGTTCAAAGAGGCACTCACGAATCACTGATGGCAGAAGGCGGCATCTACGCTGATTTTGTTAACATGCGCGAGAAAACCGTCGGCTGGAAAATTGCCTAACTGCTGGTAAGACGCTAAAAATATCCCACGTAAAAAATATGCACCCAAGCTTGTGCTTGGGTGCATATAACGTTAAAGCTGAAATGCGGTTTACTGAACCTGGCAAATCATAGCAACATTAGTTGAAGTGGTGTAGTCACCAAGACGTGGGCTGGTATGAGGATCGCCAGCAGTCAGAACAACAATGTCGCCGGTCTCAACGACGCCAACTTCCTTAGCAACGTTCAGTGCGTTGTACATGGTGTTAGAAAGCGTGCCCTGCTCAGAGGTCTTGAATGCATAGACACCCCAATAGAAGCAGGTACGACGAACTGCCTCATCAGATGGAGACATTGCATACAGAGGACGCTTTGGACGGAAGTTAGAAACAAGGCGAGCAGTGCGGCCAGAGTGTGTTGGGCAGATGATGCACTTAGCGTCAACACGGATTGCCATATCAACTGCAGCAAAGCCGGTAGCACCGTTGACGTTCTTAAGACCCTCACGCTGGTGATAGACATCCTTGACTGGCAGGTACTTCTCGGTTTCCTTGCAGATGGAAGCCATGGTCTTTACTGCCTCAACAGGGTACTTACCAGCTGCAGACTCACCAGAAAGCATGACGCAGTCAGTGCCGTCGTAGATTGCGTTAGCAACGTCCGTAACCTCTGCACGGGTTGGGCGAGGGTTGCGAATCATAGAGTCAAGCATCTGAGTTGCGGTGATGACAGGCTTGTAAGCATCGTTGCATTTCTTGATGATAGTCTTCTGGATGTGAGGAACCTCAGCTGCAGGAACCTCAACGCCAAGGTCACCACGGGCAACCATGATGCCGTTAGAAGCTGCAAGAATCTCGTCAAAGTTCTTTACGCCAAGAGCAGACTCAATCTTAGGGAAAATCTGTACGTTAGGAGTACCCATCTCGCGGCAGATGTTACGAATCTCCTCAACTGCAGCGCCATCACGAATGAAGGAGGCAGCAATTGCGTCAATACCAAGCTCGCAACCAAACATGATGTCTGCGCGGTCCTGCTCAGTGACGGAAGGAAGGCCAATGTTGACGTTAGGAACGTTTACGCCCTTCTTCTCGCCAAGCTCACCGCCGTTGATAATCTTGCAGTGCATATCAGTGCCCTCAACGTGATCAACCTCGAGGCCAATGAGACCGTCATCAATAAGGATGATGGAACCTTTCTTGACCTCTTTTGGAAGATTCTTGTAGTCAAGTGAGAAGCGCTGAGCATTGCCGATGACGTCATCATCAGTGGTGACAATAACGGAATCACCAGTAGTAAGGGTGACCTTCTTGCCATCCTCGAGAAGACCGGTGCGAACCTCAGGACCCTTTGTATCAAGCATGATAGCAATAGGAATACCAAGCTCATCAGAGATAGAACGAACGCGACCAATCATAGTGCGGTGATACTCATGGCTACCGTGCGAGAAGTTAAAACGTGCGACGTTCATACCAGCAAGAATGAGCTCACGAAGAACCTCATCACTTTCTGTAGCAGGACCCATAGTACAAACAATCTTGGTCTTTTTGCGAGCCATATCTCTCCTTTTCATAGGAATTGAAATCACATTCGGTTATCAATAGTAACCGTTTTCAGAGCGTTTGTTTCCCTGGTACTTAGCAAACCACACTTTTATCAACATAGTCAGTACCCGCAGTAAAAGCAGTTGCGTTATCTAGCGTAACTTGAGCAATCTGAGAAAGTGCCTCATGAGTAAAGAATGCCTGGTGACTGGTCATGACAACGTTAGGGAAAGAGCAAAGCGTGGAGGTAACTGAATCAAAGACCTCAGCACCGCGGTCCTTATAGACGTTTGGATTTTCCTCTTCATAAACGTCAAGGCCACAAGCACCAATTTTGCCAGAAAGAATGCCGCGAATAAGAGCATTGGTATCAATAAGTCCACCACGACCAGTATTAACGAGGATAACGCCATCTTTCATTTTTCCGATGGTCTTATCGTTAATCATGTGATAGCTCTCGTCATTCAAGAAAGCGTGAAGTGAAATAAAGTCCGAACGCTCCCAGAGCTCATCGTAGCTGACATACTCATCAATAACGTGCTCGTCATTGACAAGGCTCATGTTTGGATAGAGGTCTGCACCAAGAACGTGCATACCAAAGCCTTTACAAATGCGGCAGAGTGCAGCGCCAATGCGACCAGTGCCTACAATACCTGCAGTTTTACCATGAAGGGTATCGCCAACAAGGCCAACAAGTGAGAAGTTATTCTCGCGAATTCTGATGTAACCACGGTGAATACGACGGTTAGCAGCAAGCGCAAGACCCATTGCGTGCTCTGCGATTGCTTCAGGGGAGTAAGCAGGTACGCGCGTAACCGTAATACCAAGGTCTTTAGCAGCGTCAACATCAACAGCATCAAAACCAGCGCAGCGCATAAGCAGCAGCTTAACGTCAAAGCCGGCAAGAATCTCAAGAGTCAGAATTGAAGCATCTGCATTAACAAAAGCGCAGACAGCGTCATAACCCTTAGCAAAGCCTGCGGTCATAGGCGTAAGGTTTGACTCGATGTAGTCAATTGAAACATCTGGATACTTTGGAAGCTCAAGGTTAAAGGAATCCTTGTCGTAACTTTGAGCACCATAAAACAGGATTTTCATAACTGCCTCCTTGCCAAAACTAACGTTTGGCTTATGTTGTTATGTTCTGCGCTTATTGTACCCCTTGGATAACAATTATTTGCCACATAACAGGAGTTTTAAGAAATATTTATGAGGTTTAAAAAAACAAAGAATACGGTAAAATGATAGAGCATTGTAAGGTCCTATGATAGGACGTTGTAAGGTCCTGACACGGCAACCTTGGTGAGCCCTTGCCCCTTCTCCTGGGGAATTATGATCGGGCATCAATCTGTCAGGTAGAAACCCAGGAGGAACATTGAAAGAGTATCTTTCAAGTGCGGCTGATGTTATCAGTGCGCAAAAAACTGATGCTGAAGTTGGTCTGTCTGATGCAGAAGCAGCTTCACGTCTTGAGGCTTATGGCCTCAATAAGCTTAAAGAAGCTCCAAAAGAATCAATTATTAAAAGATTCTTTGCGCAGATGGCTGATCCTATGGTCATCATGCTTCTTGTTGCTGCTGCTATTTCTGCTGCTGAAGGTATTTATACCAGAGAAGGCGGAGTTGCAGACGTCGTAATTATTCTGTTTGTTGTTGTTATTAATTCTGTTCTTGGTGTTGTCCAGGAGGGCAAAGCCGAGGAAGCACTTGCTGCTCTTCAAGAGATGAGCGCAGCTCAGAGCAAGGTTATCAGAGACGGTCGTCTTGAGACGGTTGCCTCAACCGAGCTTGTTGTAGGCGATATTATTCTGCTTGAGGCAGGTGACTCCGTCCCAGCTGACTGTCGCATTCTTGAGAGCGCTTCTATGAAGGTAGAGGAGTCTGCGCTTACAGGTGAATCAGTTCCTGTCGAGAAACACGCGGAGACCCTCAGTCTTGCTGACGGCGCTGACGATATTCCTTTGGGTGACCGAAAGAATATGTGCTACTCCGGATCTATTGTGGTCTATGGACGTGGTCGTGCGGTTGTTGTTGCAACAGGCATGGATACAGAGATGGGCAAGATTGCAGATGCAATTTCCCAGGCAGAAGAAGGACAGACTCCACTTCAGATTGCCCTCGATAAGCTTTCCCACACACTTACTATTCTTGTTGTTGTCATCTCACTGCTTGTTTTTGCAACAGGATTTATCAAGCACGGCGCCGAGATGCTTGGCAACTTTGACCTTATCCTCAGTACGTTTATGGTTGCAGTTTCTCTTGCAGTAGCTGCAATTCCAGAGGGTCTTGTTGCCGTTGTTACCATCGTTCTTTCTATGGGTGTTACTAGAATGAGCGAACGCCACGCTATTGTTCGTCGACTCACCGCAGTTGAGACCCTTGGTTGTACTCAGGTAATTTGTTCCGATAAGACCGGTACTCTGACTCAGAACAAGATGACTGTTGTCCGTCATGAGACAGAAAACCTTGACGCACATGTACGTACCATGGCACTGTGCTGTGACGCTACCTGGGACGATGCAGAACAGGTAGCAAAGGGTGAGCCTACTGAGGCTGCTCTTGTTGCAGACGCTGCAAAACTTGGATACACCACAAGTGACCTTGCTTCTTCTCGCCCTCGTATCGGTGAGGCGCCCTTTGACTCTGTTCGTAAGATGATGTCTGTTGTGGTTCGTACCCGCTCTGGCAAGGTTGTACAGCACACCAAGGGTGCACCTGACGAGGTACTTGCTCGCTGCACCAAGATTATGACAAGTGATGGCATTATTGACCTCACCGATGAGGCTCGCTCTGAGATTTTGGCTCAGAACAAATCCATGGCTGACCAGGCTCTTCGCGTTATGGCATCTGCTCGTCGTGACTGGGGAACAGAAGCTCCTCAGAGCTATGACCCAGCTACTCTTGAGCATGACATGGTCTTTGTTGGACTCTCTGGCATGATTGACCCAGTTCGTCCTGAGGTTAAGGGTGCTGTTGCAGAGGCTCATGAAGCTGGTATGCGCACCGTTATGATTACAGGTGACCATATTGATACAGCCGTTGCTATTGCGGTTGAGCTGGGCATTATTACCGATCGCTCTCAAGCAATTACCGGTGCACAGCTTGATAAGATTTCTGACGAAGAGTTTGATCAGCGTATTGAGACAATTGGCGTTTACGCACGTGTTCAGCCTGAGCACAAGGTCCGCATTGTTGATACCTGGCGCAAGAAGGGCATGGTTACGGCCATGACAGGTGACGGCGTTAACGATGCTCCTTCCATCAAACGCGCTGATATTGGTATTGGTATGGGCATTACTGGTACCGATGTCACTAAGGGCGTTGCAGATATGGTTCTGGCTGACGATAACTTTGCCACCATCATTAGCGCGTGCGAAGAGGGAAGACGCATCTACGACAATATTCGTAAGTGCATCCAGTTCCTCTTGAGCTCCAACCTTGCAGAGGTTATTTCCGTCTTTATTGCATCCCTAGTTGGCTTTACTATTCTTCAGCCTACCCACCTTCTGTGGATTAACCTGATTACCGACTCTCTGCCTGCGCTTGCTATGGCTACCGAGAAGGCTGAACCAGGCATTATGAAGCGCAAGCCTCGTAATCCTAAGGATGGAATCTTTGCGGGTGGCGTTGGCTTTGACTGCCTTGTTCAGGGCTCTATCATTGCTCTTCTCACCCTTGCCAGCTATTTTATTGGCCACTACTTTGAGTATGGAACCTTTGATATCTCTCAGGTTATTACTAACCCAGAGGCTGGCGTTGAGGGTATGACCATGGCGTTCTTGACGCTTTCTATGGTTGAGATGTTCCACTCCTTCAATATGCGTTCTCTGCGTGGTTCCATCTTTAAGCTGACCAGCCAAAACATTTGGCTGTGGGGTTCCTTTGTTATGTCTTTGATTCTTACCTTTGTGGTAATTGAGACACCACTTTCTCAGGCATTTGGCTTTGCTGAGATTGGTTTTGAAGAGTACGCTATGGCAATGCTTTTAGCTGCATCTATTATTCCTCTGATGGAGCTGTACAAGGCTGTTATGCGTTCTGTGCAAAAGAACAAAGCATAAGGTAGGGATCACTCTTGTCCGCTAAGCGTACAAAAAGTTCCAAGAAACTAGGAGCCGGCAGGACTCAAGGGTCACTGCCGGCCCTTTCTTCATTGCTGGATGTTCCAGCGTTTGAGCAGTTGACTCCATCGTCGGCTCAGACGCAGGCTTATGCAGACGTCGTATCTGAGCTTGAAGCCCAAGGGGTTTCTCGCCAGACGATGACCATGGCCTGCGTTGTCCGCTTGGATAGGGGATTTCCTGCGGTTGTTTCGGAGCAGGGAGTGTTTCGCGCCGAGTTTGCCGCGCGCGTGACTAAGGGCCAGAACTCTACGGTGGCCGTGGGAGACTGGGTATGTGCGCGCATTCCGGACTCGCACGATATGGGTATCATCGAGGCAGTTCTGCCGCGAGAGACCGATATTGCACGCTGGAAGGGCGGAGCTCGTGGTCAAAAGCAGACTTTGGCCGCCAACGTTGATTTGGTTCTTGTGGTACAGGCCTTGGACGGCGAGGCTGTCTCGGTAGATCGTATTGTGCGTTCAGCAGTTATTTCTAAAGACTGCGGAGCTACCTGTGCCGTGGTGCTTACTAAGTCAGATGTAGCGGGTCCGGAGCTTTTGGCTCAAGAGATTTCTTCTATTACCGCAGCTCTTAGCTCTACAGTAAAGATTGTTGCAACAGCTTCAAAGCTTGAGGGCGAGAAAACCGATGCACTTGCAGATCTTGCTCAGACTGCTCAAAAGCTTGGGGCTGCGTGGGGAATTGATGCTGTTCGTAGCCTTGTTCCTTACGGCTCCGTGGCCATAGTGCTAGGAGAATCAGGTGCTGGTAAATCAACGCTTCTCAATGCGCTTTTGGGACATGAGGCGCTTGAAACGGGAGAAGTCCGCGAATCCGATAAGGCAGGACGGCATACAACGGTTGCTCGTCGCATGGTAGCGCTTCCTGATGCTGGCGTCATCGTGGACGAACCTGGACTTAGAAGTTTACCTATTGTGGGCCATGAGAGGGGATTGCAGAAGATATTCCCGCATATTTCTGAAGCTGCTCAGACCTGTAAGTTTAGGGATTGCACCCATACGCACGAGCCAGGATGTAGCGTTCAGGATGCTCTGCATGAGGGCAAGATTACAGAGCCGCAGCTAAAAGCATATTTGTCTTTGGCAAAAGAAATGCGAGAAAGCCAGCAATCGCTTGACCCTGATGTTGTGCTTTAAGCTTTAACAGCGTAAATCCTCTAAGCACCCTGGCTTGTCTAGGGTGTTTTTCGCTAAACTATCAGGAAATATGCTATATTGAGACTAACGAGGGTTGGTCCCGCCCAGTAATGGGGAGGGTCAGCCCTCGTTTTATATGTCAATGAAATCACTCAGAAAATCAATCATTACAATTTCTGAAAAATGTAGCAGCTATGATTTTCTAAAAATTTTTATATATCAAATTAGATAAAAATTTAAATTACCCATTTTTCTTCTCGTTGCTTCGGCCTTTGGGTTTATTACTTTGTGTCAGATTTGCGTCAGCTATCGGACATATTTGTGCAGGTAAATCTTTTGTTTTTGTATTTTCACTCTCATGCCAAGTGCACAATCTATGTATCGCAAATGGAGGGAGGACAAACAGTGACTAAGAAAACAAGAATTTTAATTTCTGTGTTAAGCGCACTTTTGGCCAGTTTTTGTTTCTTTGCATACGTACAAAGCGTTCGCGCTGATGCAGAGAAGTCACGAGCAGAGGCAATACAAAAATACGGTGGAGAACTCACGTCAATTCTGGTGGCCACAAAACAAATAGAACCTGGAGAAACTCTCTCATCTTCTAATACCCAGATAAAAAGCTGGATTTCTGATTTGATTCCCGAAGGCGCAATTACTAATCCAGAAAGTGTTATGGGTCGTACGGTTTCATCAGTTATTGGAGTTGGAATGCCTGTTGTTTCTCTTCATCTACGATCAGTTGCCTCTCAAATTTCTATTCCAGAAAATCTTGTTGGTCTCACTATTTCCCATGGCGAGAAGTACGGATTAGCTGAGAGGCTCAGTGCTGGCACAAAGCTTGCAGCGTATGAGGTTACTGATTCTCTTATTACCTGTATTGCTTCGGATATTGCGGTGTTGTCAGATGACACCGAAGGCACTCTTTACACTTCCTCCTCCGTAACGCTTGGATTAACTCCTGAACAGGTTCCTGCCGTGCTTTCTGCATACGCTCGAGGAACACTTCGATTTACTCTTCCTGGGTCAAAGATTAACGCTCAGGACTTAGTAAAGAACAACTCCTTCGTTGAACAAGAAGACTCAAAGGATCTTTCTGACAAGACAGATCAAGCAAGCTCATCTGATGTAAGTGAAGATGTGCATCCAGAGAACCCTACTTCTTCAACAACCAACCAAAACAGCGACAGTGCGTCACAAGTAGACTCGTCTACTAATCCAGGAGGTGAAGCGTGATGTTAGAAAAGTGGATCTCATACGTAGGTCTTGACGCACGCGTTGAAATTGGAGCCATTCTTACGTACTTGGGAATTAGCAATAGGTGTGAATTTGCCGATTCAGCAGCATCTCTTAGATCAATTGTAGCCTCTTCAACTCCTCAAGATTATTCAGTCTTAATTGGTAATACCGGCTCCGATGTTTCGGATATAAATCTAGCGGCTGCAATTGTTAAAGATGGAAATGCTCGCTGTGTAGTGCTTGTAAGATCTGGCGCTTCCGGATCACTTCGTTCTAGAGCAGCTAAAGCAGGAGTTGATTTAGTTATTGACCCTATGGAATTAGGAGATCTGGTAAAGGTTGGAAGGGGATATCAATCATATGGGGCTGACAGGCTTTCTCAGCCTTTACCAGAAGCTTCAGATTATGTTGCCAGTATCCAAGAGTTAAATACCTATCTACAATCCCTTATTCCTCTTGATAAGACTCTAAAAGCTCCAATCCTTACGTTCACTTCAGGAAGAGGGGGAGTGGGAAAGACTACGCTTGTTTCCTCAATGGCGCTACTCGCTTCTTCTTGGGGTTTAAAAGTTGCATTGGTTGATCTTGATCTGTCTTATGGAAACGCGTTTGAGAAACTTGGAATTAGGCAGCCAAAAGACTTCTCTGATCTTGTTGCTGATGTACCTTCAGAAAAAGAGAGCCTTCTAGAAAAAGCAACCTGTGTCCATAAAAATTTGTATCTTTTTGGCCCTTGTGTAAAACCTGAAATGGCAGAGCTTCTATTTCCTTGCGTGAGTCATTTTCTTCAAGCTGTTTCTGGTTTGGTTGATTTGGTGCTCGTAGACACTACGACAGCATCAACGGATTGCTATGCTCAGGCAGCACAATGTGCAGATAGGCTGGTTATTGTTTCAGAGAACCCTCTTACGTGTATTAACTCTTTAGCAAAAGTAAGTGGACTTGCAGTGCGTCTTGGAGTGGCAAGAACTCGCATTATCCGACTTGAAAACAAAGCAAATCCAAAGGTTAAACAGGACTTTTCTATTGGAAAGGCAGAGATTGGTCTTGAAGCAGCAAAGATGTTTAGGATTTTTGAAGGCGGACCAGGGTTTCAGGAGCTTATTCAGCAAGGAAAGCTTTCTGTGTTGTTACAAGAGGAAACTTCATTTGCGCAGTCGGTTTCTTTTGTTCTTGCGCATTTCCTTAACGAACTGGGCATTCTTCCACAGCTGCGAGAGGCTCAGATTGCCCTGCAAGTAGCTCCTGAGAAAAAGACATTTAGCTTATTCAATAGGAGGAAGGAGGTGGGTTAATGCTTGTCTTTGAACG
>JABZHH010000026.1:0-13761 GCA_015258925.1 Atopobium sp. | reverse complement strand
ATGCAGCGTGAAGAGGTCTTCACGTTTATGTATCGTCCTTAAAGGGGTAGTGTTTTGTCAGAGCTTTCAACTGAAGAACTCATTGCTCAAAAGCAGTCTTGGCTCAATCAAGATGTATCAAATCTGAAAGTAGATATTGTCTTTTCCGATATGGATGAGACGTTTTTGCATACTGATAAATCTCTTGATGCCAAAAATATGGCAATGTTGGATCGCCTGGCTGAGCTAGATATTCCCTTTGTTCCTTGTTCTGGACGCGCGTTTAACGTGCTGCCAAAAGAGGTTGTGAATCATCCTGCTTCTAAGTATGTGGTTTCTTGTGACGGTGCCGTTATCAGAGATCTTTCTACACAGACGGTACTGCACGAGTCTACTGTTACCAAGGAGCAGGCACTTGAGTTGTATCAAAAGCTTAAAGATCTTCCTGTCACTTTTGATATTTTTGCAGACGGTGGCGTTTATCTGGAGCGCTCAAGGCACAATCTTATCTCTCAGCTGGGTATTCCCGCAGATCATGCGGCATTTATGCAACGCTCGCGTACTCCCTTTGACCAAAGCGTTGAGGAGTTTATTGATAGTGTAACTACCATTGAGCGACTTGGTTCCTATTGGTCTGTTTCAGAAGGCGAGAAGTACCAGGCACTTGTAGCAGATGCTGTAGCTTCGGTAAAAGGGCTCAGTGGCACGGCTTCCATGAGCATGGGAATGGAAATCCTGGCTGAAGGGACTTCTAAGGGTGCTGCACTTCAGTGGCTTTGCAATCATCTTGGCATTTCAACGGATAATGCTGCAGCTTTTGGCGATTCGCTTAATGATGTTGCTATGCTTTCTGCGGCGGGAATGGGCACAGCAGTTGCCAACGCTCGTCGTGAAGATTTTGAGGCAGCAACCTATATCACACTCACTAACGATCAGGCGGGTTTCTCGCGATTCTTAACGTGGGCACTGGGGGAGTAAGCACTTGGTGCTGAAGGAGTAGCGCTTTAGAGATTTTCGCAACACGATGTTAATGAAAAAGCCGACAGATACAATCTGCCGGCTTTTGTTGTAACTAGTAGAAAGTACTAGGCACTAGATTAGTGATTACTGTCCTGCTGCTCCTCAAAGACATCTTCATCAACCTCTTCTTCATCAAGCTTAAGAGGACGGAAGCTAGCGGTATCGCCACCAACATAGTCTGCAACGGTAGCTGCGTTTTCAACGCGCTCCTTGTGCAGAGCCTCTGCGAAGATGTCCTCATCTTCCTCAATCTCTGCAATACGCTCTTTCATAGGAGCCTCAACAAGTGGCATAGAACCCGTCTGAGCTGCGTCATCAAGCGTGATACGAGTAAGCTTCTGCCCGCGCTTAACCTTGGAGAACAGAGGAACGTACTCAAAGACAATGTTGGAGTTCTCAAGACCATACCAACGAGCAGGAGATCCGCAGATGCGACGAATAAAGTATTTAAGCTCAAGGCAACGAGCGTCAAAACCGTTGATGTCAGTCTCTGGAGCTAGTACCTTACGTAGCAGACAGAATCTAAAGTCACCAATCTCGGAGTGCTCCTTGTAAATGGAATACTTGTGATTCTGTGGAGCAAGCTGATTGTTCTTAATCAGGTCACCAACAATCTGATACAGATAGGTGTTAATACGCTGGTTTACCCTAAAGCCAAGACGCAGGGTAATCTTGAACAGGAAGTCTGTACCAAAGTCATTGACGATAAACTCACGGGTATTTGGATCGTCTGTCAGCGAGATGTTAATGAAGTAGTAGGCCTTAGCACGCTTTGGACGCTTATCCAAGATGGAATAGAGGATGTCTCGATCCAGCTTGTCAAAGGATGAATCATTAGTAAGAAAAACCAGGTTATCAGCGAGAGTTGAATAGTCCGCATCGTGGCTCAAGCTACGGAGCTGGTCAATATATTTATCTACGGGGAGATAAACGCTCTGCGTCCTCTCAACAGCGGTACCGCGACGCCAGACAAACATGACCACAAAAATTGCGGTAGCCATAAGAACGGTAAAGTAGCCGCCGTGGAAGAACTTGGTAAGGCTTGAGAAGAAGAACATAGCCTCGATAGCACCAAAGAAAAGAATGAATGGAATGGCCGCCCATAGGCGCTTTCTGATAACGGCCAGGTAGGTGTAGAGCAAGATTGAGGTCATGAGCATGGTAACGGTAATTGCAAGACCGTACGCTGCTTCCATGTGCTCAGAGCTCTGGAAGAGAAGTACAACGCCAATGCAGCCAACCCACATGATGTTGTTTACAAGTGGAATGTAAATCTGGCCCTTTGTTGTGGAGGGGTAGTTAATCTTAATGTGAGGCATAAGATCAAGTTTAATTGCCTCAGAGACAATGGAATAAGAGCCAGTAATCAGTGCCTGAGAGGCAATAATTGCAGCAAGAGCAGAGAGAATAACGGCAAATGGTCTAAGCTGACCAGGAAGCATTTCAAAGAAAGGATTGAGGTCTTTGATAGCGTTAAAGCTCTCGTTGGTGTGGTTAGTGATGATCCATGCGCCTTGTCCAAGGTAGTTCAGAATCAAGCAGACCTTAACAAAAGGCCAGCTTACGTAAATGTTGCTCTTGCCAACGTGACCCATGTCAGAATAAAGTGCCTCTGCACCAGTGGTACAAAGGAAGACACTGCCTAAAACCATGAGGCCAGCTGCATTGAGCTTGCCATCAAAGAGGAACAGAATGCCGCGGACTGGGTTAAGAGCTCGAACAACGCTAATGTCAGCAAGCATGTTCATAACACCCATGGCACCCAAGAACAAGAACCAAAGCGTCATGACAGGGCCAAAGGCCTTACCAATGGTAGAAGTGCCTGCCTTCTGTAAGGCAAAGAGGGTGCAGAGGATGATGATGGTAATCATGACAACAATGTGCTGATTATCACCAATAATGGCATGAGCTGCAGGAATAGTACGCAAACCCTCAATAGCGGTGGTTACCGTAACAGCTGGGGTCAAAATACCGTCAGCAAGAAGAGCTGCGCCACCAATCATGGCAGGAATAATCAGCCATTTGGCGCACTTTTTAACCAAACTGTAGAGCGCAAAGATTCCGCCCTCATTGTGGTTGTCTGCCTTCATTGCAACCATGACGTATTTAACGGTTGTAATGAGTGTCAGCGTCCAGATAATAAGGGACAGAGCACCCAAAACAACATCGGTGCTCATGGTAAGAAGTCCACCATTACCAGCGATAATTGCCTTCATGGTGTACATTGGAGAAGTGCCAATGTCACCGTAGACAATGCCAAGGGTAACAAGTACCATGCCAGCACTTAGAGGAATGCCAGTTGATTTCTTGGCTTTGTCCTTAGAGAAAAGCGCATGAAATGCAGCTTTACTTGTATTCATCCATTAATCCTCTCAATAGATGATTAGTACAGTTCGTCATCATATGTTAGTCCATATACCTAGTTATAACTAGACGAATGTACAAACGTACTTATTTTGTCTGCAAGCGGAAAAATTTACTCATTTTCCCGCGGTTTTCTCGAGATTTTATATGCATGGTGGATCTTCTTATTTCTTGAGAAGTCCTCCGGAATAGTTTCACTTGTTATGTCTTCGATGATGACACCAGCTCGCTGGATCTTCTCGACGTCTGGTTTGAAGGTGCGCAGATTGCACGAGAAAATGGCAACGCCGCCGCGAGTCAGAAGGCGAGAAATGCCAATGATAAGCTCAGCGTGGTCTCTCTGGACATCAAACGAGCTCTGCCTCATGCGCGATGAGTTGGAGAAGGTAGGGACGTCGCAGAAGATGACATTCCAGCGGTTTTTGGTGTGACGCATCTCGGTAATCCAAGACAGGACGTCTGCCTGGACAAACTCGTGCTCCTCTCCGTCAAAACCGTTGCGCTTCATGTTGCGCTTGGCCCACTCAAGCGAAGGTTTGGAGAGGTCAACGGTTGTGGAGTGAAGCGCGCCACCATCTGCTGCGTAGCAGGTAGCGGTACCTGTATAGGCAAAGAGGTTGAGGAAGCTCTTAGCTGCGCCGGCACTCTTCATGAGCTCGCGAATCTCTGCGCGCGTATCGCGGTGATCCAAGAAGATGCCACAGTCCAGTCTGGATGCAAAGTTGACCTCAAAGAGTAGGCCGCCCTCATCGATGAGCAGCATTTCTTTTCTTGAGTTGTCGGCTGCGCTGCCCTCGTCAGAGTATTGGGAGCCACCTTTTGCGCGCGTTCTTGTTCGTAGATTTACGTTTGAGCTGGGTACGCCTAGAATGCGAGGAGCCAAAGCTAGGACGTCTAGGAGGCGGCGCTTTGCAAGGTCTGGATCAATCTCTTTAGATGCAGCGTACTCAGAGATTTGCAGCCAGGTAGTTGGCTTTGTGGCGCCTTTGTAAATATCAATGCTGACGGCATAATCGGGCAGGTCAGCGTCGTACACACGGTAGCACGAGACGTCGTTTTTACGAGCCCACTTAGCGCGTTGCTTGGCCACCTTAGCAAGGCGTGCGGCAAATTGATCTGATGCAGGAACCAGTACGCTTACCGGCTGGTTGTTGACCATAACGGTGGGACCTGCGGGAACGGAGGTCGACTCAGAGTTGCTTGCCGGTGCATCAGACGCACCGGCTTCGACTTCTTCAGCGATTGCGGCAGGGTAGCAGCGCATGGTGGCAATGGAGTTGCCCACGTAGACAGAAAGTGTCTGCGATGGAGTTGCTCTGAGTACCGTATCAGTATTTGTATCGCTGGTAAGAAGCGTGCTTGCCTGTCCCGCAAAAAGTCCAAGCGTGGAGTAAGCAGAGCCCTGAAGTGTAGGCTCTTCTTTGGTCCACGAGAGATCGGCAACAATGCCCGTGAAGTGCTCTGTATGTTTTAGCAGCTCAGAAGCTGCCAAGAACTGCACGTCAGCCTTGAGACCGCCTGCGCGAAGCGTATAAAGCACAGCCTCCTTGGCCTTTGGGCGAGGGTCCGCAGCATAGAGTGTGACCTGGCGCTCTTGGCCCTTCTCGGCACGTTCATCGGCCTCGGCCAGCAAATCTTGCCAGGCATCGTCGTCGTGGCCGGCCCAACCCGTCATGCCCCAGCGAGCGCGCAGAATGCCCGGCGCCACGTCCAGCGCCATGCCCGCTGCCTCCTGTGCAAGCGCGCCTGCTCCCGGGAACAGCAGCGCCGGCAGCGGCACATCTGGCGAGAAGAGCGGTGCACTCGCGGCAGTTTGCGCCTGCAGGTACAGAAGGGCAGCAGCGTAGTCCAGCCTGAGCGGCGCAAACTCACGTGCCGGCCCTCGACCGCCAGTCAGACTGCGCTTAAAGAGCGCCTCACCAGCAAGGTCAATGCCAACCGTGGCACGGTTGCGTGATACGCGCACGACAATAGTTACGTCAGGCGCAAGCGTGTTGACCATAGGACGGCTTCCGCGCTTTGCTGCGAGTCGGTCTACAATGGCGTCTTTTGTTCTGACAGCAATGAAATTGGTGTTTCTGAGCTGGTCATTTGTGCCGTGAGCGCTGACTGCAATGGTGGCATGCGGACCAATATGGTCTTCCCAAGCAATGTGAGAGAGGTCTTCGTAGAGAGCGTCTGAAGTTGCAGCACCAACGCGATCAAGCACCAAAATGACGCGAGACGTGAGGCGAGACCATAAACAGACGCGGTAAGCATCGGCAAGTGAGCCGTAAAACGCAACCTGTCCGCCAAGAGGGCGCACCTTTTTAATGCGCAGGCCGTCAAGCTCCTGTGCAAGAAGCTTCTCAAAGCCTTTTGGACACGTTGCAAAGAACTCAAGTTCTTGAGACATCGGGACACCTTTCGCCCGTAGGAATTGAATACATACTGACGTAACATTTTCTCATGTTTTTCTCGCTAAATGGTTGGGGAGAAGAAAATACATCAAGAACCCGTGGGTCGATCTCGGACAAGAACCCGTTGGTGCTCGGCCGCGCGAGCTCCCTTGAGCCCTCTCGGTCGTGCGTGGCTGTGAGCAGCGCGTCTGCAGCCCGCGCCACCCTCCACTCACCGAAGAGCGGAAGTTCATACATAATGTCCCAAATCATCTGTTATTTTTCGCTTAAAATACGCGTAGTATCTTTTACTAAGAAATAGAGAGCTGTTTGAGGTTTGGGAGTCATTATGGATGCAAAAGTTATGGAAACATTTGAGTCCTGGCGTGCAAACGTCACCGAAGAAGACCTGGTAAAAGAGCTCGGAGAGCTTGCAAAACCAGAAGCAGAAGATAAGCTCTACGATGCATTTTATCGCTCACTTGCATTTGGTACCGCTGGTCTTCGTGGCACCATTGGCGTTGGCACCAACCGCATGAATGTCTACGTTGTTGCTCAGGCAACTCAGGGTCTTGCAGATTACCTCAACGCTCACTATCAAAATCCTACCGTGGCTCTTGCAAGGGATTCTCGCCTCAAGGGTGAGGACTTCCAGAAGGTTGCAGCTGGTGTTTTGGCAGCTAATGGCATCCGCGTGTACGTTTATCCACGTATCGAGCCTGTCCCAACGCTCTCTTTTGCTGTCCGCTACCTCAAGACTTCCGCAGGTATCGTGCTTACTGCAAGCCACAACCCTGCACCCTACAACGGCTACAAGGTATACAACGATAACGGCGGCCAGATTACCGATGAGGCTGCAGCAGAGATTTCTGCAAATATCGCGCGCGTCAATCCTTTTGACGTCAAGCCTATGGACTTTGAAGAGGGCTTGGAGAAGGGCCTGATTGTCTGGACGCCAGAAGAGGTGCTAGACAACTTCATTGAGGCTATCAAGCGCGTTTCTATTCCAGGATTTAAGGCTGCCGACGGCTACAAAGTTGTGTATACGCCGCTCAATGGTACAGGCATGGAGTGCGTCACGCGCATTCTTAAAGAGATTGGCGTCAATGACGTTGATGTTGTCCCAGAGCAGGCAGAGCCAGACGGAAACTTCCCAACCTGCTCCTATCCAAATCCAGAGTTCCGTGAGGCGCTTGAGCTGGGCCTCAAGCTTGCCGATAAGGTAAAGCCAAACCTTTTGGTTGCAACTGACCCTGACGCCGATCGTATGGGTACCGCAATCCCACACAACGGCGATTACGTGCTGCTTTCCGGCAACGAGATGGGCGTCCTGCTTATGGACTGGCTTCTTACCATGGCAGAAGAGCGTGGCGAGAAACCCCAGGATAAGGTAGCTGTTTCCACCATCGTATCTTCTGCTATGCCCGACGTTTTGGCACGTGCTCGCGGCTTTGAGATGCGCCGCGTTCTCACGGGCTTCAAGTACATCGGCGACCAAATTGACCAGCTCAAGGATGCCGGCGAGGAGGATCGCTTCCTCATGGGCTTTGAGGAGTCCTACGGCTACCTTGTTGGCACACATGCTCGCGATAAGGACGCTATTGTTGCCACCATGCTCTGCGTTGAAATGGCTTCTTGGTACGCCGCTCGCAACATGGACCTCTACGAGGCAATGGATGCCCTGTATCAGCGCTATGGCTACTACCTCAATGGCGTTGTCAACGCTGCTTACCCAGGTGCTGAGGGTGCCGCAAAGATGGCTCAGATTATGAGCAGTCTTCGTAAGAATCCACTGGAAATGGTGGGCAATTACAAGGTTGTTGGTGTAACAGACTATGCTGAGTGCGCAGAAATGCCTCGCGTCTCGGGCCTGCAAAAAGAGGCTCCTCAGACGCTGCCGGCATCCAACGTTATTGAGTACAGGCTTGAGGGAGACAACAAGGTCATCTTCCGCCCATCAGGCACCGAGCCTAAGGTCAAGGCCTATCTCTTTGCCAACGGCAAAACTCGCGAAGAGGCCGAGGCACGCATCGCCGAGCTTATCGAGGCTGCACAGAAGGTGCTTTCATAGTTCGCCTTTACCTTTAAAACGTTTTTCTACGCAATTCTTTGGCGAGAAACCCGTCCAGCCCAGCATTCACCTTTTGTGGATGCTGGGTTTTTTACTCCGCGGCCTTTACCGTCACGGTGTACAGGGCATTTGCAGCGCCGGCAATAGTTTCTGCCGCCCATGGACGTGCGCTTACCTCAGGGGACAGAGGGTCGTGGACATTTACGGTGCCGTCATCGTTCTTGCTGGTTACCAAAATCCAGTGATCGCCATCAGAGCTCAGCTTATTGCCCTTAACCTCAACAAGCAGGAAGGTTTCAGCATCTAGAAGCGTGGTGATATTGTCGGCAGAAATGTTATAGCTATCAGCGGTTAGACCGAGGTTAGCTAAGTTCTTCTCGAGAAATGACCTGTTCATTCCAGAGTCGGTATCCGTTGCTTTAGCGGTTTCAACAGCGCCCGCAATATCTGCTGGAGTCCAGTTGTTCTTTCCGGTAAGTCCCATGTATGCCATGGAGAGTGCAGTGGGACCAGAGCCCTTGGTGGCAATTACAGAGCCGGCATATGAGACGCCACCCCACCTGGAGTCCCAGGTATAAAGCTGAGGAGCTGTGCCTTTGGTGATTGAATCGTCGTAGGTTTTGGCTTTACCGTCAGAATCAGGGTAGTTTGCAACAAAATCAATAGCCTCAGGGTGGGCAAGTGCTAGCTCAATGAGGCTTTTATCGCTGTATTTATCAGCGTGTTCTGCAATCCACGCAAGGTTTTTGTTCTGATCTAGCTTAGCTGCCAGGGCTTTAGTCAGCTCCTCTGAAGTTCCCACAGCAACACGAGAATCAACGGAGTTGGCCTCTACCTCCGGAGTAGATTCTTTAGCGCAACCACGCACGCAGCTCGACACAATAAAGACCAGTAAAAGTGCTGCAATAACTGCTAGACCAATGACAATATAGGTTCTCATACGAGAATCAATGCGATGTAGTAGAGACTGTCTCTTAAAAAGAACTGCCTGCGAACCAAGGGTATTTCTCTTGCGACGTCTTGCCTGCCTATCAGAAAAACCGCCATCATGAGAAGGACGGCCATTTTGTGGAGGACGGCGACGCATTGCAGGATCTCCGTAGGAGCCTTGTCTTCTATCAGGTGAATCATTCAGGGGCATGGTGGCCTCCAAGCCGTAAAAATAGTTTCACTCATGATGAATCATACGGCGAGAAGTGCATAAATACTTTTAGAAAACGGTGAATGCAATATTACGACCGACGAGCGGGTAATTTACACCGTTTAGCGGTTTGGCATGCGCATAAGGGTTGATTAAGTATATTCTTTTACTCACTATCATTTGTTTTCAAAAGTTAGTGAGCCGCATAAAGAAAGAAGGCATCGTGAAGCATAGAAATGCTCGACAGGACGTGATTCGTGAGCTTGTTCGCAGCGAGTCCATCCGCACGCAGCGCGATCTTGTTGATATGCTTAAAGATCGTGGCTTTGCCTGTACTCAAGCAACCGTTTCTCGTGATACTGCAGAAATGGATTTGCAAAAGCTTCCCGAGGGTGCTTATGTGCTTTCTGAAGATATGCATTTGCAGAAAATGCTCTCTGAGTTTGTGGTTGGGGCTACGGCAGCAGAGAATCTTATTGTGATTCGATGCCATCCGGGCACTGCATCAGCCGTTGCGTTTGCCCTTGATGACGTTGAGCTTGACCACGTTGTTGGCACCGTTGCCGGCGACGATACCGTTTTGATGATTGTGGATAAAACTGAGCACGCTGCAGACGTGGTGCGCATCATTACGCAGCTTGGCAATGTAGAGAGCGTTCTATAAAACACAAAGCTTTTGGCGAGAAACCCGTCAAAAGCACACCTCATTCAAAAAGAAAAAGGAGCCTGCTTAGTGCAGACTCCTTTTTGTTGTAGATAAACCAGAGGTTTATGGAGTTCCAGTTCCTGTTCCAGTTCCGGTGCCCGTTCCTGTTCCCGTGCCCGTGCCCGTACCCGTACCAGTACCAGGTGTGGCTGGAGTAGTAGGAGTGGTAGGAGTAGTGGTGGAATTGTCCTCTTCCTCCTCGTCAGTAGTCTCCTCTTCCTCTTCCTCTTCGTCGTCATCTTCCTTTTCTTGCTTGGCATTAGCAGAGCCACCAACAAACTTCCAGTAGCTATCAGGCTTGTAAGAGATAGTTTCAGTAGTTTTAGGGAACTCGGCACGAGCAACACCAGAGAGAGCTGCGTTCATGTAGTACGCCCAAACATACTGAGCAGTAACAAAGGTAGAGGACTCTCCACCGCCGATGATAACAGGGTCACGACTATCTGGATATCCGCACCAAGCTACTGTTGCAAGTTGTGGAGTATAAGCGCAGAACCAAAGGTCCTCAGAGTTATCGGAAGTACCAGTCTTACCAGCAACTGGTTGGTTGAAAGTCTTCAGGTTGTAGGCATAACGACCAGTACCAGAAGTAAGAACGCCACTCAGAACGTTTGTAGCAGCTGCAGCAACAGCTGGACTAATTGCCTGAACTGGGTTGTCCTTGTGCTCGTAGATAACGTTTCCGTTACGGTCTTCGATGCGCGTAATTGCTACAGCATCACGGCGAACACCGCCTGCAGCAAGGGTTGCAAAAGCTGTGCACTGCTCAATAGGGGTTACGCCCTGAGAACCAAGAGTAGTAGACAGGTATGGCTGTAGCTGGGTGCGAATGCCCATAGCGTAGCAAGTCTGAAGGATTTTATCGATACCAATAGCTTCAGCAACCTGTGCATAGACAGTGTTGGAAGAGTAGACCGTACCTTGACGCAGCGTAATTGCGCCATAGCTGTAGTTGCCAGCGTTTTTGACCAACCAAGTTGGCGTAATTTGCATAGGAGAGTTGCCGTTAAGAACAATCTCTGGATTCATGCCCTCAGAAAGGGCCGCTACCAGCGTATACATCTTAAAGCTGGAGCCCATCTGACGGTTACTACTGGTTGCGATGTTGTATTGACTCTTTGAGTAATCCTGTCCACCAACCATTGCTTTAATGTAGCCAGTTTGAGGATCAATAGAAACCAAAGCAGCACCCAGGCGAGGGTTGCCAAGCTCAGCGATACGCCTTGTAGCAGCCTCATCAGCGTCTTTCTGGAGGTCAGGATCAAGCGTGGTGTAAACGCGCAATCCACCCTGAAGAATGGTATCGCTATCAAAGTCTTCCTGAAGCAGGCTACGGATGTAGTCGGTCCAGTAAGGGAACTGGCCAATGTTATCGGTCAAAGTACCAGGATTAAGCACTAAGTCCTCAGCAACAGCCTCATCGTATTGCTCCTGCGTAATATCACCTGCGCGAAGCATACGCTCAAGAACAGTGTTGCGTCTTTCTCTTGCAGCCTCTGGATTGACGGTTGGGTCATAGGCAGAAGGTGCGTTTGGAAGACCAGCAAGTGTCGCAGCCTCAGCAAGGGTTAGGTCACTTGCATGCTTGTTGAAGTAGATAATACTTGCTGCTTCAATACCGTAAGCACCATTACCGTAGTAAATGGTGTTGAGGTACATATTAAGAATCTGGTCTTTAGTAAACTTCTTCTCCATCTGAATAGAGATGTAAGCCTCGCGGACCTTACGCTTCAAAGAACGCTCAAACTGCTCGTTGGAAAGAACAGTGTTACGAACAAGCTGCTGTGTAATAGTGGAAGCACCTTCGCCGCCACCAAACAAAGAGCCAACAGATGCGCGGACAATACCCCAGGGGTCAATACCGCTGTGGGAATAGAAGCGCTTATCCTCAGTATCAATGGTGCCCTGAATAACATAAGGAGAAATCTGATCCAAGGTAACGGAACGGCGCTGCTGCAAATAGAAGTCAGCAATGTCGTTACCCTTGGAGTCATAAACGCGGGTGGGCTCTGCTACCAGGTAAGCATCAGCAGAGTTGTAATCAGGCAGGTCCTCGAGCCATGAAGAAACAGCTGCACCCAAAGAAAGTGCAAGTGCAAGCGCGAGAAGAGCCATAAAGCCAAAGAATCCGGCAATGCCAAAACCTACGGCATGTGTATTTGCGTGTGTACGTGCACGACGGGTTCTAATACCCATTGAGCCTCCTTGTCATAGCTCTCACTATTATAGTCTGATATTTATGTTTCAGTGAATAAAGAGTTACAACTCTGTTGTATTCTGATAGATAACATATTTGATTGATACTATTTGAAGCAGTAACTATATGATTTAACAGGCTTGCGTTGAGAGGATACAGAGTGCTTTCAGTAGAAGAACAGCTCCGTGTTATTACTTCAGGAACTATGCAGATTGTTCCTTTGGATGGTCTAAAAGAGAAACTCAAGAAAGGCACTCCTCTTAACATCAAGCTTGGCGTAGATCCAACAAGCCCTGATTTGCACCTGGGTCACGCAGTTCCGCTGCGTAAGATGCGTCAGTTCCAGGATCTTGGCCATAATGTCACGTTGATTATTGGTAGTGGCACCGCGCTGATTGGTGACCCTTCTGGACGTGACTCTACCCGTCCTCCTCTTACTGCAGAGCAGGTAGATGCCAACGCAGAGACCTATGTTAACCAGGCTATGAAGATTCTTGATCCAGAAAGAACCACTGTTGTTCATAACGGTGACTGGATTAAGCCTATGAATCTTGAGACCATGCTTGGCCTTATGAGCAAGTTCACCATTGCTCGTATTCTTGAGCGAGAAGACTTTTCTAATCGTTATCACAACCAGCAGCCAATTGCGCTTCACGAGTTCATTTATCCCGTGCTTCAGGCATACGATTCTGTTGTTATTAAGGCAGATGTAGAGATGGGCGGAAACGACCAGATCTTCAACTTGCTTGCTGGCCGCGATCTTATGCGTGATATGGACATGGAGCCTCAGATTGCGCTTACTATGCCTTTGCTTGTAGGTACTGACGGCACTAAGAAGATGAGTAAGTCTTACGGTAACTACATTGGCCTGACTGATGAGCCAAACGATATGTTTGGTAAGGTCATGTCAATTACTGACGAGATTATTCCAATGTATTACCGTCTTTGCTCTACGCTCTCTATTGATGAGCTTGATGCAATCGATAAGAGCTTTGAAGACGGTACTGCTGATCCTTACCAGCTTAAGCGTGCTCTTGGCAGAAATATTGTTGATCTTTATCACGGTGAGGGAGAAGGCCTCAAAGCACAGGCGGCCTTTGATGCTCAGTTCAAGAACAATGAGGTCCCTGACGATGTCAAAGAGTTTGCAATTTCCCTTGAAGCGGATGAAGACGGCCTCATTTACCTGCCAAAGATTTTGGTTGAAGTAGAGATTGCTTCAAGTAATGGTGAGGCTCGTCGTCTGATTGATGGCGGTGGTATCAAAATTAATCAGCAACCTCTTCCAGCAAAGACCTATAAGGTTGAACCATCAGTTCTTGAGGGAGCTCTTCTCCAGGCAGGTAAGAAGCGCTGGGCTCAGCTCATCTAAAACAGAAGCACTAATTAAGGGCGCATACGCATGTGGAAACAATTTGTTCTTGTTCTTATAGTTACAACAGCAATTGTTTTTGTTCCAGGATATCTGGGCGCTCGTTTATCAGGTGGTAAACGAGCGCTTTCGCTTGCCGTGGCTGGCCCGTTAAGCGTCGTTTTTTATATTGTTGCGGGCATTGCAATGTATCCTCTTGGTCTCAAGGGGCTTATCCCGCTTTTTGCTCTTACGGCATGTTTTCTCGCCCTTATTGCAGCAACTCGATTTGGCTCAGAGAGACTTTTACACAAAAAGATCTATTCTTCTTTGTCGCTTTCTTTGCCTGGAGTCTGCATTGTTATTTGTCTTGGCGCACTCGCAGCAAGTTATGTTTTCTATCGAGGTCTTGGTAACCCAAATAACTTCTTGCAATATGACGATAACTACACTCATATCTCTTACATCAATAGAATTATTCAAACAGGTGTCTTCTCAACTTTAAAAGCATCTGTTTTTGACGGTTTGCCGCTTTCTACACCACAGCCTTTCTC
>JABZHH010000025.1:0-14462 GCA_015258925.1 Atopobium sp. | reverse complement strand
CGTTTAACCTGCTGCTCCCATGCACTTACGCTCTGAACCACCAGTTCAGAGACCTTATTAGCGAGAAGTTCTGTATTGCCCGCAACGCCAAACGCTGAGCTCAGCGTCTTGACGTCTGCTGCGATACTCACCACAGCAAACATGCCCTCGTGATAGCCAGCAGCAGCCTTAATTGAGGCCACTACCTGGTCTTTATAGCAGATATCGTAAGGCCAGCAGATACCAAAGCTCTCATCTTTTGCACGTAAGAACTGACAAACCCCCAGCGCTACAACGTATGGAACCGCTGGTACATAGGGCATCGAGACCCCTAGGCGCACAACAGTTGCAACCTCAAAGGGTTTCTCGCCAGATGATGGGGATGTTGATGCCGGCGCGCAAGCCGATTCGGAGCAGTCATCTTGGCTCTGATCAGCACATTCCTGCACGTCAGAGACGCGGAATACAAACTCACCCGTTTGTGCGCCGCCACGAGCTAGTTCTAAAGCTTTTTGTGCTACTCCCACGTAATAGCTCCCAAGTCCTCAGTTACGTGACCAACACGCTGGTCAGGAGGGGCAATCTCCACACCTCCGTGCGAGAAGAAACGCACCGGATCGTGCATCAGGTCCTCCATAGGCACAAGCACGTAATCGCGCTCGCCCATACGTGGATGAGGTAAAGTGAGGTGTTTACCTGCGTGTTGTTCGCCCTCAACCCACAGAAGGTCGCAGTCAATGGTGCGAGGTCCATGACCCTCCTCGCCTTTCTTGCGTGTGCGGTTGAGAGCGTTCTCTACCTCAAGCAGTTTGTCCATCAGCACCAGAGGATGGAGCTCAGTTCTAATCTCGGCAACGGCGTTTACCACGGGTGTAGCAATACCGTATGCAGGCTCAGTTTCGTAGGCGTGGCTGAGAGAAACAACGCAGGTCAGCGGGATTTCGTCGATGAGCTGCGTTGCACGAGCCAGATAGCCCACGCGGTCGCCTACGTTGGAGCCAAGCGCCACAAATCCCTGACGAGGATCGCGCTCAGTCATAGCCCAGTAAGCGTTGATGGCCTGAGCGGTTCCCGCAACATCGTGAACGCGTAGGATACGGGCACCGTTGGTAATTGCGGCAATGCAAATTGCGTGCGTAGCTGCGTCGCGCTGCGTAGCCTCAGTTACGCCAGAAACAGCGCCGACAAAGCGCTTTCTGGACACAGCGCAGAGCAGCGGATATCCCATAGAAACCATCGAGCGAGTAGCACGCTGAATAACAACGTCCTCGTCGGCAAACTTGTCAAAGCCTGGACCTGGGTCAATGCAGATACGGTCCTTGGAAACGCCAGCACGCATCAGACCGCGAGCTTGGTCGCCCAAAAAGCCCATAATCTGGCGCATAATAGGCGCCTCTTCAGGCAGGGTAAAACGACGCTGCGAACTCAGCGTGCGTGTCTCAGCTCCTGTAGCTGCGGCTCGAGCAGCTGCGCTACCAGTAGGGCGAGAAGGGCGCATGTCGTCCAACTGAACCTGCTTGCGCTCAACACGAGCACCAAGGCCGTCCTTGTTCCAGTGCATCACAATGCAGCCGCAGTCAGATTCTGCAGCTACAGCAACCATTTCTGGATCGGTGAATCCGGAAACGTCATTGATGATTGATGCTCCAAGGCGGACGCACATCTTTGCTACCTCGGCGTGACGCGTGTCGATGGAAACAATTGCGCCAGCAGCTACCAACGCGCGCACCACGGGTACTACGCGCTCAGCCTCTTCTGTAGGCAGAACAGGCGTGTGACCTGGGCGAGTAGACTCTCCCCCAACGTCAATAATGTCGGCACCCTCATCCAACATCTGCAATCCGCGAGCAATTGCAGCATCTGGATCAAAGTTCTTTCCGCCATCAGAGAACGAGTCTGGAGTGACGTTGAGAACGCCCATGATTCTAGGACGCGCCAACGAAATAGTGTGAGTTCCACATTGCCAGGTGTTGTAGCTTTGACGAAGCATGAATCCTCCTTGCCAGCTATGAATGTTTCTATTGTAGCGGTATTGACGGCTACTAGTCGTATACCATGGATTTATTGAAAGTTTATTGCCGCAAACGCACCGCTCGGCGCCGTAACCGGAGCGTAAGATGTGCGTTACGCGCGGCTACTGTGATATGTATCCGCTGCAACCTAAACCACCAGGTCGCAGCATGAAAGAGGAGCTATGAGCGATACTCAAGAGTACAAACTGATTTCCTGGAACGTCAACGGTCTGCGCGCCGTGCTTAAGAAAGAGCCTTCGTTCACGGAAATTTTTGAAACCATAAACGCTGATGTATTTGCCCTTCAAGAAACTAAGCTGCAGGAAGGACAGGTTGAGCTGGACCTCCCTGGCTACGTTCAAACCTGGAACTACGCAGATAGAAAGGGGTATTCGGGCACAGCGGTTTTCTCGCGAGAAACCCCTCTGCAGGTAATTCGTCAGATTGGATGCCCTGTTGCTGACGACGAGGGCCGCGTCTGTGCGCTGGAGTTTGAGAAGTTTTGGTTTGTGTGCGTGTACACGCCAAACTCAAAAGACCAGCTTGCACGCTTGGACGAGCGTCTTGAGTGGGATCAGCACTATCGTGAGTTTTTGGCTGAGCTGTCTGAGCAAAAACCAGTGATTACCTGCGGCGATTTTAACGTTGCCCACAACGAGATTGACCTTAAGAACCCATCATCTAACAGGCAAAACGCAGGCTTCTCTGACGAGGAGCGCGAGAGTTTTACCAAGCTGTTGGACGCAGGCTTTACCGATACATTTAGGTATCGCCATCCCGACATGACCGGCGCTTACAGCTGGTGGAGCTACCGCTTCAACGCTCGCAAGAACAACGCCGGCTGGCGCATCGACTACTTCCTGGTCTCCGATCGCATTGCTGAGCAGGTCAAAAGCGCATCCATCTTGAGCGAGGTCTACGGCAGCGACCACTGCCCCGTCGAGCTGAGCATTGAGCTGTAGTCCGCGCAGGTGGCGACAAGACCGGTCTTCTCGCCAGGGTTGCCTCATGATGGCGGCCATGATTAACTAGGGTTGTCGTTTGAGATTCGAAGGAGCACGTCATGCGCATTACTTGCGACGTTCATACTCACAGTCTGTACTCGAGGCACGCCTATTCAACCGTTGAGGAGAACGTTCGTGCAGCTTCTGAGCGTGGCTATGAGCTGCTTGGAATCACCGATCACTTCTCGTCCATGCTGTATGACCAGCAGACCATTAAGAACTTCCAGTTCTTTATGAACACCGCTATTTGGCCAGAGACCTGGTACGGCGTCAGACTGCTTCACGGCGCTGAGGTTGATATTGTTGACCTTGAGGGCAACCTGTTTGCCTACGATATTACGTTTGACCAGGGTATTAATGGCGATAAACTCCGCCAGCCTCATATTCTTGGCGAGCACATCCTGGGTACCTGCGATTATGCGGTTGCTAGTATCCATAGCAAGCAGTGGGCTGCCGGCGCCTCGCGGAAGCAGATTACCCAAATGTATGTAAATGCACTGGATAATCCACATGTTTTGATTCTTGGTCACCTTGGTCGCAGCGGTTTAGATTTTGATGTTCCGGCGCTTGTCAGAGAGTGTCGCGATCGCGGTAAGCTCATCGAGATGAACGAGGCCACACACGATGAAGGCCAGCGTGAGGTTGCTATTGAGCGTTGCCGTGTGATTGCAGAGACCTGCGCTGAGCTGGGATGCAAGCTTTCTTTTGGCTCAGACGCTCACATTGCAACCCGCATTGCTGACGCACATTCTGTTATCAAGCTGCTGGAAGAGGTTGACTTCCCTGAGGAGCTTATGGCTTGTCGCGATGCCCAAACGTTTTTGGGCACCATCGCTGACGCTAAGATTCCAGCTTCTAAGCAGGGATACTAAGCCAGGCACGAGCACTGCAACTAAGGCGTCGCGCTGTTCGAACGGCTGCAGCTCACAACAACATTGCACAAAGAAACAAAGCCGCGTTTTCACGCGGCTTTGAACTGCCTCCCATTTCTTGGACACGAGAAATGGGAGGCAGTTCAAAACACACCTAAGTCGGATAATCTGTTAAAAAGACGTATACATGGCGCTGAAAATACCTCTAACGCGCAGATTATCTTCATTAGGTGTGTAAAATGCCCCCATCTGAGCAGAATATCCGACTTAGGTGTGTTCCGTAGGTGCGGAATTTACCTATAGTTAAATATTTTATATGACGCTATTCATTTTCTAGCATATTAGATGAAGTTTATGCATAGAGATGCATATCAGGCAGTGTGACCGCCTAGCTGCCTGGCTATCTTGATTAGGAACATGTCGATTCTTCAGCAGAACCTACCAAAGCTGCGCTATTTTGTGCGCCAGGCCTAAAAGCCGACGCTAACACGCTACAGAATCATAATCACCCGCATAGTGAACTGCCTCCCATTTCTTATGTCCAAGAAATGGGAGGCAGTTCACTTTGTCGTTTGTGGTCGATTGTTTTTCTCGCCGTTGACGGGCGGTCTTCTTGCCCGGTGATCTTCTCGCCGTTGGGCTGTTGTGTCTCCCGCGGCGCTTATTTCATTGCAGCAAGAGCCTTTTCCCAGGCAGCAAGCGAGTCCACGCAGGTTTGGTACGCAACGCAGTAGCTCACGCGCAGCCAACCTGGGCAGCCGAACGAGTCGGATGGAACAGGCAGCAGCTCAAACTGCTTAGCCACATCGCAGAATGCCTGAGCATCTCCATCAGGAGCACGAACCCACAGGTAGAATGCACCGTCAGGCTGGATGTACTCGTACCCAAGCTTGGTGAGGCCCTCGGTCAGAACTTCTCGATTCTTTGCATAGGCCTCAACATCTGCTGGCTCATCAACACAGTCGATAATAACGCGCTGGAAAAGCGCTGGCGCGCACACAAAACCCAGCAATCGAGCGGCACCCGCGCAAGCTGCGTAAATCTCCTTCTGCTCCGGATTAGAAGCAGGAACCAGCACCCAACCAATACGCTCGCCAGGAAGCGAAAGGGACTTGGAGTAGGAATAGCACACAATAGTGCGCTCGTAGACGTCAGGAACCCAAGGGACCTCAATGTTGCCAAAAACAATCTCGCGATAAGGTTCGTCGGAGATGACGTAAATGTCAGTGCCCAGCTCAGCGGAGCGTTTACGAAGCATATTGGCAAATGCGTCCAGGTTTTCCCTGGTATACACAGCACCAACAGGATTATTTGGAGAGTTGATAATCACCGCGCGAGTCTTAGGCGTAAGAGCTGCACAAACGGCGTCAACATCAATCTGGAAGGTTTTCTCGTCAGCTAAAACCTCAACGCAGGCAGCCTGAGCCTGATCAATCCACACGCGGTACTCGGGGAAGTATGGAGCAATAACAATGACCTCTTCACCTGGAGAAACAATGGAATTGAGCGCCATAGAAACGGAGGCAGCCGCTCCACAGGTCAAGATGAGATCGTCTGCCTGAGCTGCGTGATCTCCAAAGCGACGTCGGAGCGACGCAGCAATTGCCTCCCTGGCCTGGGGAATGCCGATTGCAGGTGTGTAGCTGTGGACCTGCTGAGGAGGCAGCTGCATGGCGGCCTCGATAGAGGTGCGAACAGACTCAGGAGCAGGCACGGAAGGGTTGCCAATCGAGAAATCAAACACATTCTGAGCGCCAATCTCAGCACGACGCTGCATCGCATAACCTGCAATCTCGCGGATTGCAGACTTTTCTGATCCGTATGCAAGACTTGTCTGATTGACCATGGTTTCTCGATTCTCTCGAAGCCTACCGTAACTACCTGGTAAAACGTTGGATGGAGGCGTGGATGACACCGCCGCGCATCTGGCCTCACACAACCTTTGATAGATAGCATATTGGGCGAGAAGATCGATCTTCTCGCCCAACTTTAAAAGTTTTAACAAATTTGTATCTATTCCACGGGTTTTGCCGCAAATTTTTGAAGCAAACCGGCCCGCCTCAGCCTATTCGTACACGCAAGGCTTCAGAACGCCAACAAATGGCAGGTTGCGGTAGCGCTCTGCGTAGTCCAAGCCGTAACCAACAACAAACTTGTCGGGTACGTGAGTGCCCACGTAACGAGGATCAATAGCTGGACGCTTGCCCTCAATGTCCTTGACCAGGAAAGCGGCAATCTCAATAGAAGCGGGGTTACGAGACTGGAGCATGCGGACCAGGTAAGAGAGGGTCAGACCGGAGTCCAGGACGTCCTCAACAATGATGACGTGGCGGCCCTCAATCTTGGTATCAAGGTCTTTTACAATGCGCACGACGCCGGAGCTCTTAACACCGTCGCCGTAGCTGGAAACAGCCATAAAATCGATGGAGAGTGGGCACTCAATGGCGCGCATGATGTCGGCCATGAATACAACAGCTCCGCGAAGAACAGCAATGACCAGGGGATTCTTGTCCGCGTAGTCACGCGTGATCTCCGCACCCACCTTCTTGACGATGTCCTTGATGTCCTGTTCGTCAAGCAGAATCTCTTCAATATCAGGGTGAAGCTCCGCCATTACTGGCTCCTCTCAAATGGCTTGTGACCAGAATAGATGTTCAATTCTAGCAGCTGTTTTGTATCTTGCGTACATTTTACTCGTTCATCGGGACGAATTCCCGCAACCCACACTACATGTCCACGAATATTTGTGCTCACAATAGGCATCATACTCCTGGATTCAACGGGAACGCCTGCCTCGCCCAGCAGGTCAGAGATCTTTTTTGACTGCCCGTGCATGCCCAGGGGTTGCATGGTGTCCCCAGCCTCGGGTCCCGAGACCCACAGGCTGCCGCCGTGAACCGGATCTACCCCGCAGGCTTTTGCGTCGAGAAGAACCGACTCGCCCAACCACTCCTGGCTATGCGCGGTTGCATAGGACACGACGTCAAAGCCGTGCTCCACAGGGAGAATGCGCACCGAAAGCACTCGGCCGTCTGCCAGCTCCAGCGTTCCCGGAACTGCAAGGTGCTCGCCAAACGTTGGTGCAGCAGGCGATGTACCTGCGGGTTCTCCGTTGGCCGCGACCACAGCCGCAGCGCCGACCGCGCCTGCTCCCGTGCCGCCCGCGCTCCTCGCAGCGCCCGTGAACGAGAACGTCACGGTGCCCAGACGAACGCGCGCCTCAAGGTTCTGCGGCAGGTTAGCCACGCCAACTCCCGCAGCAACCGCTTCAAGCACAGCATCTACGTGCCTAAACTCAAGCCAAGCCTCGGGAATCAACTGCCTGACCACAATCCTTACCACGCGACGAGCAATCACCACGTCGGTGGAACTCAGCTTCAGCGCATCAAGTACCAGCGAAGACTCGCTCTTCCGCAGCGTAATTTGCCTCAGTTTGCGAGCGGCTTTTCCCTCAAGATAATCGTCTTCGTCGGTCATCAAATCCGCAATTTTGCACACCGTTTGCACCAACATCGGGTTTCTCGCCTTAAGAAGCGGAAGCACGTTGTGGCGCATATACGCACGTAGATAGTGGGTATCGGTGTTGGTGGCGTCCTCGTGCCAGTCCAGATCGCGAGCCTTCAGCCAGTCTTTGAGCTGGTCATGCGTATAGTCGAGCAGCGGGCGATAAATCAACCCGCGATGCCTAGGAATCGACGCCAGGCCGCTCATGCCGGACCCGCGCATCACGTTCATCATAAACGTCTCTGCGCGATCGTCCGCCGTGTGCGCTGTCAAAATCTTTGCCTTCTGGCGAGAAACCCCCTGCTCAGTGCAAAGTTTTTGAGCGAGTTCTCGCGCGGCGTCATACCGCAACCGACGACCAACATCTTCCACGTTGCCGTCACGCTCCTGCGCGAGCCTTGCCACGTCCACACGCAGCACGGTGCAAGAGATGCCCAGCGAGTCGCAAGTCTCTTTGACAAAGCGCTGGTCAGCGTCCGCATCATCTCCGCGAATCAGGTGATTTACGTGCAATACATGCAGGCGCTCTTTTGCAACGCGCACAAGTCCTGCGCCATCTCCGAGATCAAGTGGCTC
This sequence comes from Atopobium sp., assembly GCA_015258925.1. GTDB lineage: Bacteria > Actinomycetota > Coriobacteriia > Coriobacteriales > Atopobiaceae > Lancefieldella. Next base: position 6,515 of record JABZHH010000025.1, on the reverse strand, counting down.
CGTTGCTGCCATGTGGAGCAACGCCATCGAGTCAGCTCCGCCCGAGACCATTAGGATGACGGGCGCGGCAGCCTGGCCACGTCGCTGGGTATCTGCCTGGCCACGTCGCGAGCCCTCTGCCTGGCCTCGACGCTGATCATCTACCTGGCCTTTTGCAGTGAGAGCGTTCTTTTTATTGAAGTATGCGTGTACGGATGGCACTTAGCACCAATTTCTGTCCGGTGTGTTTGTTACAGTTATACCCGAAAGTTACTCAGTAGAAAGAAATTCATGAATCCCACGTTTCGCCTACATATTCTTGCCAGCGGATCAAAAGGTAATTGCAGCCTACTAGAAACGCCTGATGGTCTCATTATGATTGATTGCGGAATCTCTAGAAAAGAAATTCTGCGTCGGTCTAAAGAGCTGAACGTTGACCTCTCTGAGCTTGTGGCCATCTTTATTACGCACGAGCACACCGACCACGTCGCGGGTCTTTCTGTAGTAAGTAAAACTTTTGATGTTCCCGTGTTTGCTACAACAGGAACTGCTGCTGTACTTTCAAGAAAGCCCTGTTCAAACGTCACCTTTACCCTTGTTGACCAGGCAGGTTCTGTCCATATTGATGCTGCTCCAGACATTGAGGTAAGCACCTTCCCCACCTCGCACGATGTTTGCGAGCCTATGGGCATGCGCTTTGATTATCTTGCTGGTCCTGATAGGCGCATCGTGGACTCCGTGGGTTATTGCACCGACACGGGTATTTTGACGCCCAAGGCTCTCGAGTGCCTCTCTGACGTGCGTCTTCTTGCTATCGAGTCCAACCATGACGAGCACATGCTACTCACGGGACCCTATCCATACGTGCTCAAGCAACGTGTCCACGGAGACTCCGGTCACTTGTCAAATGAGTACACCGCGCAGGCGTTGTCGCAGCTTGTGGGCCCAAATACCCGCTGCGTGGTTGGTATGCATCTCTCTCACGAGAATAACCGTCCAAGCATCGCCGTTAGAACGCTTGCAGAAGCGGTTGGCGCGCAGCCACTCAACGACGCGTTTACCGAAGCGCAAACTCCCGACGGTTCTCTTGCCGTTTGCGTTGCCAGCCAGGACTGGCCGATGTCGATCTAAGCTGCGCGCCTCCCGTTTCGAGACAACAAAAAAAGCGAGAAAACCTTGGAGCTCCAAGATCTTCTCGCTATGCGAGGTGCCTGTAATCGGGCGTTGAACAGGCACGTCTAGCCGTACGCTCGGCTGCAGCTATACGTGCCTGGCAGGTCAACTACCAGGCACCTTACTGCCTGAGTAGCAGCTTGACTGACCGCCAAAGCTGCCTCTCAGAGCACTAGTGTTAGTCGATTGCAATCTTTGTGACGCTAGCCTGCTGATCCTGCTTTGGAACAGTGATGGTCAAGATGCCGCCATCAAGCTTTGCAGTTAGACCCTCTCGAGCTGCGTCCTTCAGATACACGCCACGAGTTGCCTGCCACTCAGAAGACTCTTTGTGCAGGTAGTTCTTGGCCTTCTCCTCCTCGGACTCCTTGCGAGTAGCAGTGATTGAAAGCCTACCCTCGTTGAGTTCGACGTCAATGTTCTCCTTAGAAACGCCAGGGAGCTCGGCCGTTACCACGTAAGACTGACCCGCATCCTCAACGTTCATAACAAAAGCGTCGGACGAGACGGAAGACAGGGCGGAATAAGGCGCGTCAAAGAAAGAATCAAACGAACCAAATGGCCACGTGCTCAGATTCCTTGCAATACGATCATAGGGAACTACATTCTTCATAGTAACCACTCCTTTACTGGTAGATGCCGTTATTGGCACTTCGTTGTTCATCATCTGTTGTACCCTGCTTGCGCAAATTTATACAACTTTTTATAAAATTTCTAAGTCTTAACGACTAAGATTGTCCTGCAGTTATGTACTCCATTTCTACGCGGACTGACACACGAGCCGACACGCGAGCCGACACGCGGGCCGACACCCAAGCCGATGTGCGTACCGACACACGTTCAATCTGCGACCGCCTAAATATCCGAGCAAAACTGTGCAGGATTGCGCGCGCTGCGGTATCATGTTTTATATCAATGTTTTGCGAGACTACGACAAAAGGACCATCGTGGACACCTCGAACAACCTTGAAAACAACGTTTCACCTGCTGATCAGGACTCTCGTACTGACGCTCAGCAGGAGTTTGAATACGCTGAATCTTTTGAGCAGGAAGCCCAACCAGCTGATGGAGCCGAGCTTCACGCAACTGGCGCACAGCACTTCTCGTCATCTGAGATTTCTGAGCATGCAGGCGAGAATGCTGCGAAGCAGCCATACGTTCGCCAGCACCGTCATCACAAAACAGTGGAGCCTATCAGCGATTTTACGATGCCGGGCGAGAAACTCGAGATTCCAGAGAACCAAGCTGCTGGCTTTGAGTCCAGCAAGGGCGCTTACGCGAAGAAGGGTTGGCGCAAGCCAAAGAACGAGATTGCTCACCTTCGCAAAGACGTTCACTACGGCCAATACCTGCAGGTTCCTAAGGGCCAGCGCGACATTTTTGTCAGAAAAGAGCGCCGATCAAATGCGGGTTCGCTGATTGCCGCCATCATCGTTTTGGCCATTATTGCCGCAGTTTTCTATTTCCTCTGGACCTGGATGTCCACCAACTGGGGCGTTGCGATTCGCTAAACTGCAAGGCCGCGCTGTTTGCCAGCGGTAGCTGCAAAGTTGCGGAGTCGCGCGATGTGCCGGCAGCTGAGCCATCCAGTGCGCGCCTGATTTCATAAAAGAATCTGTAACTTTTGCCTAAAAATGTAAAAGAAACTGTAGATTTGCCTGATTTCATCAAAGAATCTGTGTCCCAAACACAGATTCTTTGTACTTTTCAGGCGGACTTTGAAGCGTGCTCGAGATTGCCCTTCCATGGACGCTCACATGGAGCCTGATTTTCTCGCCATGTCTGAATGATTTGCCGGAAAAATGCACCAAGTCTGAGCTATTTGCCGGTTTTGCTCGTCATGTCTGAGCTGTTTTACACAGACTTCATGCATTTTTCAAGCACGCAATCATGGACTAGCCACCTGACTACATGCAAAAAGCCGCTGATACGTCATGTACCAGCGGCTTTGTTTGTAAAGCTCAGCGTGTGGCGAGAAACCCGCGCGCTTGTACCCACTTCTGGCGAGAAACCCCGTCTAGCTCCAGGGATCGCGCTCAAAGAGCGGCTCGCTTACGGGACGACGATCGGAGTACGGGTCGTAGCCATCATCGTCCTCGTTTTCCGCGCGAGCGAACTCCGGGTCAACGACCTGCGCTTTCTTGGAATCCGCGTCCTTGCGCGCCGCGGCCTTCGCAGTAGCCGTCGCAGCAGCTTGCGTTTCGGCCTTTGGCGTTTGGTTCACTGACTTGCCAGCCTCGTCACACATGCGCGGCCTCACTTACTTCTTGCGAGCAACCAAGTTGCCGTCCTCGTCAGTATCAACCAGAACAGTATCACCCTCATGCAGCTCACCTGCAATAATCAAGTTTGCTACCTGGTCGACAACGCGACGCTGAATCAGTCGCTTCAGAGGACGGGCGCCGTAAACAGGATCCAGACCGTCAAGAGCCAGTGACTGCTTTGCCGCCTCAGAAAGCTCCAGCGTCATGCGCTCGTTAGCAAGCCTGCTACGAACATCCTTGAGCTGAATGTCCACAATGCGCTCAATGTCCTCAAGACCCAGAGGCTGGAAGACAACCACGTCGTCGATACGGTTCAAGAACTCAGGACGGAAGGAACTACGCAGCGCCTCCATAACCTGCTTTCTGGACTCCTCGTTGAAGCCCTCTGCGCCGGCACCAGCAATGAACTGCGAACCAACGTTACTGGTCATGATAATGATGGTGTTCTTGAAGCTCACTACCCTACCTTGACCGTCGGTCAGGCGACCGTCGTCCAGAACCTGCAGCAAGATGTTGAAGACGTCAGGATGAGCCTTCTCCATCTCGTCCAGCAAGATGACGGAGTATGGATGCCTGCGAACTGCCTCGGTGAGCTGGCCACCCTCGTCATAGCCTACGTATCCTGGAGGCGCGCCAATAAGACGCTGGACCGAGAACTTCTCCATGTACTCAGACATATCAATGCGGATCAGCGAACGCTCGTCGTCAAATAGCAGCTCTGCCAGTGCCTTTGCCAGCTCAGTCTTGCCCACGCCGGTTGGGCCCAGGAAGAAGAAGCTGCCCAGAGGCTTGTTTGGATCTGCCAGACCTGCGCGAGAACGGCGGACTGCTGCAGCAACTGCGGAAACAGCGTCGTCCTGGCCAATAACACGCAGGTGAAGCTGGTCCTCAAGGTTCTTGAGCTTGTCCATCTCGCCCTGCATCATCTTGGAAACAGGAACGCCAGTCCACGAAGAAACTACCTCGGCAATCTCGTCCGTGGTGACCTCTTCCTTGAGGATTCCGCCGTCTTCCTGCTTGGCGAGAAGGGCTTTTTCTGCCTCATCGTATTTGCGCTCAAGCTCTGGAATGGTGCTGTAACGAAGCTCGGATGCCTGCGCCAAATCACCCTCACGGGTCACGCGCTCCATCTGCGTCTTTGCATCCTCAATCTGGGACTTCAAGTCCTGTACCAGGTCAATTGCCCCGCGCTCATTCTGCCAGTTGGCCTTCATACCATCAAGCTTCTCCTGCGTCGTAGCAATTTCTGCACGAAGATTCTCCAGGCGCTCCTTAGAAGCAGCGTCCTCCTCCTTCATCAGAGCCTGCTCCTCAATCTGCATCTGAGTGAGCTGACGATCAACCGCATCAATTTCTGCTGGCATAGAATCCAGCTCCATACGAAGCCTTGATGCCGCCTCATCTACCAGATCAATTGCCTTATCTGGCAAGAATCGGTCAGAAATGTAGCGGTTAGAGAGGTCTGCCGCCGCAACCAGGGCGGAGTCTGTAATACGAACGCGGTGGTGCTGCTCGTACTTCTCCTTGAGGCCACGCAGGATAGAAATGGTGTCTTCAACAGAAGGCTCAGAGACAAGCACGGTCTGGAAACGACGTGCAAGAGCAGCGTCCTTCTCGATGTACTTGCGGTATTCATCCAGCGTAGTGGCACCAATTGCGCGAAGCTCGCCACGGGCAAGTGCTGGCTTCAAGATGTTACCAGCGTCCATGGAACCCTCGGAAGCGCCGGCGCCTACGATGGTGTGAAGCTCGTCGATGAAGAGAATAATCTGGCCGTTAGACTTGGCCACTTCTTTGACCACGCTCTTCAAGCGGTCCTCAAACTCGCCGCGGTACTTTGCACCTGCTACCAGGGCAGACATATCAAGCTCAACAAGCTCTTTGTCGCGCAGGGTACTTGGAACGTCGCCAGAAACAATGCGCTCTGCCAGGCCTTCCACGATTGCAGTCTTACCAACGCCAGGCTCGCCGATAAGAACAGGGTTGTTCTTGGTGCGGCGGCTCAGAACCTGAATGGTACGACGAATCTCTTCGACGCGGCCAATAACTGGATCAAGCTTTCCCTGACGAGCAAGGTCGGTCACGTTACGACCGTACTGCTCCAAGGCCTCAAACTGCGGCTTTGCATCCTGAGAAGTTACGCGCTCATCGCCACGAAGCTCGTTGTAGACCTCTTCAACGCGCTTAGCGGTAACGCCGGCGTCGCGAAGAATCCTACCTGCGTCGGTGTTGTCGTTTGCCAGCGCAGTGAGCAGGTGCTCAGAGGTAACGTAGGAATCTCCCAGCTTAGTGGCAAGCTTCTCGGCCTCATTAATAACCTTGAGAAGGTCGTTGCCAATGCCAATCTGTGCTCCGCTTACTTTTGGAGCCTTGGAAATTGCCTGATCTACCTGCGTAGCAATGGTGTCAGGATCTGCGCCAATCTTCTCCAAGATAGAACGCAGGTTACGCTCGTTGCTATCCAGCAGCGCCTTGAGCAGGTGTGTTGGTGCAACCTCGGAAGCCTCTACATCACCAGCAATACCAAGAGCTGCCTGCAGTGCTTCCTGGGCGGTTACGGCCCATTTATCTAGTCTCATAAAATCACCCTCCTACCCCAAACAAAATCGTGCCGGGGACTGAATCTTCATCGGATTCTATATACCCCCAAGCACGACTTTTAATACATATCTAAGTGTGTTTGTAGTAGATTTTCTTATCGCACTATGCTGAGCTTTTGCGTTTCCCAGCTTTAAGCTTTGCGGCCCTATTCCGCACCTTATTGCTTCTAAAATTCAGCCTCTTCATAGACCAGATTTTGTTCAGCTTCTATTGTCGAGAAAAACTTGGCAGGTGTAAGCACTGGTATATCCGAGCGGGTAAAATCTGCCGTATTTCTTGTGACGATATAATCTGCCTTTATCTTTTTTGCAGCGCGCCAAATAAGACAGTCTTCAAAGTCTTCCCACTGCTCAGAAAGCGCATTTGAAATATCCGCTCCATCAATAGAGCATATGTTAAGCAGTGGAAATACTTCTTTTAGGATTTCTTGCATGTGAGCAGAGCCGTGAGCCTTAGCGCCCACATAGTAGAGATCTGTATATGACTGGGCTGCTATCC
>JABZHH010000024.1:0-15658 GCA_015258925.1 Atopobium sp. | reverse complement strand
GATCTTTCGATCGCAGTATCCGGTTTTCAAGGTTCGCTGCGCTGCGATTTCACATTGCGTGGTGCGCGGCGCGGGGATTAACTATACGCACTTACGACTCGTTTGTGAAGATGATTTTGTATCTTCTTAATTCCTCCACAATTTCTACACAATTCGTAGTCTTTAGTGAACTATTAGATATATTGGTCGCTAAATTCCCTTTATTGTCTAGTAGTAACACTTTATTTTTCAACTATATATAGTGTTGTCATTTTTAGGATGTCTTTACTATCTTTTTACGTTGTCTTGCCGCGCGTTTTTCACTGTCTTTTATCGCGACTTTTCACACGCCTTTGTTATACGTCCTCTATCGCATCTTTTCTCGCAATTTAATGAGGCTAAATTTCGTCTTTTACAATCTGGCAAGCTGCATCAAGAAGTTGATCGCGAAGTGTCTCGTTAGCAGCCTCAGAATACACGCGTACCAGCGCATCCATACGAGAAGGACGAATGAGCACCCAAGAATCGTCTTTAAACTGAAGCTTAAGGCCATCGGCATGGCTTACCGAAACAGGAACTTTACCTGCAACGTTTTCTGGATTGAGGCCTGGAAGGATGTTTCTGAACGCCTGAGTGGCTGCAGCATCAAGTCGCACTCCTCGCCTGCTATAACACATGCGACCTAGTTCAGCCTCGTCCTCAGAGACAAGCTGTGCAAGCGATTTATGGGTGTACGCAAGCATTTCGACAACAAGCAGGGCCACAAGCAGGCCATCTCGCTCCAATAGGTGGCTTGGAATGCAAATACCGCCGTATTCCTCTGCGGCGAGAAGGACGTCTCCTTGCTCAATCTCTGAATAAAGTCGAGCAAATCCAACGGGCACGCTTGCGGATTCTAGACCAAGATGAGCTGCTTGCCTGGATACCGTTGCCGAACAGGTTAGCGTAGAAACAACGCGGCCAGTTTGCTTTCTATTTTGTACAAGATGGCGTGTGATAAGCGGAATAAGCTCGTGTGGGCTAAGGAGTCGACCAGTTTCATCTACAGCAGCAGCACGGTCTCCATCGCAATCAACCAAGAGGCCCAGCTGAGCGTGACGGCTTACCACCATCGAAGAGCACTCATCAGCCCAGGGATCTGCTGGCTGCGGGTGGATGCCGCCAAAATCCCTGACAGGACCTTGATGCATTTGATGAACAACGCATCCCGCAGATGAAAGCACATCGGCAAGCAGGTCTGTTGCCGCGCCATACATAGGGTCAACTACCACACTAGGACGCAGCTCCTTGATAACAGACACATTAATCTGATCAAGAAGCGCACGCTTATAAGGCGTCACTATATCTGTTGTGGTAAAAGTTCCACGCTGGTCTGTTGGCTCCAGCGGTGTTGCTGATTCTACGCGCTGAAGAAAATCGCGCGAAACCGGACCGCCGTTAGCAGCGCGAATAATCATGCCGCAATATTCGCAGGAAAGCTCAGTTGCAGAAATGATAAGGCCACCAGCTACATTTTTATGCTGTGCGCAAGCCCAGCAAATAGATGGTGTGGGGCAAAATGTCTCGGAAACACGCACGTCAAGACCAAAGGAAGCCAGCGTTGCCGCGGCTTCAAGGGCAGACGAATCCGCCTCAAAGCGCGTATCAAAACCAACAAACACAATGCCGCCAGGCAGCTCCTGTGACCAAACAGTACCAAGGGCTTCTGCAAGTCTAACTACATTATCCCTGGTAAAGCTTTTGTCATAGCGGGCTTGCCAGCCATCGCTGCCAAAACGGAGTATGTCAGGTCTTTTATCCAATGCGGTTGGCATAGCTGCCGAGCGCCTCTTTAAATGCTGCTGCAGACCTCTGATCAGAGAGTGCCATGCGTGCATTAGTTGCTGCCCAAGCTGCAGGAGTACCGGTATCGCAACCCTCTTCTGGGTCGATTACCAGCGCATACATCTCTTCCTCAGCGAGCAGGCGCTCCATTGCATCTGTCAGCTGAATCTCATTGCCAGCACCAGGACCCTGAGTTGCCAGGAGCTCCATAATCTTTGGAGAAAGCAGGTAACGGCCAACAATAAACAAGTGAGAAGGTGCGTCCTCTGGACGGGGCTTCTCGACAAGGCCTGTTACCTTCCAAATAGCACCCTCGCCCTCAGAGTCATCTGAAGGAGAAGAGATGCACTCACCTGCGATAATACCGTAGCGATTCACCTGATCTGCAGGAACTGGAGCAACTGCAATGACGGAAGCGCCATTGTGCTGCTTGGAAATCTCTGCCATGCGGATGCACATCTGACGGTCTGGAACAAAGTAATCGCCGAGAAGTACAAAGAATGGCTGGTCACCTACACCGTCTGCAGCGCACAGCACGGCATGGCCAAGACCACGAGGATTGTCCTGATAGGTAAAGGAAACAGGAAGTGCAGAAGCTGCATGGACTTTCTCGGCAAGCTCTTGCTTTCCACGAGAAGAAAGGTCTGCCTCAAACTTCTGGTCTTCAGCAAAGTATGTTTCAATCTGTGGCTTCTCGCGAGAATTGATGATGATTACCTCATCAACCTCTTCTGGCTCAAGAGCCTCTTCTACTACGTACTGAATGACGGGCTTATCCAAAACAGGCAACAGCTCTTTAGGGGTTACCTTTGTTGCAGGTAGAAAGCGCGTACCTAGACCTGCTGCTGGGATAATTGCCTTCATGTGTTTACCTTTCACCTATGAGCCCTGTTGGCTCTGCACACCTAACGTGTGCTTGTAAGAATGACGGTTTTGCCGCCGATAAACTCAAATGACAGGCGCTTTTATACGTACCTAGCTTGCATAAGCGCCAGGTTACGTTACTTGCTTGGAATCTCAATTCCACGCTTCTCAAGGAATTCAATGAGCTTAGCCAGCGTGTCTACAGAAAGTGAGTGCTCCATAAGGCAAGCCTCTGCATCTGCAGTCTCTGTGTCTACACCCAAGTCCTCCTCAAGGAAGGTGCGAAGCGCACGGTGAGCACGCCATGTGGTACGGGCATTTGCCTCGCCTTCTTTGGTCAGCGTGACACGACCATAACGGCTCTGCTCAACCATGTCCTGCTCTTTAAGCTGGGACAGTGCCTTGTTGACGCTTGCCTTGGAAACATCAAGACTCTCGGCAATATCAACGGAGCGGACGCTCTTATCGTCATCTGGCTGCTCAAGTGCAATTCGATAAATTGCCTCGAGATAGTCCTCGCCGGCTTTTGTCAGTGTGTGGTCGTTTTGTACGTTATCGTTGGCCATAAATCTCCTCCGACGACTGCTTGACAGTCTTTTTCATGCAAAATCAGTTGCGCTACGCAACGAAAATATTTCTAACACTTGAATGATACCCAAAAACGGCGCTTAGTTTTACTGGCGAGAAGAGCTGTTTGAAGATTCTGAGGACTCTTCTGAACTTTTCTCGGCAGCCTCAGCATTTGCCTCGGCATCTGTTTGTCCGTTTAAACTAGATGGATCGTCTCCTGCATCAATTACTTTCATCATCTTTGCAAGTGCATCTTTATCTGCAATAACATACGACTGGCCATCAATTTCTGTTCCCTCGGATGGTACGTATGCCGTATAGATATCCTTGTCAGTGTTCATGCCAATCATCTGAGTGCCCAAAGAAATAATGTCTGAGACAGATAGATCGGTAATAACCATGCTTGCTGTTGAATTGACAGTATTTGCAATGGCTACAGGGTCTCCTGTGTTCAGAATCTGAGCAATCATAGCCTTGATGAAGGTTCTCTGATGGCGCATGCGGGTGTAATCGCTGTCTGCAAAAGCGTAGCGAACACGAGTAAAGAAGAGTGCTTGAGCACCGTTCAGTTTCTGAACGCCAGGGTACAGTTCAACAACGTCGCTGAAGTTCTCTGTGTCACGCATGTACTGCTCAACGTTTACGGTTACGCCACCAAGAGCATCTGTAATGCCTGCGAGACCATCAAAGTTGACCTCTGCATAGTGGGCAATATGTACGCCGCACAGTTCATTTACAGCTTGTACCATGCCATTTGCGCCGTCATAGTAGTGGACGGCGTTAATCTTCATGTAAGAACCCTTCCACAAGACACGGGTATCTCGTGGAATAGAGAGCATAGTCACACGCTTATGGATAGGGTCAACACGCGCCAAAATAATGGAATCCGCACGATATTCAGTCTCGCCAGGTCGACCGTCGGTTCCTAGAAGCAGCATATAATAGGGGTCGCTTGGTGCAGAAGGCTCCTGAAGCGTCTGACGAAGCTCAGCAGTAATGACCTGTGAGTTATTGAGCTGTGCCTGAACGCTTGCATACCAGATACCTGCGCCCACCACAGCGGCAACAAAAACAGCAGCAAAGACGCCCAGAAGCGACCTGACTACCATCTGCTTTCTGAAGACACGCTTACGACGCTTGTGGTAGCCCTCTGCCTGCGTGCGGCTAAAAGGAGAGCTGCTAACTGCAGCGTTCTGTGAAGTATTGGCCGCAGCGTTTGGCGCAGTGCCTTGAGTACTTCCCGTAGCAGTATTTTGTGCAGTGTCAGCTGAAGCGCCCTGTGAGGCTCCGTTGTCGAGCAGTTTTGCATGCTTTGGTTTAGTTGACACAAACTATCCTTCGATAAAGTCGTCGTCTGGAATGGTAGTGCGCTGAGCATCTGCTCCCAGCGTGACGAGTTTCTCGACAAATCCTTCGTAACCGCGGTCAATGTGATGAATGGCAGAAACGATTGTTTCTCCCTCGGCCACAAGACCAGCCATAACAAGCGCGGCGCCACCACGAAGATCTGGTGACTTGACCTGCGCCCCCTCAAAACCGGAGACGCCGCGAACAATAGCGTGATGGCCCTCAATGGTAATATCGGCTCCCATGCGAGAAAGCTCAGACGCCAACATAAAGCGATTCTCAAAGACGTTTTCTGTAATGATGCAGGTACCCTTAGCCAGAGCAAGCAGCGTCATGGTCTGTGCCTGCATGTCTGTTGGAAAACCCGGGAATGGCAGCGTCTGGATATCGATAGCTTTAAGATCTTGCTGGCGAGAAGCCCTTGCCCACCTATCTCCGGTCTCGATGGTAATGCCCATCTGCTCATACTTCTTAAGTACCAGGCCAAGGTGATTTGGCTCGAAGCCGTGAACAGTAATAGGCTCACCAGTAAGCGCGCCAATAGCCAGGAAGGTACCAGCCTCAATGCGGTCGCCGACAACTTCATGCTCAACAGGATGCAGCTCTGTAACGCCGTGAATCTCAATAACAGGAGATCCGGCACCCTGAATGTTGGCACCCATTTTGTTGAGCATAGTAGCAAGGTCAACAATTTCTGGCTCACGAGCTGCGTTATCAATGACCGTTACACCCTTGGCAAAAACTGATGCCATCATCAGGTTTTCTGTTGCGCCAACGGAGGCAAAGGCTAAAGAAACGGTCTCGCCGGTTATGCCGTGAGGAGCGCTTGCGTGAATATTGCCGTGCTCAACCTTAAATTCAACACCCAAAGCCTCGAGGCCCAGGATGTGCATGTCAATTTTGCGAGCACCGATATTACAACCGCCTGGCATCGCCACAACAGCCTTGCCAAAACGAGAAATAAGGGGACCCAAAACAGCAGTTGATGCACGCATCTGTGCAACAAGACTGTAAGGAGTCTCCCAGCTTGTAATATCTGTGGTATCAATTTTGAGCTCGTGAAGACCAACGACTTCAATGCGAGCGCCTAACGTCTTGAGCACCTTGCCCATGACGTGAACGTCTGCAATATTAGGAACGTTAGTGAGTGTAGTAACACCAGGAGCCATGATGGTTGCAGCCATCAATTTAAGGGCAGAGTTTTTTGCACCCTCTACAGTGACCTCTCCTGTGACAGAACGGCCACCTACTACTTTTATGACGTCCATAAACCTCCGAAAACGACAGTGAGAGAATTTTACTCCTCAACCACTTGCTTCAGAAGTAGATTACACCAGTCTATCTTTTTTTCGTAGTAGGCACGACGATTATCGTCTTCTGGAAGAGAAAGCATCTGGTCAATGACGTCATCTCTTGTCTCGCGCACAACATCTGCATCAATGTCATCAACGCGACGAGCATGATCTGCCAAGATAATGACTCCTGTTGGATCGATTTCTGCGTATCCACCAGAAATCACTATCTTGGTCATAGATTCTTCATTCTCTGGATGAGGCATGTGCAGTCTTACAACACCATCGCCAAGCGCAATGATTTCTGGTGCGTGGCCTGGCCACACACCATACTCTCCATCTGCTGAAGCAAGAATCAGACTTTCAACGGTTCCTTCGTAAAGGAGCTTATCTGGTCTGACAAACTGACAAGTCAACTCAGCCATGAGAAATCCTAGTTCTGTGAGCTATCCGAAGCGGACATCTTTGCAGCGCGCTCGCGAACATCTTCGATGGTGCCTGCAAAACGGAATGCCTGCTCAGGAAGGTCATCGCACTTACCGTCAATAATCTCTGCAAACGAGCGGACAGTCTCCTCAACGGTGCAGTACACACCAGGGTTACCAGTGAACTTCTCGGCAACGTGGAATGACTGAGAGAGGAACTGCTGAATCTTACGGGCGCGAGCAACGGTGCGCTGCTGCTCCTCAGAAAGCTCGTCCATACCCAGAATTGCAATGATGTCCTGAAGGTCGGAGTACTCCTGCAGGGTCTCCTGAACTGCCATAGCAACGCGGTAGTGCTCTGAACCAACAATGGATGGATCAAGAGCAGAACTGGAGCTGGCCAGAGGGTCAACTGCTGGGTAAATACCAAGCTCGGTAATAGCACGAGAAAGAACGGTAGTTGCATCCAAGTGCGTAAAGGTTGTAGCAGGAGCAGGGTCAGTAAGGTCGTCTGCAGGGACGTAAACTGCCTGTACGGAAGTAATAGAACCTTCCTTGGTGGAAGTAATACGCTCCTGAAGCTCGCCCATCTCTGTAGCCAGGGTTGGCTGGTAACCAACTGCGGAAGGCATACGACCAAGAAGTGCGGAAACCTCAGAACCTGCCTGAGAGAAGCGGAAGATGTTGTCGATGAACAACAGAACATCCTGGCCCTGATCACGGAAGTACTCTGCAGTAGTAAGGCCTGCAAGAGCAACACGCATACGAGCTCCTGGTGGCTCGTTCATCTGACCGTAGACTAGGCAGGTCTTGTTAATAACGCCGGACTCAGTCATCTCGAGGAAGAGGTCGGTACCCTCACGAGTACGCTCTCCAACGCCGGTGAATACGGAAGTACCACCATGCTGCTGAGCCAGGTTGTTAATAAGCTCCTGAATCAGAACGGTCTTACCAACGCCAGCGCCACCAAAGAGGCCAGTCTTTCCGCCTCGAACATAAGGCTCGAGAAGATCGATTGCCTTGATGCCCGTCTCGAAAATCTCTGTCTCAGTAGTGAGCTCTTCGAAGAGAGGTGCTGGGTGGTGAATTGGATAAAACTCAACGTCTTCAGGAATATCTCCACCGTCGACTGGCTGACCCATGACGTTCCAGACGCGGCCCAGCGTAGACTCGCCTACTGGCATCATCATTGGCTTGCCGGTGTCCTTAACGCGAAGGTTACGCTGAAGACCATCGGTTGACGACATAGCGACGGTACGAACAACACCACCGGGAAGCTGAGACTCAACCTCAAGAACGGTGCTGACGTGACCAACAGGCGTGTCATCCTCTACCGTCAGTGCGGTATAGATGCTTGGAACAGGTCCGTCGAACTTAACGTCGACAACTGGTCCAACTACGCGAACGATTACGCCATCGTCAACGTGCTGATTGCGCTTGTTGAGAATAGCTTCCTCAAAGGAAGAAGTCTCTACTTGCATATCTGACATTACATATCCTCCAATGCTGCAGCACCACCGATAATCTCATTGAGCTCAGTGGTAATTGCGCCCTGGCGTTCGCGATTGTACGTACGGCTAAGAGCGCCTAAGACGTTCTCAGCATTATCAGTTGCAGACTGCATTGCACGACGGCGTGCACCATGCTCGGCTGCAGCAGAATCAAGAAGTGCGTGGAAGATGACCGTCTTGATATAAGCGGGCATCAACGAATCAAGTACCTGAGAAGCAGATGGCGAGAATTGATATTCACTCTTGTTATACGTCTTCACCTGTGAGAGGGCTTCTTCGGTACGTGGTTTATTAGGAATCGTGAGTTTATCGCGCGAAATAGGAAGAAGTTGCTCTGTAACCTGCTCTTGGTCAACACGGTTCTTTGCATGCCAGTACTTGATTACGACACGATCAATCTTACCCTTGATATAGCCATCCATGATATAGGAGGCAATACGATCAGCCTGGTCTGCTGTAGGCTCAGAGGAAATGCCTACATAGGACATGGTGGGCTTGATATTTCTATACGTAAAGTACTCAGTTGGCTTGCGTCCGCAAGTAATTATCTCGGACGACACACCCTTAGCCTTAAGACGTGCCATCTCATGCTCAACCTCGCGTTGAGGCAGGATGTTAAATCCGCCTGCAAGGCCACGGTCAGATGCGATGACTAAGAACAGCACGTTCTTCTCGACTTTATGTGTAGCAAGAAGAGGCTGTTTCTTAGGATTAAAGCCAGCGCCTGCTACATTTGCAAGCATAAGGGTAATAGCTTCCTTATATGGCGAAGCAGCCTCGGCCCTATCAAGTGCCTTGCGGACACGCGCTGTCGAAATCATCGACATCGTGCGCGTAATCTGCATGGTGCTCCTGATGGAGCTCATACGCCTCGATATTTCGTGAAGGTTCGCCATTGATAATTACTCCTGCAATGAACCCTGGGTTACTGCGTCAAAAGAGCCTGGTGTGTCTGAATTAGCTTCTGCCTCATCCACAACCTTGTTTGGATGCTCTTCCAAGAACTTAGCCTTGAAGTGCTTAATGTGATCACTCAAGCGCTCTGCCTGCTCATCAGAAATCTTTCCGTTGCGCAGAGAGTTGCGGAGCTGTGGGTGATACTCACTCATGTACTGAGCAAGGCCATCACGGAAGAGAGCAACGTTCTCAAGATCAACGTCATCAATGAAGTTCTCTTTTGCAGCGTAAATTGCGCAAATCTGGTCTACTACGTCCAGAGCTGAATAACGTGGCTGCTTGAGAAGCTCCATCATATGAGCACCGTGGTTGAGCTGGTACTGCGTAGTTGCATCCAAGTCGGATCCGAACTGCGAGAATGCCTGCTTCTCACGATAACTTGCAAGGTCCAGACGAAGTGTACCTGCAACCTGCTTCATTGCCTTGACCTGAGCGTCGCCACCAACGCGGGATACAGAAATACCTACGTCGACTGCTGGGCGCTGGCCCTGGAAGAAGAGATTAGACTGCAGATAAATCTGGCCGTCTGTAATGGAAATGACGTTTGTAGGAATGTATGCAGAAACGTCGCCTTCCTGCGTCTCAATAATTGGAAGTGCGGTAAGAGAACCTGCTCCGTTTTCATCGGAGAGCTTACATGCACGCTCCAGCAAGCGTGAGTGCAGGTAGAAAATATCACCAGGATATGCCTCACGTCCTGGTGGACGATGAAGCGTCAGTGACATCTGACGGTATGCAACTGCCTGCTTAGAGAGGTCATCGTAAACAACAAGTACGTGTCCGCCTGGATGGTCTTTGTCAGCAGGCTTGCCGTCCTTATCGTTATACATAAAGAACTCACCAATAGCAGCGCCTGCCATAGGGGCAATGTACTGCATTGGAGCAGAATCGGCTGCGGTAGCTGCAACAATGACGGTCTTGTCAAGAACACCATGGCGGGAAAGAGACTCGCGGATGTTTGCAACTGTAGACGCCTTCTGACCGATGGCAACATAGATACAAACCATATCGGTGTTCTTCTGGTTTACGATTGCGTCAATTGCGATAGCGGTCTTACCGGTCTTACGGTCACCAATGATCAACTCACGCTGACCACGGCCGACAGGAACCATAGCGTCAATTGCCAGAAGTCCAGTCTGAACTGGCTCGCAAACAGGCTGACGCTGCATGATGCCAGGAGCCTTGAACTCAATAGGGCGACGATGTGTAGCGTGGATAGCGCCAAGTCCATCAATAGGCTGGCCCAGTGGGTTAACAACACGACCAAGCATGTCAAAACCAGCTGGAATATCCATGACGCGGCCGGTTGTACGGCACTCGTCGCCTTCCTTAATCTCAGAAACTTCGCCGAACAAAACAGCGCCGACTGAAGTTTCATCAAGGTTCTGAGCAAGACCGAATACGCTGTGGCCCGTAACGGAGCTAGTGAACTCCAGCAACTCGCCTGCCATAGCGCTGCGTAGACCAGCAACACGAGCAATACCGTCTGCTACCTCAATAACAGCAGATACCTCTTGCTGGGATACAGTTGAATTGACCTTAGAAAGGCGCTCTCTAAGCTGTGCCATGACGGCATCTGAGCTCAGCGTTCCTTCCTGTATAGTGGTCTTATCAGTCATTACAATTCACTTTCAACGTGATCTGAAGAGAGCCTACTCTTAATGTGAGTGAGCTGTGTCTTTACCGATGCATCATAACGATGATCACGTGCCTCAACTACAATGCCGCCCAAAATCTTGGGATTAACACGCTCAATAAGATACACCTGAGTATTGAAGTTCTTCTCGAGCTTCTCGGTGACCTTTGCACGTAACTCATCATCAAGAGGCATTGTAGTAGTTACCGTTACTGTAAGTGTCTTGTCTTCTTCTTCAAGAAGCTCCTGGAACGTAGCGGCAACATCATTGATAAGGTTGACATCCTCACTCGCCTGCATAGCACCAAGAGTCTCAAGAACTTCTGGAGAGAACTTCTTTGCGTGCTGCACCTGTACAAGGTCTGCAGTTGCACGACCCTCTGCGCGGCCAGCCTCCAGGAGTGCCCTGGTATAGCCCTCTACTTTTCTGTCTTGATCGTCTTTATTAGTGCTCATCTGGAGTACCTACTTCCGCAAGGTACTTTTCGGCAAGAGCACGCTGCTGCTCTACTGAAAGCTCGTTGCCAATAATCTTTCCGGCAATATCGACGGCAAGATCAACAACGGAATCAGAAAGCTCAGCCATGGCGTGACGACGCTCAGACTCTACAACGCCCTTACCCTTAGTAATAATCTCGACAGCTTCTGCCTTTGCCTGCTCGATAATACGAGCACGCTCTTCTTCGCCCTCACGCTTAGCAGCAGAAACAATCTCGTCTGCTTGCTGCTTAGCTGCGTCGATACCAGCTGCTGCGATTTCACGATCCTTGTTGGCTTCCTCGCGAGCCTTTGCTGCAGCGTCCAGATCGCCTTGGATCTTCTCTTGACGCTTGTCAAGCATACGTAGAACGGAAGGCCATACAAACTTTGCTACAACAGCAAAGATGATCAGAAACGCAATCAGAGCAGGAACAAACTCAGCGGGCTTTGGAAGAAGAATATCGGCACCACTTGCACCCTCTTCAGCAAGTGCGACTGAGGGAGCCATTGCCACAAGTAGAGCAGCAGTTGCGCCTACTGTGCTGGCTTTTTTAACTCCCTTACAAATCGTATTCATGCATTCCTCCAACGTAGCGTTTTCGCTGTTACAAACAGTAATTTACTTAACCATCAAGGTAACAACGAAGCCAATCAGGGTAAGTGCCTCGATGAATGCGCAGCCAAGAATAAAGACTGTGAAGAGACGACCCTGAACCTCTGGCTGACGAGCCATGTTGTTAGCGGCACTCGTTGCTACGACGCTAATACAAATTGCTGCTCCCATAACGCAAAGAGCATATCCGAAAATACCCACGATTCCTCCTTTTTCGCTCGCCCCTCTCAAGGCGACCAATATACATACCTATCATCAACTGAGCGTGGGCTCAGATGACTTCATCTTTTGTGCCGTTTGGCACCACAGTGTGGCAATGCCACCAACTAAGCGTTTTGCTTAGTGTTCAGACTCTACCAGCTGGATGTAGACAGTAGAGAGTAGGGTAAAAACGTATGCCTGAATGAAGGCAACAATAGTTTCTACCAAATAAATGATAATCAACAGCAGAACCCAGAAGATCGAAAAGCCTGCCTGAGCAGCTGTTGATGCGGAGAAGTTCTCAATAGCTGGCATAAAGTACATAGATGCAAGAATTGCAAATGTACCCATAACGATGTGACCTGCATACATGTTGCAGAACAGACGGACGGCCAGAGTAACCAGACGAAGGAATGTTGAGAAGACCTCAATAACCCAGATAACTGCTGCAATAACAGGGTTAACGCCCTTTGGTGCAAGGCTTAGGATGTAGCCAATAACACCCATCTTCTTTGCACCTACATACATAAAGTATCCAAGGGAGCAAAGGCCAAGAGCGGCAGTAACACCAATAGTACCGGTGCCTGGGTGTGCACCAGGAATAAGACCAATGATGTTGTTGATCAGGATGAACATAAACATAGTGATCAAGAATGGGAAGTGAGTGCGCCAAGTTTCTCCAAGAGAAGCCTTGCAGACGTCATCTCTAATGTACTCAATCAGGTACTCAACGCCATTAACGAAGCGTCCCTGAGGGACAATGCTCTCTGCCTGCTTCTTCTTAAACTTAAAGCAGACAATCAGGAAAATCACAGCAGCGATTAAGAAATAGAAAATGTAGTTAGTGAAACCAAAGGTGGTGTTACCAACCAATGCGTGTGGCAAAAAACTTTCGAGCAGCTCGGCCATCTCTGCTGGCAACTGCGCAAGAACATCCACTCTGTCTCAACCTCCCCATACAATCTGCAACCATTTCAGATTGCCCGTCACTGCTCAGCATACTTGAAACGCAACGTAAGATGCCAAGAATATGCCACTTGGAGTATATTATCTACCACTCGGCGTGCATATTTGCGACGAACGGCGATACTAGCACTAAATGAATGCATAGTCACGATTACAAAATCAAATAATTGACTTATGCTCAAACTCTCACATTACTGACACATTTCGTGTTAGCTGCCGTTATTGTTTCATTCAACTATAACACTAATAAGCTGCTGTTACGTTGCTATTTTCTTGAGAAACACAGTTATGTCCAGGTAAAAATAGTCGTATCAATATCCCCTGGTATTCGCAAAGTTTTTGATATATGCCAACCGTTATTTCTTCTCGTAAAGTGATGATTTGAAAAAATGATCCAGTACACACGTTATGTGAGCGCTGGATCAAGTACTAACGTACGTATTCGCAACTATATTAAATTGCGAGAAGGGCGATGAGTTCCTTACTTGGTACCGTAAATACGGTCACCTGCGTCGCCAAGGCCTGGAAGAATGTAAGCATTTGGGCTCAGCTGACGATCAACGGTGCAGGTGTAGAGGCGTACCTCTGGGTCAAAGTCCAGAGTTGCCTTGACGCCCTCAGGGCAAGAAACAATGGTCAGGCAACGAATGTCCTTGACACCTGCTTCACGCAGGAACTGAATAGCAGCAGTGAGAGAGCCGCCGGTTGCCAGCATTGGATCAACAACCAGGCAGGTGCGGTTCTCGATGTCTGCAGGGAACTTGCAGTAATACTGGTGAGGAAGATGGGTCTCTGGATCGCGATACATACCAACATGACCGACGCGAGCAGAAGGAACCAGCTCAAGAATGCCGTCAACCATACCAAGGCCAGCGCGAAGAATTGGAATAATAGCAACCTTCTTACCAGCAATGCGCTTAGCGGTCATAGTCTCAAGAGGAGTCTCTACCTCGACGTCCTCAAGTGGGAAGTCACGCATTGCCTCGTAGCTCTCAAGAATTGCAAGCTCGTTGACAAGCTCGCGGAACTGCTTGGTGGTGGTTGTCTTGTCACGGAGAATGTGAAGCTTGTGCTGAACTAGTGGGTGGTCAACAACCGTAAGTCTGGACTCATCATAATCTGCCATAATGCTCCCTCCAAGAGCTTGACCTGCGCCTTATTTGAATGCGAACAACTTTACTAGCCTCTACATTCCCTGCAGGTTTGCGTATGTATTACTTATGCGGCACTGTTTATGTACCGCTTACTTACTCAGCGTCAACACCCTTGAAGTTAGGATCATCTTCACGCATGATCTTCTCGACACGTCCCGTATGACGGCCGCCTGCAAACTCGGTGCTTAGGAAGGTATCCACAATAGCCTCGTTTACAGCAAGATCAATGAATCGACCAGAAAGGCCAATGACGTTTGCGTTATTGTGCTCGCGAGCAAGCTCTGCAAACTGAACGGTCTGAACAGGAGTAGCGCGAATACCAGGGACTTTATCAGCAGTCATAGCAATGCCAATACCAGTTCCGCAAATCAGAACGCCGCGATCTGCTTTGCCTGCTGCAACTGCGCGAGCAACCTTATCTGCAAAATCAGGGTAATCAACACGGTCATCGTTTGCGGGACCAAAGTCCAAAACCTCATGACCAAGCGACTTGATGTGCTCAATGATAGGATCTTTCTGGATAAAGCCAGCGTGATCGGAACCAACTGCAATACGCATACGTATCCTCCTCAGAAAATTCACTCCTATAGAGAGTACCGCATGCAGGCAAAAGCTGCAGCCAAAACACATAAAAGGGATAGGATTTTTTATCTATTTTGCAAATCCCGCAGTGGCGAGAATATCCTCGGTTGTGATGGCGCCTTCGCGCAAAATACGCGGTTCATCACCCGTGCAGTCGACAATAGTCGACGCAATAGCAAGGGGCGCCGGACCTCCATCAAGCGTCAAGTCTGCCTGCTCAATAAGGCCTGCTTCAAGGCCACATCCATCAACTGCAGAAGGAGCTCCGTGCGTATTTGCGCTGGTAGTTGCCAGAGGAGATCCAAGCTGCTCAGCAATCTGACACACAAGCGGCGAGTTGGGCATGCGAAGTGCAATGGTTCTGTTATCTGGCAAGACGTACTCATCAGGAACGTTCTCTGATGCGGTAACCACCAGTGTAAGGGCTCCTGGCCAATATGCTTCTACCAGCTTATTTGCCCAGTTATGCGTAATGTGCGCATACTTCTGCAGGTCAGATTTGCTGCCCACAAGCCAGGGAAGCGTCTGCGTTGAAGGACGCTGCTTAATTTCAAAGATGCGCTTATGACCTGGGTTTTGAGGAGTTGCAGCAGCGCCAATGCCATAGACGGAATCGGTGGGCATAATAAGCACGCCACCACGGCGCGCCACCTCAACTGCTAAAGAAACTACAGATGTATCCGGATTCATCTGATCAACTTTGATGTACTCGCCCATGAAACCCTCGACTCATTGTTGTGTGCTGCGCAGTGTTGTGTACTGCGCGGTGTTGTGTGCTGCGCGGTGTTATGCGTTACACAGATTTTCTCGCCAGGCGGCTGAAGTGCTACTTTGCTAAACGTGCCACAAGAATGCGCGGCCTGTGCGTCAGATCCTCTTTGACCTCAACGGACTCCCACACACCCTGCTCCTCGGCAAGGTGCGCCGCCTTGTCCAGGTGTCCCTCGTAGAGCTCAACGCAGAACATACCACCAGGTAGAAGCATATGCGGAGCAGCCTCGAGCAATCGCCTATAGACGTCCAGACCGTCCTCTCCCCCGTCAAGCGCCAGCTCAGGCTCAAAACCCTTGACCTCAGTAGGTACCTCCTGCTCAAGCACACGTGTGGGAATGTAAGGCGGATTAGACACCAACACCGAGAAGGACTGTGCAAGCTCTGTGGGTACGCCTTCTACCAGGTCGCACTCAATGAGCTCTACGCACTCCTGGAGGTCCAGGGCATCTCTGTTGCGAGTTGCCAGCGCAATCGCCTTAGGAG
>JABZHH010000023.1:0-20424 GCA_015258925.1 Atopobium sp. | reverse complement strand
ACTTTGACTGAGAGCGCAGTTCTCAATTGTTTTGGTAAGAATTTAGATTCTGCAAATAATTTATAATTCAGCGCATGCATGCAAGCAATGAGGGTATAGTATGCCTTAGTTAACAAATTGAGGAGTGTCTGTATGAGTCCTATTGATATTTTGATTGTCCTTATTGTCATTGCTCTTGTTGCTCTTTGTGTCCGCTCTCAACTTAAGAGCGCAAAAGAGGGTTCTTGTTCTGGATGCTCTTCTTCCAGTAGCTGCGGCACTCATCATGGTGGAGATGGTCACTGCGGTGTTGCTCAGAAAATGATTTCTGACGTTGATAAGGCTTTTGACGCTCAATAGGTCAATTGTCACAATTTCATTAACAATTTTTACCATTCGCCCGGTTTCAGGGAAGTGGAAACATAGCCGTAACAAGAATGTGTCATGGTAGTTACGATTCCAGTTTTCTGACCCGGGAGGACCGTATGAGTACGGATAAGAAAATTGACTATATTCTTCGCACGGTAGAGGAACGAGACGTTCGCTACTTGCGTCTTTGTTTTACCGATGTACTCGGCGGATTAAAGGCTCTCTCCATTTCCCCCGAGGAGCTAGAAGAGGCTTTTGTTGAGGGCATTGGTTTTGATGGCTCTAACGTTGACGGCTTTGCTTCCCAGGAGCAGTCCGATCTTCTCGCATTCCCTGACGCAGATACGTTTCAGATTCTTCCATGGAAGACAGATGATGGTGTAGTTGCAAACGTATTCTGCGATATTCAGACTCCTCGACGTGAGGCTTTTACAGGCGATCCACGCCTTGTACTGAGAAATGCTTTTATCAAGGCAGAAGACCTTGGCTATGTCGCAAATGTTGGCCCTAAGCTTGAGTATTTTTATTTTGTGAGCGGGACTGAGCCAAAGCCTATTGATCAGGCTGGATACCTTGATTTGAATTCTGCTGACCTCAGCCATAGCCTTCGATACTCCACGTCTCGTGCACTTGAGAATCTTTCTATTCCTGTTCAGTATTCTTTCCATGCAGCTGGCCCTGCTCAAAACGGCGTTGAGCTCCGTTATGCAGAAGCACTAACTTGCGCGGATAACATTGTTACTGCTCGTCTGGTTATCAGACATATTGCAACACTTCACGGTGTGTTTGCTTCGTTTATGCCAAAGCCTCTTCAGGGTGTCCCAGGCTCAGCCATGCTTTTAAATCAGTCGCTTCTTGACCACGATGGCGAGTCTCTGTTCTGGGCTCCAAAGACTGAGAACGAGGCTCACCTTTCTGAACTTGCTCAGCAGTACATTGCAGGTCTTATTAAGTACGCTCCCGAGTACATGCTTATTACTAACCCAACGGTTAATTCCTATAAGCGTTTTGATCGTGATGCTATTCCTGCCTATGCAACCTGGGGTCGTAAAAACCGTTCTGCTATGGTTCGCATTCCTACGCACAAGCCAGGCAAGCACGTTGCTACCCGTGCCGAGCTGCGTATTCCTGATCCAACCGCAAATCCTTATTTGGCTAATGCTGTCACGCTTATGGCTGGACTTAAGGGTATTGAAGAAGGCCTCTTGCTTCCTGAAGAGTTTGTAGGCGGAAATCCTGCTGATTATGGCGAGAAACTCCCCACAAATCTTGGAGAGGCACTTGAGCGCTTCAAGCAGTCTGAGCTTCTCAAAGACGCTCTTGGTGAGCATATCTTCTCGTATCTGTGTGAGCGCAAAGCAGAGGAGTGGCGTGAGTTCTGCCTTACCGTCACTGACTGGGATACCCAGAAATACTACGCTGGTTGCTAAGCAACTATTCTGCTTGCGTTTATATGTACCTTTGAACCCTGTTCTGATTTTTTCAGAGCAGGGTTTTTGACGAGAAACCCTTGTTTTACGCAAAAAATGTAGTCTTCTTGCTCGAATTGTTACCGTTTTATGAACTGAAAAAATTACTTTTACCTGGGCTTTATTGGATAGAATG
Source organism: Atopobium sp. (assembly GCA_015258925.1). GTDB lineage: Bacteria > Actinomycetota > Coriobacteriia > Coriobacteriales > Atopobiaceae > Lancefieldella. Next base: position 18,471 of record JABZHH010000023.1, on the reverse strand, counting down.
ACTAAAGAGTAGTCATTTATGCAAAGAAGTGGTTCTTCTCGTCATTTTTATGCAATAAAAACGAGAAATACGAAGAAAATTATAAGTAGATTTTTCATATTTGCTTCCTATAATTCATTTCAATGAATTTCAGCTCAGATTTATTCAGGAAGAGGCAGATATGAAATCTTCATTTGTAACTACAGCTAAGAAGGCTGCCCTAAAGGGCGTCGCAGTTGTTTCTATGGCATGTGCGCTTATGGGTCTTATGGCCTGCTCACCCTCTAAACAAGAGACTGCTCAGCAGAGCACCACTTCACAGTCAGAGTCTGGCTATACGCTGGTAACTAAGGGTCACCTAACTGTTGTTGCAGAGCTTGGTTTCCAGCCTTTTGAGTATTTTGAAGGCAACTCAACTACTCCTGTTGGTTTTGACGTTGATCTTATTACCGAGATTGCAAAAAGACTCAATCTTGAGGTTACGTACCTGCCAAACCAGAAGTTTGACACTCTTGTTCCGACTATTAAGCAGGGTGGCAAAGCAGACGTTGCTATCGCAGGCATTACCATCACTGACGAGCGCTCTCAGGAGGTAGACTTCACTACTTCTTACCTCGACTCCAATCAGTCCTTGGTTGTTAAGTCAGGCAGCACCGAGACCGAGCAGACGCTCAACGACGCTTCTAAGAAGGTTGTTGTTCAGACAGGTACTTCCGGCGAGGATTGGGCAAAGGAGAATCTTCCAAAGGCAACTATCGTTTCTGTCGACGATGTTGCTGCAGCAATGGCAGGAGTCCAGACTGGTTTGTACGATGCTATGGTCATTGACTTGCCTGTTGCTTCCAATCTGATTAGCACTTCATACTCTGATCTGACTATTGCAAAAGAGATTCCAACAGGTGAGCAGTATGGCATTGCTGTTTCTAAGGACAATCCCGCACTGACCGAAGCAATTAACAAGGTTCTTGCAGACATGGAGAAGGACGGAACCATGACTGCTCTCAAAACCAAATGGTTTGGCTCTAACATCTAGTTTTATCAGCTCAGTAAAAAGTGCTTGAAGTCAGATTTGGCTTCAAGCACTCACTGTTTTCATCAGGATTTATCGCAACTAAGCTCTAAAGGAGTATCACGTGATTGCACTTTTGCACAAAACTATGTCAGGACAGCAACTGTCCTTGTGCATGTCATCTGCGAGTTTCAAAGCTGAATCTGCGCCTCAGAGTACGGCTTATAATTCAGCTAAGTCAAAGCTCCCGCATAATCGCGCGTACTTCTCGCTGCTTGTAGTTCTTCTCGCCACGCTTCTTTTGAGTGGGCTGTTCTTTATGTCTCTGAGCGCGTTTTCTGTTCAGAGTGCTTTTGCTCTCACCACAAATAAGGCAACAGCTAAGTCAAATCAGACAGAAGGCAATGGCGTTATCGGTGGCAAAGAGACCCGTTTAACCTGGGAGGGAACAGTTGAGGACGAGCAGGTCTCTCAGCTGACCTTGCAGCTTCCTGAGGGCTCCGATCTGCAGAGCGCAACTACTAAGGTGACCGTTCTTTCTGGTCTTACGCGCGAGAAGATTGAGGCAACTACAAGCGTCCAGGGAGCGCAGGTTGTGATCTCTTTTGCAACACCCGTGGACGCTCAAAAACTTATTCGTGTAGAGATTTCCGGCATGAAGTTTCCTGCTGACGGCGGTTCGTGCACTGTTGAGGGAACCTACACCACTGAGCAGGGAACTCAAAAGCTTGCTTCTTCTCCCGAAATCACCATTATTCCTAACACACCTGTTCAGGCTCTGGTGAATTGGCTTGATGCTCAGCCTTGGGTTGAAGCGTGGAATTCCAACCACTTTTTGGGGATGTTCTTAAAGCCTCAACTGATTGTCTCTTCAGTGGTGATGCTTTTTCCTGGATGGCTGGTTTGTCTTGCAATTGTAATTTGCGCCTATCCTGTGGCCATTGTGCTGGGAATGGGCTTTGCGCTGTTGAAGATTTCCAAGAATCCACTCCTGCGTGCACTTGCGGTGGTATATATCAATTTGTTGCGTGGAACCCCATTCTTCCTGCAGATTTATATTCTGTTCTTTGGTCTTCCCATGTTAAATATCAATCTGGACACCAATCTGCTTGGCTTTATTGTGGTTGCTATCAATTCTTCTGCGTATCTTTCAGAGATTTTCCGCGCGGGCATTCAATCAATTCCGCAGGGTCAGTATGAGGCAGCAAGCTCTCTTGGTATGAATCGTTTCCAGACCATGACGTTTATCATCATTCCTCAAACTATCCGCCGTGTTATTCCACCTCTTACCAGCGACTTCATTACTTCCTACAAAGATACCTCGCTGCTTTCTTCTGTAGGTGTTATGGAGCTGATGATGTTTGCTAAAAACCTCACCACCTCAACGGGAAACATGACGCCATATATGACGGCTGCCCTATTCTATTTGGCAATTACTCTGCCTCTTATTAAGGTAGTTGGCAGTATCGAGAAACGCATGGAGCAGTCAGAAACAGGCAAAACAGCAAGCGTCGCAGCTAGTAAGACTCAAGCTCTTTCCAAGGAGGAAAACTAATGTCTTTCTTTTCTTTCAAAAAGAAGTCGAACACAGAACATCCTGCCTTGGATGCTGAAGTTGCTGCACAAGAGGCATTTGAGCGTGATAAGCCCCTTACTAATCATACTTTTGAGGCAGGTGAACATCCTATTGTTCGTATTGAGCACCTCAATAAGTCGTTTGGATCAACGCATGTCTTAAATGACGTTAACCTGACTGTTTGGCCAGGTGAAGTTGTGGTTGTGCTTGGTCCTTCGGGCTCTGGTAAGTCCACCATGCTTCGTTGTATCAATCTACTGGAGACTCCTTCTGCAGGTCATATTCTTATTGAAGATCAAGAGATTACGGGCACAAACGAGGCAGAGGTAAATGCGCTTCGTAGAGATGTGGGAATGGTCTTTCAGCAATTCAATCTGTTTGGTCATTTAACGGTCAAAGAGAACGTAATGATTGGTCAGATTAAGGTTCTAGGAAAGTCAAAAGAGGAGGCAGAGGCAGAGGCGCTAAAGCAGCTGGAGACTGTTGGCCTTGCCGATAGAGCAGACTTCAAGCCTGGTGCGCTTTCCGGTGGGCAGCAGCAGCGTGTAGCAATCGCTCGCGCCGTTGCTATGCATCCAAATGTACTTCTGTTTGATGAGCCTACTTCCGCGCTTGACCCCGAGCTTGTTCGTGGTGTTTTGGATGTTATGCGTGATCTGGCAAAGAACTCTGGTATGACCATGATTGTGGTAACGCACGAGATGAGTTTTGCAAAAGACGTGGCAGATCGCGTGGTCTTTATGGAAGGAGGAGTGGTAGTTGAGCAAGGTACTCCTGATGTCATTTTCAACAATCCACAAAACCCTCGAACAGCTGAGTTCATTGGTGCGATTGCGTAAAACCCATACTTTTTAGAATTAATACGCAAACGTAAAAAGTATTTTAGGGCGAGAAGATCTTCTCGCCCTAATTGCAGATAATAAGGTATATCTGCTCTTTATTCGCAGCTTGTGGTATGCTTTATAAGATTAAGCTTATCCTAGGGGGAATCGATGCATCACAAGAATATTCTTCTTGTATCTGCAACGACACGCTTACATGAACGTATGCGTGAACTTTCGCATGTCATTGATGTGTCTATTGCTCTTGCAAATGCAGCCTCATTTTCTCAGGCTGCGGCTTCTGGTCACACGTTTGACCTTATCATTCTTGATCAAAAAGAACTTTCCCAGGATGTTATTAGCACGGTTGAGAATTATTCTGCGCAAAACGGTGGAATTGCTCGTCTGTTTGTTGCTGACCTTGATAATCTTTCTAAGTTTGTTCTGCCTGTTCAGGGCAAGAGCGATTTTATTTTGTCTACTGCAACTATCCAGGAGTTTAGCCTTAGGTGCTCGCTGCTTTTGTGGCCAGGTACCGAGAGTACTTCTAGAGATTTGGTTATTGTTGACAACATAAAGATTAACCTGGCAACGTATCAGGTTTACATTGATGAATCTCCTGTTGATCTTACGTATATGGAGTATCTGCTGCTGTCATTCTTGGCAACCCATCCGTCTCGTGCATACTCACGTGAGGCTCTTTTGCAGCGCGTTTGGGGCTTTGAATACTGCGGCGGTACCAGAACAGTTGACGTTCACGTAAGGCGTGTTCGCTCAAAGATTGGTCCTCAAGCAGCCGCTCATCTTGAGACGGTTCGTGGTGTAGGCTATCTGTTTAGAGCATAATCGCAGGTACAGACTGTATTTAATGGGATCTGCAAACTTCTTACTTACGAGCAGGACTCCCGTGCGTCTTTCTCATAATGAGAAACGAATTTTTGTCCGGTATAACGGGTAGAATACACATATTGAAAAATTGATGTTTAGCGCAGAATTATTTGCGTTAGTTGTTTGCATCAAAGTGATGTTAAGGAGGATGTCTATGGAGAACCAAGCGCATGGTTTAACCACAGATTCCACTGTAAATAAGCGTTTCTCGCCAGTTGAGCAGGCTGGATTTATGTCTATGTTCAAAAGTTCAAGTGTAAAAAGAACGGCCTGTGCAATTGCTTTTGCCGTTGCTTGTGTTCCTACCATTGCTTTGGGAGAGGGAATCTCTAAGCTTCCTGCAGTATCTGGTCAGGCAACTATTTCTCAAGCAGCGACGTCTCGTCCTGCTGCAGAACCAACTGATACTAAGACGGCAGAAACGGTAGCTTCTAAGGTTTTGCCTTCGGTTGTGTCAGTTAAGGCTACCAGTGATTCATCAGGCTCAACCGGTTCTGGCGTTGTATTGAACACAAATGGAGACATTCTTACCAATTACCACGTTATTGAGGGTATGGATACGTTCTCTATCTCCGTTAATGATAAAGAGTATGAGTGTACTGTTGTTGGTACAGATCCAACCTCTGACCTGGCTGTTCTTCATGCAGATCTTAAAGGAGATAGCCTTACTCCAATTGAGATTGGTAATTCCGATAACTTGGCTCCTGGTAGTTGGGTTATGAGTGTTGGTAGTCCATTTGGTCTTGATCACTCTGTTTCTGCAGGTATCGTGTCTGCTCTTTCTCGTGGAGATATGCTTGAGACAGAGGGTGGAGAAACCACTATTTATGCAAACCTCATCCAGGTTGATGCAGCTATTAACCCAGGTAATTCTGGCGGCGCTCTGGTTGACTCTAATGGTCAGCTTGTGGGTATTTGTACGTTGTTCTCGTCAGATACCAAGTCATTTGCGGGTATTGGTTTTGCAATTCCTTCTAACTATGCCATTGATATTGCAAATCAGATTCTTTCTGGCCAGCAAGTTAAGCATGCCTATATTGGTCTTTCTATGCAGACCGTTACTCCTCGAGTTGCAAAGCGCAATGATCTCTCGGTAGATTACGGTGCGTATGTAGCAGGCCTTCTTGATGATAGTCCTGCAGAGGGTGCTGGTATTAAAAAGGGTGATGTTATTGTCTCTATTGGTGGAGAGCGCGTAGTTTCTGCTGATGCAGCTATTATTGCCGTTCGCTCTCACAAGATTGGAGAGACCGTTCCTGTAGAGGTCGTACGTGGAGAAGACCGCCTTACCATCAACGTCACGCTTGGTTCTGATGAGACGCTTTCTTCTATGAAAGAGAAAGAAAAGAACAGCAAGAACGAAACAAACAACGTTGATGATAAGCAGGATCGTACTGAAGATGATGATTCCTATAGGTATTACCGCCAGCAAAACTATTGGGAAGAATTCTGGGATTACTTCACTAATCCTTATGGAGATAAAGATGTTAATTCCGATAATCCATTTGTGAATATCGTAGAGAGCATTACCAATAGCATTGCAGAAGCAATCTACGGAATTTTTGGCTAACACTCAGATTGTGTTTGCTGTGTTTGCGTTTGTTTGTTCTGCTATGAGTTAGGGGAGTCTTGTGGATTTGCTTGTGCTGTTAGTTTTGGCTGTAGTTGTCATTGTGCTTATCGTGAGCCTTGTCACACTTTCCTCTAAGCTCTCGCAAGTAAAGACGCTGCAAGAGCAAAGTCAAACATCATCTGCAGAGCTTATAAGAAGCTCCCAAGAGTTGGATCGTCGTGTTACGGATAACATGGCAAAAATGCAAGAGCTTATGGATATAAAGCTTGAGAAGGTAAGAGAGGTAGTTGATCAAAAGCTCACCTCAACACTGCAAAATCAGACAAAGCAGACTGATCAACGCATTGCTCAGCTTGATGCTCGTTTTGATGCTTTTCAGCGTCGTGTGGATGACAACATGAAAGCAACTTCCCAGGCTTCAACTGAGCAGCTTGGCAAGGTTAGAGAGACTGTTGACAAACAGCTCAGCGATATGCGTAAAGAGAACGAGGCAAAACTTGAACTCATGCGTCAGACCGTTGACGAGAAACTCCAGAAAACGCTCGATGAGCGTATGACCCAATCGTTCCAGCGCGTATCTACGCAACTTGAGCAAGTTCATCAAGGCTTGGGAGAAATGCGTGGTCTTGCGGAAGGTGTTGGAGACTTAAAGAAGGTTCTTTCTGGCGTTAAGACTCGCGGAATTGTTGGAGAAATTCAGCTTGGCGCAATTCTAAGAGACATTCTTTCTCCAGAGCAGTACGAAGAGAATGTTGCTACTGTTTCCGGTTCTTCTGAGCGCGTCGAGTTTGCTGTTAAGTTGCCTGGAGAGTCAGGGGAGACCGTTTGGCTTCCTATTGACTCAAAGTTTCCAGGGGATACGTACGAGCATTTAGTGGATGCAATCAATGCAGGAAATGAGGAGGCGATTGCTGCTGCTAAAAAGGGTCTAGAGACTCGAATTAAGGCAGAGGCAAAAGATATCTCTACAAAGTATATTGCCCCACCAGAGACAACTAACTTTGCTATTTTGTTCCTTCCTTTTGAGGGACTTTATGCAGAGGTAGTCAGTCAGACGGGTTTGCTTGAGCAGCTACAGAGAGAGTATCGTGTTAATGTGTGTGGACCTTCCACTATGGCAGCACTTCTTAACAGTCTTCAAATGGGATTTCAATCTGTTGCTATTCAGAAGCATGCCGACGAAATTCAAAAGGTACTCTCTGCGGTTAAGACAGAGTTTGAGACGTATCAGGTGCAGCTTGAGAAAGCTCAAAAACAGATTAGAACTGCAGAAACTACCATTGATAAGATTCTTACTACTAGAACAAAGGCTATGAACCGCAAGCTCAGAGGTGTTACTGCATTAGAGAGCCTTGAAGATGCACAGAGTACTTTAGGTCTTGTTGAGGGAAGTGTAGAAGATCAAGAGGATGATGAGTAGCACGTATTTTTGAGTGCTGAGTTTCTCTTTTATAGGTAGATAAAAAACAGCGGCTTCGGTTGCTGTTTTTTTGTTGCATAAAAATACCTTATGGGGGTATACTGTTTACAGAAACTAATACCCCCTTAGGGTATGCAAAGGAGGACAGATGGCTCAGAAAGACAGCCAACCACAGGAAACTTGTTGTCATTGTGATCACAAGGCTACTCCTCGCTCAAATGAGCTTAAAAGTGGAGTTTCTCGCCGTATTAACCGTGCAATCGGCCAGTTAAATGGCATTAAAACAATGATCGATGAGGATCGTTATTGCGGAGACGTCCTTATTCAGCTTGCAGCAGTTGAGTCTGCGGTTAAGGCCATCTCAAGAGAAGTAATGCAGGATCACCTGGAGTCTTGCGTGGTTGACCGCATCCAGTCGGGTGATACAGAAGTTATTGATGAGGTCATGGACCTCTTTAAGCGTTTTATGTAAGGTGGCGTTATGGATCAGAAAGTTTTTGATGTACAAGGAATGACGTGTGCAAGTTGTTCTGCGCACGTAGAGAAGGCGGCAAACTCTGTTTCTGGTGTCTCTGAGGCACGCGTTAATCTGCTTAAGAATTCTATGGAAGTTGATTACGACGGTAATCCAGATACCCTCAAGCAGATTTCTGACGCAGTAAGCAAAGCAGGCTATGAGGCAACACCTCGTAGCGACAAAAAAGATTCTGCTGCAACTACTAAGGCAGATGCTACCGATGCTTCAGAAAAGGCGGTAAAGCAAAAGAGGATTGAACTTATCTCCTCAATGGCGTTTGCCATTCCACTGTTCTATCTTGCCATGGGTGAGATGATGGGAGCACCTGTTCCGCCTGCTGTTTCTGGTATGAATGGCATGATGAACTTGGCTCTTACCGAACTCTTGCTTTGCATTCCTATTCTGTTTATTTGTCGCCACTATTTTGTTGGTGGATTCCGCTCATTGCTGCATGGCGCTCCTAATATGGACTCGCTCATTGCGCTGGGCTCAGCAGCGTCGTTTGCCTACAGTGTTGTCAGTTTGTACCAGATGGCAAACGCTTTTGTTGCAGGAGACATTACTGCAGCTCACCAGGCAATGCACGGCATGTACTTTGAGTCCGCAGGTTTGATTCTTGCTCTGATTACCTTGGGTAAGTTCTTTGAGGCTCGCGCAAAGGGTCATACCACAGGTGCAATTAGCGCACTTATGAACCTTGCTCCAAAGACGGCCATTCTCGTCAAAGACGGTGTTGAGCAGGAAGTTCCTGCAGAGACCGTTGTGGTGGGAGACGTGCTTGTGGTAAGGGCGGGTCAGTCAATTCCTGTTGATGGCCAAGTCATCGAAGGAGAAGGATCTGTCGATGAGTCCGCGATTACCGGAGAGCCTGTTCCTGTAAGTAAGACCGTTGGCGATTCCGTGACAGGTGCTACGGTATCTACCGGCGGCTGGTTTAAGATGCGTGCCACCGCTGTTGGCGATGACACTACACTTGCAGGCATCATTCGCCTGGTTGACGAGGCAACAAGCTCCAAAGCACCTATCGAGCGTCTTGCTGACAGCATTGCTGGCGTTTTTGTCCCCGTTGTCATTGGAATTGCATTGGTAACGTTTGCCGCATGGTTTGTCTTTGTAGCTCCTGGTGACTTTGCGGTTGCTCTCTCGCACGCTGTTGCTGTTCTGGTTATTTCCTGCCCTTGTGCACTTGGCCTGGCAACACCTACCGCCATCATGGTAGGCACTGGTTTGGGCGCTTCAAATGGCATTTTGGTCAAGTCTGCCGAGGCGCTTGAGGGCGCAGTCCGAGCAACCGTGGTTGTTCTTGATAAGACCGGAACGCTCACTGAGGGCAAGCCGAGCGTAACTGACGTACTTTGTGCAGGTGGAACTTCCGAGCAGCAGCTGCTTGAGTACGCATATGCGCTTGAGCAAAAGAGCGAACATCCACTTGCGCAGGCAATTGTTACGTACGCTCAAGAGAAGCTTGGAGAGTCTGCAGGCAGCTTTGTTGACATACAGGAGTTCTCACAGGTTGCTGGTGGTGGCCTTACGGCAAAGGTTGGCGAGAAACGCCTTGTAGCAGGAAACGCTCGTCTTATGGAGCAGGAGGGCATCAGCACACAAGAGCTGGCTTCTCAGGCTCAGCAGCTAGCTGAACAGGCAAAAACACCGCTGTACTTTGCGCTTGAGGGTAAGCTTCTTGGTGTCATTGCTGTAGCCGACAAGGTTAAGCAGACCAGTGCGTCTACCATTGCTCGTCTTCGTGCTATGGGTGTTAAGTCTGTCATGCTTACCGGAGATCAGGCAACAACGGCAAACGTCATTGGTAAAGAGCTTGGCGTTGACCAGGTTATCTCTGACGTCTTGCCAAGCCAAAAAGAGTCTTACATTAGGCAGTTCCAGGATGCTGGAGAAAACGTTGTGATGGTGGGCGATGGCATCAACGATGCTCCAGCGCTCGCGCGAGCAAACGTGGGAATTGCAATTGGCGCAGGTACCGATGTTGCTATTGAGTCCGCTGACATTGTCTTGATGAAGTCTGATCCAGCTGATGTTGCAACCTCAATTGAGCTTTCTCGTGCCACTATGACCAATATCAAGGAGAACCTGTTCTGGGCTCTGTTCTATAACACCATTTGTATCCCTGTTGCTATGGGTCTGTTGTATCCATTTGGCATTTCGCTGAACCCTATGATTGGTGCAGCCGCCATGGGCTTCTCGTCAGTCTTTGTTGTATGCAATGCACTGCGCCTGCGTACCTGGAAGCCAAAGAATACCAGCTCAGCAACTCGCCAAGACGCTCATGACACAAAACCAGTCATTGACGTTCAATCTAAGTCCACAAACGACGCATCCGCGTCACAGAAGGAGGAATCTTATATGGAGAAGAAACTAAACGTAGAGGGCATGTCTTGCCAGCACTGTGTTGCACACGTCACACAGGCTCTTGAGGCTGTCGAGGGTGTTTCTAAGGCAACCGTTTCACTTGACGAGAAGAGCGCTGTAGTTGAGCTGTCTTCTGATGTCGCTGATAGCGCATTGGTTGACGCTGTTGTTCAGGCAGGATATGAGGCTACTGTTGCCTAAGGTGGGCAAGTAGACGGTCCTTCTCGCTAGAATCACTAAATACCGCACGTGCAGCATTTTCAGCAAGCTCACGTGCGGTATTTTTGTCTAGACCGCAGTGCTGCTGCAAAAGCTCAAACTCGCGCGAGAGGGTAGTGTTGGAGACAGTCATGTTGTCCGTGTTGATAGTGACCATCAGACCAGCATCAAGCAGCTGTTCAAGCGGGAAACGCTCTATTGACTCAAAGATGCGCGTTTGAAGGTTGCTGGTAGGGCAAATCTCAAGCGCAACATTTGCAGCTTTAAGGTCCTGGATAACGCCTGTGTCCTCCAAAGAGCGAACACCGTGGCCAATACGTTGTGCGCCAAGTCGAAGCGCAGCCTTGATGCTTTCTGGGCCAGCTGCTTCTCCCGCGTGGATAGTAAAAGGAACATCTTTTCTTTGTGCCTCAGCAAAAAGTGACGAGAAATTCTCTGTGGCAAAGAGCGCTTCTGCTCCTGCTAAGTCTGCTGCTACAACGCCATTTCCACGGTACGCTGCGGCTAGATCAATTGACTCTTCATTTTTGTGCTTAAGCTCTTCACCTGTGCCACGCATAGCGCAAATAATGTATGCCGTGTGGAGCGCTGACTGTGGATGCTCTGCATAGAAGTCAGCTCTACCAGCAAGAGCAGCCTTAAGAACTTCTTGCTGAGAGAGACCTCCTGCAATAAGACTTCCTGGTGCAAAGCGGGGTTCAGCGTAGAGAATACCCTCTGCGTCAAGCTGCTCATGAAATGCCTTTGCAACCGTACGAATGCCCTGTGCTGACTGCATAAGCTTGAGCGGCAGCTCAAATGTAGCAAGATACTGGTTAAGATCCTGGCAATGAGCTGGGACTTGCATCTTTTCTTTGAGTTCAGCCAAAGAGAAATCAAGTCCCGTATCTGCTGCAAGTTGAGCTGCGGCAGATAGTGGAATTGATCCATCAAGGTGGACGTGCAAATCGATAAGAGCACAGTAGCTCATAGCGCCTCCTACAAGAAACGTATGCTATGGCGCAAAGAGCGCAACCTAGATAGCTACATCATACGGTAGGGAAGTGGCGTTTTCCAAATCGTTTGCAAGTTTTTCAAACTGGTATCCATTGACGCGCTCAAGCAGACGTACTTCATCAGGCAAAACGTCATAGTGAATCTGAGAGCAAATAGCGCAGGCAATAGACCCAATGGTGTCTGTATCTCCACCCATCTCTGCAGCTATTCTCGCTGCTCTAGAGACTTTACCCTGAGAGAGCTTTACCACTGCAAGAACTGCAGGTATGGTCTCTATGGTTTCGTAGCCACAGCCGCAGTAGTCGTAGATGTCTCTTGATGCCGCTAGGGGAGCCTCAAGGTTTTTGGCGCCCTCGCAGAACTCCAGCGCCATGATGCACTTCTGGTACATGCTAGGCATAGGCATTTGTGTGCCAATTTTTGTGTAGAGCGCTCGGTGTCCGTAGCTTAAAGCAGTTTCAAGAGCGTCTTCCACCGTAAACGAATTTTCAGTAAGACCTCTGTTGATGGCGGCCACAATCATTGATGCGCCCATGATAGCTACGTTGGTTCCATGAGTGGGAAGTGCAAGATCAGTAACGCTGTTAATGAGCGCATGTTTGTCTTTCCAGCTCACAATTGAAGCCAGCGGCGCGCACTTCATGGCACATCCGTTAGTGGTACCAAGGCGTCCGCACATTTTAAGTGAGTGACCAGAAAGTCGATTGGCTAGTGCAGCTCTTGTGGAAGGACCAACCACCTGGGCAGCATTTGGCTCTGTTGCCACATAGTTTTCTAGAGCGTCAAAGTAGCTCGACTGATTAAAAATCCCCTGATTATCAATGATATTTTTAGTCAGAATAATTGCGTTTGCGGTGTCATCTGTAGTTTGACCTGCGGTAAAAGGTCTTCCAAAGAAGTCATTTTTTGGAGGACTTGAAAGACTCTGAACTCCATCAGGAAACGCAAAATCAATTTGGTGTGGTGACATCATCTCTGTTGGCATGCCATAGGCGTCGCCATAGGCAAGAGCCGTAAGCATCCTATAGAGTTTGATTTTTCTTGCCGTATTCATGTTACTCACGCTTCTTCATGTGAGAAGAACGTGATGTTTTTGCTCTGCAGAGACTATTTTTACCTGCAGAGATAAGCTTCTCATAGCAGCGTGCCATGATCGCTCCCCTCAATTAGATATTCTCTGTCTTTGCAGGTTTTTTCTTTGCTGGCCGTAAGGAATACCTCACTCCTTAGATCCTTACTTTCCCAGCTTGCAGTCGCAATACAAGCTAGATGGCTCAGACAGAAAATATCTCCCCCAAGTATGTTTAAAGATATCAAATATTTAAGTATTGCTACAGGGGGTAAGCCTCATTATTCGGTAGGCGGTAGCTGAAGAGAGTTTAGAGGTTTTGTGCTCACAATAGTGACTACATGCTGTTTTATATTCTCTCTAACGCACTGTGCCATTGCTGGGTAAAATGGACGGTAGCAAACTGAAAGGAATGGACATGCCCGCAATTTTAACTCATGACTTCTTTGGCAAAGATGCCTTTGATATAGCTGCAGGCAAACTTGGTTTCTCCACAATGGAGGAGCGAGAAGCTTTTCTCCTGGGCAATCAAGGTCCAGATCCACTGTTCTATTTAGCGGCAGATCCGCTGCTACATCGCTATGCCAAATACGCATCAATCATGCATAAAGAAAAAACGCCTGAACTCCTTCTTTCTATGCGAGACGCAATTGCGCCTCTGCCACTCAAAGATGTTGCGGTTGCTCGCGCCTATATTGCGGGATTCCTCTGTCACTATATGCTTGATTCAACCGCTCACCCCTTTATTTATTACTGGCAAAACATGCTTACCTCTCAAGGTGTAGAGGGCTTGGATGATTCTGCTAAAAATCAAGTACATGCAGAAATCGAGAAGGACCTTGATGAGGCAATTCTTTACGCCCATCTTGGTAAAACGGTAGCTACCTATAGGCCTTATAGCGAGGTTTTGAAGGCATCGCTGCATACGCTTTACGTTTTGGATAGGGTGTTTTTCTTTGCGTTGCTATGGACGTATGAAAAACCTACCGATACCAGGATTTTCTCGTCAGCTGCTGTTGATTTTAGGATTATCCAGCATCTAGCATATTCGCCAACAGGTAAGAAGAGAAAGCTACTTGGTCATCTTGAACGCACCTTTGGTACAAATAGGTTCTCTTTGATTGAGGCGCTCTCTCACGGGGCAAGGGAATCCTCCGATTCTGACTTTGATAACAGAGCAGGAAATGAGTGGACTGATCCTTTTACGGGAGAGATTCGCAAAGAGAGCTTCTGGGATTTGTATGACCATGCGCTGGCAAATGTGCCATATGCACTTGACGTTTTCTTCTCGCCAGACTTTAATCTTGATACTGCAAAAGAGCTTACGCAAAATCTGAACTTTGATGGTCAGACGCTTGCAGATGAAGGTTCGACAGAATAGGTTTTTGTGGCAACGTACGTTTTTTCTGATATTCACGGTCATGTGGAGCCGCTAAGGCGTGCTCTAGAGCGTATTAATCCAACCGAGTCAGACGTGTTCTATTGTCTTGGTGACATGATTGACCGTGGCCCTAGCTCGCTTGCCACTATTAAGACAATTCGCGAGCTTCCTAACTGTACGGTTTTAATGGGCAATCATGAGCAACTTGCGCTGCAAGCGTTGGACCCAGAAGCCGATATTGAAGCTCAGTTTATGTGGCAGATTAACGGGGGAGACGCAACCCTTGCTGAGCTCAAAACGCTTTCTGAAGAAGAATATAGTGAGCTGATTGACTGGCTGCAGGCGCTTCCTTTGTACGCCACCGTTGAGGTACAAGGTAGAGATTTTGTTCTGGTACATGCGGGCATAAAGTCTAACGGCGTTCCCTTGCCAACTGCCTGGGATAAGGCTTCTTTGGAGCAGTATTTAAGCAAGCAGTCTGAAAACGATCTTTTGTGGATTCGTGAAGAGTTTTGGCAATATCCAACGGATTTCCGCACGTCAGAAGCAGCGTATCCCGTTGTAATTTGTGGTCATACACCCACACCTTTGTTAGCAAGTTTTGGTGCAAAAAACTTGAATCGCTGTGCCACTACTCCTGATGGTCTTGCGCAATGGGTCCAGTCAGATGGCGATAAGTGGGGAATTGATACCGGTACTACGGGTGGAGCCGGCTACGGTCAGGTAACCGTACTGCGCCTTGATGATCTGCAAGAGTTTGTTGAGCCACTGCAAGAAGGCGAGTAATCGTGGCTGCAAAGACGACGCAGCCTGCTGGCGATGCTGTCAAAACCGCGCTTACGCATGTAGAAAACACGCTCGACCCTATCATTTTCCCTGATTCTCGCGTGCTTCTCTTGGGATCAATGCCAAGCCCTAAGTCTCGAGAAATTGGCTTTTACTTTGGCAATCCTCAGAATAGATTCTGGCGCGTAGTTGCCGCGTTATATGGCGAGAAACCCCTCAAGTCCATACCTGAAAAGATTGATTTCTGCAAAAGACATCATCTTGCTCTCTGTGATGTGCTTAAGGCTTGTGATATTAAGGGCGCAAGCGACGCTTCTATTGCAAATCCAGTTCCACACAACATTGGCGCTCTTATTCAAGATTCATCAATCTGCGCCATTTTTACACTTGGTGGGACGGCAACAAAATTTTATAAGCGCTACACTGAGCAACAAACTGGTATTTCCGCACGTCAACTGCCCTCTACAAGTCCTGCTAATGCACGTATGTCAGTTGATGATTTAGTGGAAGAATTTTCCATTATCAAAAAATTTACCAATTGTGAGTTGACAATATCCTAGTTGCGGCTAGGATTATACGCATGCGAATTATGGCTACGACATACACTGCACTTTGTGCATGCACCGCGATGTGTCTGGTGCCCGGGTCACATACGACCAGGGTGTAATTGTCGCTGAGCAAAATTTTCCTGGTATAGACTCGGGCGTAAAGCTATTTTGTAACTCTTGTGTGAGTATTCACACATCCCGAGAGGATTTATTCGCATGGACTGGAGCTTCATAGGGGAACACCTCCCACTGTATGCAGAAGCTGCAAAAATAACGCTTTCCATCTCTTTCTTTGGAGTTGTCTTCTCGCTTATCGTTGGTTTGATAAGTGCTCAGATTTCGCTGTCAAAAATTCCTGTTTTGAGTCAGCTCAATGCTCTCTACGTTGAGCTTTCTAGAGGAACACCCCTGCTTATTCAGCTGTTTCTTATCTACTTTGGCCTGACTAAAGTTGGGCTCAAAATGGATGCAGAGGTAGCAGCTGTTGTGGGCCTAACATTTCTTGGCGGTTCCTATATGGCTGAGGTGTTTCGCGCAGGCTTTGAATCAGTTGCAGCTATTCAGTTTGAGTCTGCACAGGTTCTAGGTCTCTCCAAGATTCAAGCGCTCCAGCACGTTATTCTTCCACAGGCACTTTCTGTAGCAATTCCAGGCCTTGTTGCTAACGTCATTTTCTTGATTAAGGAATCTTCCGTTGTTTCCGGCATTGCTCTTGCAGATTTGATGTACGTAACCAAGGACATTATTGGCATGCAATACGACACTACAGAAGCCCTCTTTATGCTGGTAATTGCCTATGTGATTATCCTTGTTCCTATTTCTTTGCTTGGCAGCTGGCTAGAGAGGAGGCTTGACTATGCCCGTCGATAACATTTTGCTGCAGGAAGGAGTAATAACGCGCCTTCTTGGAGGTCTTGCAACAACGGTGCACATTGGCCTTATCTCTGTAGCACTTTCTATTCCTCTTGGTATTCTCGTTGGACTTTTTATGACATCCAACAACAAGGTTGTTCGCGCAATTCTTCGCGTTTACCTTGAGATTGTTCGTGTTATGCCTCAACTGGTGTTGCTCTTTGTGGTGTACTTTGGCACTTCTGAATGGTTTGATGTCAACTTTGATGGCGTTGAGGCATCAATTGTGGTCTTTACCTTCTGGGGAGCTGCCGAGCTTGGGGACCTGGTAAGAGGAGCGTTGGAGTCAATTCCAGCATCTCAGTATGACGGTGCATTTGTACTTGGTCTTTCTCGCCAGCAGACGTTCTTTAAGGTCATTCTGCCTCAGGCTTTCAAGCGTCTTTTACCACCAGCCATTAATCTGATTACGCGCATGATTAAGACAACGTCACTGTGTAATCTGATTGGCGTGGTTGAACTGCTCAGAGTTGGAAGTCAGATCACCGATTTTTATCGCTTCAAGTTCCCAACCGACGGAGCACTTTGGATCTATGGAGCTATTTTCTTCCTGTATTTTGCCGCCTGCTTCCCACTTTCGTATCTTTCACGCAGGCTTGAGAGGAGCGCCTCACATGAGTAACACCGTTTTAGCAGTTAAGGACCTCACTAAGGTATATCCCTCAAGCGAGAAACCCGTGCTTGATAAGATTTCGCTTTCCATCAATAAAGGCGAGGTAGTTGTGGTGTTGGGACCTTCCGGTTGCGGTAAGTCTACGCTCCTTCGCGCTATTGTTGGCCTGGAGGATATCCAAGGGGGAGAGGTACTTCTCCACGATCAGGTAATTTCTGGTCAGAAGAGGGAAAGTGCTGCAACAGGCATTGGAATGGTTTTTCAAAGCTACGATCTGTTCCCTAACATGACGGTTTTGAAAAACGTAACTCTGGCACCTCTCGTAGTGCAGAAACGCTCAGAGGATGAGGTTTTGGCGCAGGCAGAAGAACTGCTGCGTCGTGTGGGACTGTGGGAGAAGAAAGACGCTTATCCATCAGCGCTTTCTGGCGGACAAAAGCAGCGCGTGGCCATTGTTCGTGCGTTGATGACTAACCCTGAAGTTCTTTTGCTGGACGAAATCACTGCAGCTCTTGACCCCGAGATGGTTCACGAGGTTTTGCAGGTAGTTATGGAGCTAGCAGAGCAGGGAATGACCATGCTGGTGGTAACTCACGAGATGCGCTTTGCTCAAGCAGTTGCTGATCGAGTCATCTTGATTGATCAGGGACACATCGTAGAAGAGTCGTCCGATGCACAAGAGTTTTTCTCGGCACCTAAAACAGAAAGGGCGCAAGAGTTTTTGCGCACCTTTGAATTTGAACGTGTACATAAGTAAACAACGTGTTTTTGCACGTAGATAATGCAGTAATTGATTCAACTTGTTAGGATTTAAAATGAACTTCTTTGAAAATACTTCCGCTTCTCTTTCTCGCCGTGCTTTCCTTGGTGCAAGCGCACTTTCTGCTGCAGCTCTTTTGGCTGCTTGCAAGAAAAAGGACTCCGATGGAGCTCAGGGCGGATCTTCTGATACAGACTCAAAGTTTAGAACTCTTGATGACATCAAGAAGGCAGGTACAGTAAATATCGGCGTCTTCAGCGACAAGGCTCCTTTTGGTTACGTTGATGCAAACGGTAAGTACGCTGGTTACGACATTGTTTTTGCAGAGCGCCTTGCAAAGGATATGGGCGTTAAAATCAACTATATTGCCACTGACGGACAGAACCGCGTACCTTTCTTGCAGTCAAATAAGGCAGATATCATGTTGGCAAACTTTACGGTAACTGATGACCGTAAAGAGAAGGTTGATTTCTCTCTGCCATACATGAAGATTAAGCTGGGCGTTGTTTCTCCATCCTCTGCGCCAATCACAGACGTTTCGCAGCTTGACGGCAAGAAGCTTATTGTTTCTAAGGGAACCACAGCTGAGGTTTGGTTTGCTAAGAACGCGCCTAAGGTTGAGCTGGTCAAATTTGATAGCTATGCCGATGCGTATAACGCGCTGCTCGACGGCCGCGGCGATGCTTTCTCAACCGACAACACCGAGGTACTTGCATGGATTAAGTCTAACCCTGGTTTTGTTGTTGGCATTGATGACCTGGGCGACTCCGATACTATTGCTGCTGCAGTTCACAAGGGTAACTCTTCGCTGTTGGAGTTTATCAACAACGAGATTACCGGCCCTCTTGCAGAGGAAAACTTCTTCCACAAGGATTATGAAGAGACCCTTGCTCCAATTTACGGCGACGAGGTAGATCCAAACAACATTGTCGTCGAGGGCGGCAAAATCTAAGTTATAGCTCTCAGTTTTACGCGCCGCGTCGTCCTCAACACTCAAATACACCCATTTCGCGAGAAGACCTTGCAGCTTGTAAGGC
>JABZHH010000022.1:0-20803 GCA_015258925.1 Atopobium sp. | reverse complement strand
CCGCAACTATCCAGCGCGAACAAAACGTTGTTGTCAGGCACGAGGATGTGCCCGTTCTACTGGTCAACGGCCTTGCAGGCTCGGGCAAAACGTCCGTTTTGCTGCAGCGTATTGCGTACCTTCTCTACCAGCAGCGCACCACACTTCCCGCAGATCAGGTGTACCTGTTCACTCCTAGCGAGATGTTTGGTCGCTACATCAACACCGTTTTGCCTAGCATGGGCGAGCACAATCCGCAGGTATTTACTTGGGATTCTTTCCTCAAGGCGTTGGGCCTGGCCGACCACGCATCGGGCGCCCACAACAACCCAGAGTCTCTGAAGAAACTTGAAGAGCAACTTGCCACACTTGAGCTCTACGAGGATGACCTCAAGGCAATTTCTGTTGAGGGCACTACACTTATCAAGCCAGCTCAGGTGGCTAGTTCTGTGGCAAAGTTCTCGCAATTCCCTGTTGGCCCGCGCCTCATTGCACTTGCTAAAGACGAGCTCCACACCCGCCTGGAGCGCAGGCTTGGTCAGATGGCTCACAACGACGAAATCCAGGAAGAGATGCTCTCCCTTGACGTTGAGCAGCAGCTTGAGGTCTTTGATCGCACCATCAGCCCTTCCGACGAGGAAGAAGTTCTGGCGCGCACCCGCGAGTTCCTCAACTGGCGTTTTGCCTCTGCACACGAGGTCATCGAGTCCGCTTCCTGGCTGCGCATCGACCGCATTGGCATGCGCATGCTCAACGCCTCCGCGCTGAGCGGTGCCGAATGCATTTACCTGCGACTTCTTATCACAGGTGCTGGCGAGAAAAACGTCAAGTTTGTCATGATCGACGAGGTCCAGGACTATACCGAAACGCAGCTTATGGTGCTTGGAAAGTATTTCTCGCGCGCGCACTTCCTGATTTTGGGCGACTCCAACCAGGCAATTTGGGAAGACACCGCAACATTTGAGCAGATCGAGAAGATCTTTACCGCGACACATGGCGAGGGCGCCGTTTCTACCTGCAAGCTTTTGACCAGCTATCGTTCTTCTCCCGAGATTACCGCGCTCTTTACCTCGCTTTTGAGCGAAGAAGAACGTGGCCAGACAAGCTCCGTACAGCGCGGCGGCAAAAAGCCTGAGTTCTTTGAGGTGGTAGCTGACAACAAAGATGCTGAGCGTACCGAGTATCTGCAAACGATGAAGTCCCTTATTGAGCAGGCGCAAGAGTTTGACGGGCTGACCGCCATTGTGTGCACCGAGAAGTCTCGTGTTCGCTGGCTTGCCAAGCAGCTGGAAGGCTCTGCGGCCAAGGTACTCACCAGCCACGATTCCCTCCCTGCGAAGGGCGTTGTTCTTCTCGACCTTGCGCTTGCAAAGGGCCTTGAGTTTGATCAGGTCATCGTTGCCGATGCGCAAGAAGAAGTGTATAAAGCAGACGGAATTTCTCGCCGTAGGCTCTACACCGCCCTGTCGCGTGCGATGCATCATGTGATGGTGGTCTCTCAGGGAAAGATGACTCCGCTGCTCAGCAAATTGCTTTAAAAAAAGCAATTTCTACCTGCGATTTTTTTGAAATTTACTGATTGAAGACGGCTAGTTCGGGTAAATGCTAGTCATCGATAACATTTACCGTTGGAGGTTAGTATGTCCGAAGAATTGATTCCTGGTGTCATGAAGAACATCGACGCAAAGACTGTAGTAACCCTTAAAGACCAGGTTGCATGCCTTCCTGGCCAGGTCATCAGCAAGACTCTTGCGCAAAACGATGCCGTCAGCGTTACCCTCTTTGGTTTTGGCGCAGGCGAAGAGATTGCAAGCCATCGCGCAGGTGGCGATGCATTTGTCACCATTCTTGAGGGACGCGCAAGCATCACCATCGATGACGACGTCTACACCCTTGAAGCTGGTCAGTCTATTGTGATGCCACTTGGTCACCCACATGCACTTCAGGCTCCAGAAGAGTTTAAGATGCTGCTGGTTGTTGTGTATCCGCAGAAATAATTTATATATTTACCTAACAATTCTGCAGAATTCTGCATAATTCCGCAGCTATTTTCTATTTGACCAGGTGGACAGCGCGTCTGCCTGGTCAAATACTATCTCTACACTGACGAATAGTATCTCTGCCTGGTCAAATACTAGCTACTTCTGACCTAATACTCTGTGTAATTACAATACACACCACATAACAGAATGGGTATACTATTTATGTCTGTGCAATCAGCAAATTGTTAAACCTAAAGAAAGGTGAGCTATGAGCCAGATTTTTGATGTTCACGCACGTGAGGTCCTCGATTCCCGTGGCAATCCAACCGTTGAGGTTGAGGTTGTTCTTGACGACGGCTCCTTTGGTCGTGCAATCGTTCCTTCCGGCGCTTCTACCGGTGAGTTCGAGGCTGTAGAGCTTCGCGACGGCGACAAGAGCCGTTACCTGGGCAAGGGCGTTCTGAAGGCAGTCGAGCACGTCAACACTGAGATCCGCGACCTCGTTATTGGTTGGGACGCAGAGGATCAGCGCGGCCTTGACCTCGCTATGATCAAGCTTGACGGCACTCCAAACAAGGGTCGCCTCGGCGCAAACGCTATTCTCGGCGTTTCTCTTGCTGTTGCTCACGCTGCAGCTGCTTCTGCTGAGCTTCCACTTTACGCTTACCTCGGTGGCGCAAACGCTCACACTCTTCCTGTTCCTATGATGAACGTCCTCAACGGTGGCGTCCACGCTGACAACAACGTTGACTTCCAGGAGTTCATGATTATGCCTGTTGGTGCTCCTGACTTCACCACCGCTCTTCGCTGGTGCGCACAGGTTTACCACACCCTCAAGGACACTCTGAAGTCCCAGGGCCTCAACACCGGTGTTGGTGACGAGGGCGGCTTTGCTCCAGACCTTAAGTCCAACGAGGAGCCACTTGAGCTTCTTTCCGAGGCTGTTAAGGCTGCTGGCTTTGAGCTTGGCAAGGACTTCCGCTTTGCTATGGACCCAGCTTCTTCTGAGTTCTATAACAAGGAGACCGGCAAGTATGACCTCAAGGGCGAGGGTCGCTCCCTTACCTCCGAGGAAATGGTTGCTTACTACGAGGAAATGGTCGAGAAGTTCCCAATCGTCTCCATCGAGGACGGCCTTGCAGAGGAGGACTGGGACGGTTGGAAGATCCTTACCCAGCGTCTGGGCAAGAAGATCCAGCTCGTCGGCGACGACCTCTTTGTTACCAACACTCAGCGCCTGAAGAAGGGCATTGAGGTTCACGCTGGTAACTCCATCCTCATCAAGGTCAACCAGATTGGTACCCTGACCGAGTCCCTCGAGGCTATCGAGATGGCTAAGCGCGCAGGTTACACCGCAGTTGTCTCCCACCGTTCCGGCGAGACCGAGGACACCACCATTGCTGACCTTGTTGTTGCAACCAACGCTGGTCAGATCAAGACTGGTGCACCTGCTCGTACCGAGCGTGTTGCTAAGTACAACCAGCTTCTCCGAATCGAGGACGACCTCGCTGACGGCGCTGAGTACCTGGGCATGGACGCTTTCTACAACCTTCGCTAAACCCGCAGGTTGTGGGCTAGACGGCGTGCGTCCGGCCCGACCGAGCTGCAACGTCGTTTAGGCTGCTAGAAGCTACGAAGCCGCATCTCATTTGAGGTGCGGCTTTTTTGTGCGCGCGGGTGCTGCGCGGGCGCTGCGGCACGAACGTCGGGGGCGGTGCGGGTCCGGGTGCGGGTGCGGGTCTGGGTCTGGGAACGACTGCGAGACCTGCGGGTTTCTCGCCGCACGCGATAACTTAGCGGGCGCATGGGTTCCGTAGGCGCATCCGCGCCTAGTTTGAAACGCCCGAACACACCTATGTCGGATAATCTGCTGAAAATGCGTATACATTTCGTGCAAAACGCTTATCTCATGCAGAATATCGTTATTAGATGTGTTTTTTATCCTTGATTTTGCAGATTATCCGACATAGATGTGTTTGCTTAACTCTGAAATTTAGGGTAATTAAATCTTTGATATATCTTCATTCATAATTATGTATATCAGATAGAAATTATGCATAATAGTGAATTGAGCGTACGTGATTAAATTCAAATTCTATAACCAAAGCTACTCCACGATGTATTTGGGCTATTGAGTCTGGTTTTATCTACATTTTTGAGGATTTTCCGTCAGTCGATATAACAGCACCGCAGCTTCCCACCGCGGTTATACTTGATATGTCAACTCTCAAGAATCCGAGGCGCCATGAACACCACATCAGAGCACGTAATTCGCACAATCCTGGTTGGACAGTCGGGCGGGCCGACTGCAGCCATCAATGCATCGCTGGCGGGTGTTGTTCGCGCAGCTCACGCCCAAGGTCTACGCGTACTCGGAATGCGTAACGGAATTCAAGGTTTTCTTGAGGGCGGCGTCGTTGATCTGGTGGAAGCACTTGAACTTACAGCATCTGAATCCAGATCGTCCAACCACGCATCCACAAATCCTGGCGAGAAGAACCTTCAGCTCCTAAGAAAAACGCCATCGAGCTGGCTGGGTAGCTGCCGCTTTAAACTGCCGGAGCTTGAGCCTAATCCTGCCACTTGCTCGAGCCGTGAATCCGCAGCCATCTCCCCTATCTACCAGCAGATTGATGCGCAGCTCAAGAAATACCAGGTAGATGCCGTGCTTTACATCGGCGGAAACGATTCCATGGACACAACGGACAAGTTGTCTCGATACTTTGCCCAGGTAGACAGTGCCGTTCGCGTTGTAGGTGTGCCAAAAACCATCGACAACGACCTCGAGGGCACCGATCATACCCCTGGCTTTGGCAGCGCGGCGCGATTCGTTGCGTCCGTAACCGCCGAGCTCATCCGCGACGGCGGCGTCTACAACAGCAAAAACGTCACGTTTATCGAAGCCATGGGTCGCGACGCAGGCTGGCTCACGGCGGCTGGTGCACTGGCGCAAGATATTTGCGGAACCGCCCCAGATTTTGTCCTTCTGCCCGAGATTCCGCTTGATGAGCACGCACTACTTTCCGCCATTGAACAGCGACTTCGCGAGAAAAACAACGTGGTTGTAGTTGTCAGCGAGGGCGTCCATCACGCAGATGGTAGTTTCCTTTTTGATGCAAAGTCCGTCTCAATTGACACATTTGGCCACCTCGCAGCACAGTCCGGGACAGCACAATACTTGTCGCAGCTGGCCAAGGATCAGCTAGGCGTAAAGTCTCGCGGCATTGAGCTCAATACGCTGCAGCGCTGTGCTTCGCACGCTGCTAGCAAGGTTGACTTGGACGAGGCAGAAGCGCTCGGTGCCGCAGGAGTTGAAGCTGTTCTCCAAGGTAAAACGGGTGTTATGGTTGGCGTTCACCGAACTTCAGATGCGCCTTATACAACGGAAATTCGCACGACCCCTGTCGCCGACGTTGCTAACAAGGTAAAGCTTGTGCCTCGAGAAATGATCTCCAAGGACGGTCTCAACGTTACCGACTCCGCCCTGACCTACCTGCGTCCTCTTGTTGCGGGCATGGAGGAGCCGATTTCTACCGACGGACTTCCCCGTTTTCTTGCGGAGTTATCGTAGGGATTCGTTGCGGACGCAACAGCGCCGCGCGGACGCGCGCGATTCGTTGCGGACGCGTGCGATTCGTTGCGGACGCGACAGTGCCGCGCGGACGCGTGCGACCCGTTGCGGATGGGTGTGAGCCGCGGCTCGCTACTCCCCGAGGAACCTTACCTCAGGGTGAAGCTCGACATCAAACTGACGCTTGACCTCGGCTTGAACGTGTTCAATAACTGCGTGGACCTCGGTGGCAGTGGCGTTATCGTAGTTGACCACAAAACCAGCATGCTTATCGGAAACACCAGCGCCGCCAAAGCGATAGCCCTTAAGACCAGCGTCGGTAACAAGCTTGCCTACAAAGTGACCCTCAGGACGCTTGAAAGTTGAACCGGCGGAAGGCAGCTCAAGTGGCTGCTTCTCCTCGCGAGCGCGCGTGAACTCTTCCATCTTTTCACGGATCTTCTCGCCATCTGCGCGATGAAGATTGAACGTGGCAGAAAGCACAATCATGCCTTCATCAGCAATTCTGCTGTGACGATAACCCAGGTCAAGCTCGGATGCGTCCAGCGTAGCAAAGGTGCCGTCGGCGAGAAGAACGCGGACGGATTTGAGCACGTCAGCAATGCAGCCGTCATAAGCGCCTGCGTTCATGAAACATGCGCCACCCACAGAGCCTGGGATGCCGCACGCAAACTCGAGTCCAGAAAGGTCCAGCTCACAGGCCATCTCGGACGCCTCTTTGAGGCCGACGCCAGCCTGGCAGATCATCTCGGTGTCGTCGATGCTTACGCCAGTCAAGCCATCGGCAATTGCAATAATGACACCACGATATCCCGAGTCGGAAACAAGCAGGTCAGAGCCGTAGCCAAGAATAAAATAAGGAGCTTCTGCGGCTTTGACCGCAAGGAGAATCTCTTTAACCTCATCGGGATCATCAGGGATGACATAGAGATCCGCAGGTCCACCCACTTTAAAAGTGGTGTGCTCGCTCATTGGCTCGTCTACCAGGACGTTCTCTTCTCCAACAATCGAGCAAAGCTTTCCGGCCAGGCTTTGTAAGTCATAGCCACTTTCAGACATGTAACACGCTCCTTAGTAAGTTACTTTTTATAGTTTATCGCAAGTGAGAAAAACGTGGAGTCGAGGAAGATAAACGCCTAATGTCGCAAAATGTTATTAGATTTCTATCGGGTTGTTTTGGGCTTATCTCTCATCTCTATCGTATAAATGTCCATCCTGTTTTACGTGTTATGAGCTGTTAACTCTGCTATAGTACTTATCGATATGTTTCAGAAATGGTTGCAATTACCTACTGGTGGTAAGGTGGCCGAGCTTCAGGGTTTATAACAGCCCAGCTTAAAGAGCCATCAAGTCCGCGACCCGCAAAGGCGGTTAACCTGGTTAAAGTCCAGGACCAACGGTACAGTCCGGATGTCAGAAACGGAGACTTTTATGGCTTCATCCCACTCAACCCACGCAACAACCGCATCTTCTAACGGCTGGTCTACCAAGAGAATTGCTATTCTCGCCATGCTTTGTGCAGCTGCTGCAATCAGCACCATGGTGCTTCAGTTCCCGCTCATCCCAGGCGTGACGTTTTTGAAGTACGATCCATCGGGCGTCTTTGCCCTGCTCGCAGGCGTAGCTTTTGGCCCTGCTGCGGGCGCGATTGTCTCGGTGCTTCCCTACCTTCTACACCTCACCACGGAGTCCGGAATTTACGGCACTATCATGGCAATCCTGGCAACGCTTACCTACGTTTTGCCTGTTTCGCTGATTGTGTATAACCGCTCTGAGAAGATCAAGCAGCTGGTACTTGCCCTCATTGTGGGTAGCGTTGTCAGTGTTGTTGCTTGCATTCTGGGCAACCTTGTAGTTACTCCAATCTACACCGGCATGAGCGTCGAGGCAGTAAGCGGACTGATTGTCCCCGCGCTTCTCCCCTTCAACGTGGTGAAGGTTGCTATTAACAGCATCATCTTTGTAGTTATTATGCGCTCGGCTACCTCACTCTTTGAGAGCATCAAAGACGGTGAGTAACCTGGGCAACAATTTCCCTGATTTATACACGTCTGAAAGCACCGCACAAACTAAGGACCTGCCTGTAGCTGCGACGCTTTCGGACGTGACCTTTGTGCACGCAAAAGGCGTGATTGCCTTAGACCACGTCTCATTCTCTATTCCCGCAGGTAAACGTACCTGTATTGTTGGCGCAAACGGTTCGGGCAAGTCTACCGTTGCCTCAATTCTCTCTGGCCTTACCGCCCCTGACGAGGGAACCGTTACCTTTCTGGGAACCACCGTTGTCAATGACGGCCAAGTTGACTTTGAAGCGTATAAGACCATTCGTCCGCAGCTTGGCCTGGTCTTTCAGAATCCTGAGGATCAGATTATTTGCAGCGTTGTCGCAGACGATATTGCCTTTGGTCTAGAGAACCTTCAGGTACCCAGCGATCAGATAACACCGCTGGTAGAACAGCAGATTGAACTTGGCACTCTCACCGAGTTTGCGTCAGAAAATCCACAGATGCTTTCAGGCGGCCAGCAGCAGCGCGTGGCCATCTCGGGCGCGCTGGTCATGAAGCCGCAGATTCTGATTCTTGACGAACCTTCCGCAGCTCTTGACGTTGTGCATAGAAATAACGTCATGGGCCTTGTCGAGAAACTCCGTGCAGCTGGAAAGACTATTGTTCACGTAACGCATTTCATGGACGAAGTGGTTTCCGCTGACCACGTGATTGCCTTGGACGACGGTCGCGTTGCGTTTGAAGGAACGCCTGAAGCCCTCTTTGAACAGCATGAGCTGGTTGAATGCCTGCATCTTGAGGAGCCGTTTGCCTATCAGGTGGCGCAGGCGCTCAACAACCGCGGAGTTGTCGTGTGCAAATCCCCTTCGGCTCAGCGCGTGCTTGACGAGCTGACGGGGCTTCTCGCCACGGGGTCACGAGGTGAGAAGGGCGGCGTGGCTGGAAGCTGCGGCGCGATGGCTGCGGGTTGTGGCAGCGTGGCTACAGCCGACAGCGCATCAGAGCCAGCAGCGGTTTCCGTGTGCGACGTGACATTCTCGTACCAGAAACCTGTGCTCAAAAACATCTCGGTTGACGTGCAAAAAGGATCGCATGTTGCCGTTATCGGGTCAACCGGTTCCGGCAAGTCTACCCTGGCGCGCTTGATTTGCGCACTTGATACGCCTGACGTCGGCAGTCTCTGTGTAACTGGTTTGGATACTCGACAGAAGCAAAACCGCAGAAAACTTCACGGTATTGTTGGTTACGTCATGCAGCGACCAGAGCGCCAGCTTTTTGCACAAACGGTTGCCGAAGACGTGGCGTTTGGCCCCTCTAACCTGAGTCTTTCTGCCTGCGATATAACAATCGCTGTAAATGACGCTCTGAAACTTGTCGGTCTTTCCCACAAGGCAGATGCATCCCCTTTTGAGCTTTCTGGTGGTCAACAGAGACTTTGCGCACTTGCGGGCGTTATTGCTATGCAGCCAAAGGTGCTCGTGCTTGATGAGCCTACCAGCGGACTTGATCCCCACTATTGCTCTGAGCTCAGAAAAATTATCAACGCCGTTCTTGAAGACGGCTGCACCGTCATTGAGCTCACACACTCGATGGAGGATGCGGCAGAAACTGACCAGATTGTCGTGCTCCATGAGGGTGACCTGGTGTTCTCTGGCTCACCGCATCAAACATTTACCCATTTCTCAGAGGCAGAGTTCCAGGAGCTTGGACTGGGTATTCCTCATGCACTTGCGTGGGCACAGCGCCTGTTCCACGCTACAGGAATCAACCTGGGAGAACCTTTAACCCTATCTGAGCTGGTAGACGCACTGGTTGCTGCGTTGCCGACCAACTCTGGCGACGCGCGAGCCAGCGCCACAAAGACCGATGACCTCTCGCAAGGAGGTTGCTATGGCGCTTAAGATTTCTGTGGGCCAGTACTATCACGGGGACTCGATCATCCATAGGCTTAATCCCAACGTCAAGTGCCTGTCTGCACTCCTTTTGATGCTTGCAACATTTTTTATCCGCAACGCACCACAGCTTGCGCTGCTGGTAGTAGGTGCGCTTTGCCTACTGGCTCTGGCAAAAATCCCTGTTAAACAAGTACTTGTGTCAATCATCCCACTTGCCTGGTTGCTCATCTTCCTCTCGCTCTTCAACCTGTTGCTTACGCGAGAAGGAACTGTGCTGGTATCTTGGTCAATCTTTACTATCACTAATGTGGGAGCATGGAGTGCTTTCCTCTACCCCGTACGCATTTTAGCTGCAATTTTAATGGGCGCACTACTCTTGCTTACCACAACTCAAACGGATCTAGGCAATGCCTTTGAAGCAGCGTGCTCGCCACTTTCTAAGATTGGTCTTCCTGGCAAAGAAATTGCCATGATTTTCTCGCTTATGCTGCGCTTTATTCCAACACTTGCAGGCGACGCGGTGTCTATTTCCGAGGCTCAAACCGCTCGCGCAGGAGACGTTGCTTCAGGTTCGCTGCCCAAAAGACTCCGCGCTACTTTCTCCATTGTGGTGGCGCTTTTAGCAAGCTCACTCAGACACGCCAACAATCTTTCCAAGGCACTTGATGCTCGACACTATGTAGCAGGGGCTTCTCGCACTCGTTGGCATCAGCCAACCTTTGGCGCTCGCGAAGCAATTGCCTTGGGTGCAACCGTTTGTTTTATCGCGCTTATCTTTGTGCTGGCGTAAAACTTTTAACTAAATAATTTGTATTTTTAACGCTCTGTTACAACCCATTTTTCTTTTCTCGACAACCGCCAATTTGGCCACCTAAGTAACGTACAATAAAGCCAGTAAAAGCGTTCAAGGCTTGCATTGAAAGGTGGCCCCATGGTCCTGCGCGTCTACGTCCAAAGAAAATCTGGTTTCGAGGGCGAGGCAAAAGCCCTGCTCAAAGAAGTGAAAGACCTTCTTGGTATTACCGAGTTACAACGCATTGACCTGCTTAACCGCTATGATGTTGAGGGAATTTCAGAGGAACTCTTTGAGTCCTGTATCCCCACCGTTTTTTCAGAGCCACAGTCCGATCTTGCCAGCCGTACCATGCCAGAGTTTTCTTCTGAAGGTGCGGCTGTTCATACGTTTGCTGTTGAGTTTTTGCCTGGCCAGTTTGACCAGCGCGCAGACTCTGCAGCTGAGTGTGTGCAGCTCATCAGCCAGGGAGAACGTCCACTTGTGCGCTCTGCTCGCCTTTACGTGCTAACCGGAAACCTCACTGAGGCAGACGTTGCCGCCATCAAGAACTACCTCATAAACCCCGTTGAGGCTCGCGAGGCTTCCCTTGAGTTGCCCGAGACTCTCAAGATTTCCATTCCAGAGCCTGCTGATGTAGAGGTTCTTGAGGGCTTTAACGCTCTTGACCAGGACGGTCTCAAGGAGTTCATTGCTTCTCACGGCCTTGCTATGGACCTGGCTGACCTCACCTTCTGCCAGCAGTACTTCACCAAAGAGCAGCGCGATCCTACCATCACTGAGATTCGCGTCATTGACACCTACTGGTCAGACCACTGCCGCCATACTACCTTCAACACCGGAATTACCGGTGTGCAGATTGACGATGACCTGGTAAAGGCCGCGTTTGAGAAGTATCTCTCCATGCGCAAAGAGCTTGGGCGAGAAGACCGAGCCGTGTCTCTTTGGGATATGGCAACTATTGGTGCAAAGTACCTTCGCGAGAAGGGCGTCCTCACCAATCTTGATGAGTCAGAAGAAATCAACGCCTGTACCGTAAAGGTCAAGGTGGACGTTGACGGCAAAGATGAAGACTGGCTCTTCCTCTTCAAGAACGAGACTCACAACCATCCAACCGAGATTGAGCCTTTTGGTGGCGCGGCTACCTGCATCGGCGGTGCTATCCGCGATCCCCTTTCTGGCCGCAGCTACGTCTACCAGGCAATGCGCGTCACTGGCGCTGCAGACCCAACCGTTCCAGTTTCTCAGACCCTTCCAGGAAAGCTTCCCCAGCGCACCATCGTGCGCACGGCAGCTGCAGGTTATTCCAGCTACGGTAATCAGATTGGCCTTGCTACGGGCCAAGTTTCTGAGCTCTATCACCCAGGCTACGTGGCAAAGCGCATGGAGATTGGCGCTGTTGTAGGCGCAACTCCTCAAAGCCACGTCCGCCGCGAGCGTCCAGAAGATGGCGATATCATCGTTCTTCTTGGCGGCCGCACGGGACGTGACGGCATTGGCGGCGCAACCGGCTCTTCAAAGGCACACGATGCTGGCTCCATTGAGCGCGACGGCGCCGAGGTCCAGAAGGGTAATGCTCCTGTTGAGCGCAAGCTTCAGCGCCTCTTCCGCCGTGAAGACGCTTGCAAGCTCATTAAGCGCTGCAACGACTTTGGTGCAGGCGGTGTCTCTGTTGCTATTGGCGAGCTTGCAGACGGCCTTGACGTCAACCTGGATGCTGTCCCTAAGAAGTATGACGGCCTTGATGGCACTGAGTTGGCAATCTCCGAGTCTCAGGAGCGCATGGCCGTTGCGCTTGAGGCAAAAGACGTCGATCAGTTCTGCGCGTACGCCCGCGAAGAAAACCTCGAGGCAACCATTGTGGCAACAGTCACCGAGGACCCTCGCCTGGTCATGCGTTGGCGCGGTCAGAAGATTGTCAACATCAGCCGCGCATTTCTCGCCTCAAACGGCGCACCTAAATCAATCACCGTGCGCCTAGCCAAACCTCTTGCCTACCAGCGCACCTGGGCAGGCACAACTCTTGGCGAGAAACTCCACTCGCTGGTACGCGATCTAAACGTTGCGTCTAACAAGGGTCTCTCCGAGCGCTTTGACTCTACCATTGGAGCAGGTACCGTCCTCATGCCATTCGGTGGCGCTCGTCAGCTAACCCCAGCCCTTTCTATGGTGGCTAAGCTTCCTGTTATGGGTCAGACCAATACGGTCTCGGGCATGGCTTGGGGCTTTAACCCCTACCTCATGGAAGCCGACCAGTTCCGTGGCGCCTACCTCTCTGTTGTTGAGTCCGTTTCCAAGCTTGTTGCTACCGGCTTTAAGTACCAGGACCTCTACCTCACCTTCCAGGAGTACTTCGAGAAGCTCGGTCAGAATCCTAACCGTTGGGGCAAGCCAGCCGCGGCTCTTCTCGGCGCGCTGATGGCACAGGTCAACCTTGGTCTTGCAGCTGTCGGAGGCAAGGACTCCATGTCCGGTACCTTTGAGGACCTGGACGTTCCACCAACGCTGGTTTCGTTTGCTACCGGCCTTACCAAGGTGGACAAGATTGTCTCCAACGAGTTCAAGGGTGCAGGTCACAGACTCATCTCTATTGTCCCATCCTACGACGAGAGTGGTCTTCTCCCCGACAACGACTCCCTGCTCGCCGCATACAAGCTGGTCAACACTCTGGTCCAGTCCAAGAGCGCACTTGCCATCACCACGCCAGGTTACGGCGGCGTGGCCGAGGCTCTCTTCAAGAGCTGCCTGGGCAACAAGCTGGGCGTTGAGCTGGTCCCAGAGATTTCTGCCGACGCGCTCTTCTCGCCAACTTACGGTGCCTTCATCGTTGAGCTGGCAGACGGCGTTTCCGTTGACGACGTCGACGGCGTGTGCGTGGCTCCTCTGGGCGTCACCACGTCCGAGTACGCTTTCAGCGCGTGTGGCGAGAAAATCGACCTCTCCGAGCTTCAGGAAGCATGGGAGCGCCCACTTGAGGAGGTCTTCCCGTACCGCGGAGGCTCCGACGAGGCTGTGGAGAAAATCAGCTTCGACGGTGCATCCACACGACACTCCTATGCTGGCCCAGCCCTTATCGCACCTGCTCGCCCACGCGTCATCATCCCCGTATTCCCAGGTAACAACTGCGAGTACGACGTTGCGCGTGCCTTTGAGCGTGCGGGCGCCGATCCGACCACGCTGGTCATTAACAATCTGACACCTCAGGACATTGTTGAGTCCGCAAATGCGCTGGCAGAGTCTATCAAGAAGAGTCAGATTGTCATGATTCCAGGCGGCTTCTCCGGCGGAGACGAGCCAGACGGATCTGCTAAGTTTATCTGCGCACTCTTCCGCGCACCTCAGGTTACCGAGGCTGTCCGCGAGCTTCTGCAACAGCGCGATGGCCTTATGCTGGGTATCTGCAACGGCTTCCAGGCACTCATCAAGCTGGGCCTTGTTCCTTACGGCGATATCCGACCCATGGACGACACCTGCCCAACACTGACGTTCAACACCATCGGCCGCCACCAAAGCCAGCTTGTTCGTACCAGCGTTGCATCCACGATGTCGCCATGGCTTTCCAAGTGCACGCTTGGCGACATCCACACCATCGCAATCAGCCACGGAGAAGGTCGCTTTGTTGCTTCCGACAAGCTTCTTGAAACGCTCAAGGCTAACGGCCAGATTGCAACGCAGTACGTTGACGCAACGGGCGCTCCAAGCATGGACTTCTCCGTTAACCCTAACGGCTCCGTCCTGGCTATCGAGGGCATCACCAGCCCCGATGGTCGCGTCCTGGGCAAGATGGGTCACACGGAGCGCTCCGGTGCAGGCCTCTACAAGAACATCCCTGAACTCACTGCTGGCGACCAGTTCCAGCCTCTGATTGAGGGCGGCGTCGAGTACTTCAAGTAAGGCGCGCTTGCAGGTTGCAAGCGATTTCAACCCGGTATCCATTTCGTGTGGATGCCGGGTTTCTTGTGCGAAAGCGCTGCTAGTGGACGGGGTTTCTCGCCAGGCGGGCGGTGCGAGCTGAGTGTGAGCTTGGTTCGCAGCGGACACGCGCTTATGGAGCCTGATTTTCTCGCCATGTCTGAACGATTTGCCTGAAAAGAGCACCATGTCTGAGCTATTTGCCGGTTTTTCTCGCCAAGTCTGAGCTGTTTTACTCAGACATGGTGGGGGTTTCAGGCTCGCAAAATTTGGAGACAGCACCCCAGTTAGAACGTGCCTGATTTCTGCAAAGAATCTGTAACTTTTGCCTAAAAGTGTAAAAGAATCGGTGGATTTGCCTGATTTTGTTAAAGAATCGGTGCCTCAAATACAGATTCTTTGCACTTTTTAGGCGCGCATAGTGAACGTTAGGCTCGCAATAGCAGAAAGACCCGCTTGGCGAGAAACCCGTACGCCCGCAGCTACACCTGACGAGAAACCCGTGTGCTCGCAACGCCCAACGTTTCGCAGAAAAGCCGTATACTTATGACGATATAAGTCCACGAAAGGATTGATATGTCTGACACTCTGATTCCACAAAATTCCTGCGTACTTGTCACCGGTGGCGCGGGCTTTATTGGCAGCCACACCGTTGTTGAACTGCTCAATTCCGGCTACGAGGCCGTAATTGTTGATGACCTTTCCAATGCTTCGGCAAAGGTTATCGATCGCATCAAAACTATTGTGGGAGAAGAAAACGCTAAGCGCCTTTCGTTCTACGAGGCAGACGTCAACGATGCAGATGCACTCACCCACATCTTTGATGAGCACGCCATTAACTTTGTCATTCACTTCGCTGGCTTCAAGGCCGTTGGCGAGTCCGTCACCAAGCCCATTGAGTACTACACAAACAACCTGGGCAACACCCTCACCCTTCTTGATGTCATGAGAAACCACGGTTGTAAGTCAATTATTTTCTCGAGCTCTGCAACCGTTTATGGAGACCCAGATAGCCTTCCTCTAACCGAGCAAAGCCCCAAGAAGAACGCAACCAACCCTTATGGCTGGACTAAATGGATGATTGAGCAGATCCTCACCGATGTTCACACCGCGGATCCAGAGTGGAACGTTGTCCTGCTTAGATACTTCAATCCTATTGGCGCTCACCAGTCGGGCCTCATCGGAGAAGATCCTGCAGGTATTCCAAACAACCTGGTACCTTATGTGGCTCAAGTTGCTGTGGGTAAGCGCGAAGCTGTTCACGTCTTTGGTAACGACTACGACACCCCAGATGGCACGGGCGTTCGCGACTACATCCACGTTTGCGACCTTGGCTCCGGCCACGTAGCTGCACTTAAATGGATGGCTGGCCGCACGGGAGTTGAAATCTTCAACCTGGGCACTGGCACTGGTAGCTCGGTACTTGACGTTATCAAGGCGTTCTCAAAGGCTTGCGGCAAAGAGATTCCTTACGTTATTGAGCCTCGCCGCGCAGGTGACGTTGCAACTAACTACGCAGACTGCCAGAAAGCTGCTGACTTGCTTGGCTGGAAGGCTCAGTACGACCTCGCCGACATGTGCCGCGACTCCTGGAAGTGGCAGTCGATGAACCCAGACGGCTATCGCGGCTAGGACTTCCGTGAACTTCGCCGACTACCTCACACAAAAGCTTCCTGCCGTTGAGGCAGAGATCATGCGCGGACTCCCCGCGGTACCCGCAACGCCCGCGACAGCGCCCGCAGCGCCCGCAGCGGCGACGTCCATGCCCTCGGAGCGCACCCGCGCGGACCTGAACACCTACCTCTACCAGCCGCTCGCTCACTTCAGTGCGGGCGGCGGTAAGCGCGTGCGTCCGGTCCTTTGCTGCCTGGGCGCCGAGGCTGTTGGAGGCTCGGCCGAAGCCGCTCTGCCCGTAGCCTGCGCCATCGAGGACTTCCAGTCGGCAGCCCTTATCCACGATGACATCGCAGACAAATCAGAGCTGCGCCGTGGCGAGAAGTGCCTCTACAAGACACTCGGTACCGGACTTGCCATCAACGTTGGTGATTCTGCGCTGGTCAATGTTGTCAGACGCGTTACTGTGGCCGACCACCTCTCTGACCAGCTTAAAGTTCGCGTTATCGACGCCCTTCTCGCCATGCAGGAGCACACCCTTGAGGGCCAGGCGCTTGATCTTGGTTGGGCTCAAAACGAGCGCTGGGATGTTACCTCTGAGCAGTACCTCTTTATGGCGCTCTCCAAAACCGCCTATTACTCTGCTGCATATCCCCTGGTACTGGGTGCGCTCATCGGTGGTGCTGACCAGAAAACGCTTGACGCACTCAAAGAGTTTGGCCTCAAGGTAGGTCTTGCCTTCCAGCTGCAAGACGACCTTCTTAACCTGGTTGGAAACGCCCAGGTACAGGGCAAAGATTTTAGGTCAGACATCACTGAAGGCAAGCGCACGCTCGCCGTGGTCTACGCACTTGAGCATCTTGGCCCAGCAGAAAAGACAGAGCTTGTCTCCATACTTTCTGCGCATACAGGCGATACTTTGAAGCTTCAGCGCGCTGTGGAGCTTATGGAAAGCGCTAATGCGATAAAATTTGTCCGCACGCACGCTCTTGCCTTAGTTGATGAGGCAAAGCACGTGCTTGAAAACGTGATACTTACTGAAGACGCTCGCGACACACTTTTGTCTATGGCAGACTTCTTTGTGAACCGAGAAAGGTAATTATGGATCCTATTACTCCTGGTAGCACTGGTGCTGCCGTTGAAGACATTCAGGAACGCCTCGTAAAGCTTGGCTACACCATCGAAGACGATGAGCGCCAGAGCCACACATTTGGCAAGTCAACTGCTCGCGCCGTTGCGCGCTTTAGGCTTGACCATGACCTTTCTCTTGGAGAAGAAGTAGATGCCTCTACCTGGGCAATCATGGTCGATGAGGGCTATGAGCTAGGAGACAGAACTCTCTATCTGCGTCTTCCTAACTTCCACGGCAATGACGTGCGTCAACTGCAAGAGCGTCTCAACATCTTGGGTTTCTCGTGCGGAAAAGTTGATGGCCATTACGGTGTTCACACCGAGGCTGCCGTTAAGCTCTTCCAGGAAAGCGTCGGCGAGCTTGCTGACGGTATGGCATTCCAGGATACCCTCGACGCTATTGAGCGTCTGCGCCACGTTTGGTCTGGTAAGCAGGCAAAAGGCCCTCACCCACAGGGCCCTATGGGCTTTGCGCGTGCTGCCAACGTTCTTGAAACCACCTGCATTGCCATTACGGGAGAAGATCCTATTTCTAGAAACGTAGCCGCCCGCGTCTATAACCTTTCTAAGGCAACTACCGAGGCAAGCGGCATGACAATGATTGATCGTGCTGACTCTCCTACTGATGCAGCTACCATTTTGGTTCTTACCACAGACTATGCCCCAAGCATGCCCGCGCGCGGACAGGTGGGTATTGGCTCTGTTTCTATGGAAGAAAACGAGACGCTGCCAGCAAGACTGCGCACTGCCATTGAGTCTGCTGATGCAACGGGCTCCCCTATCAAGATTGTGCTGCCAGAAGGAACAAACGTAGACGGCTCGTTTACTACCGCAGACGCGCAGACTTTAGCAGTTCTTGTTCTTGATGCAATTTGTGGAGCATTTGCCTCGCTAAGCTGATACACTTAATAGAGTTGCGGACAAAACCAACGTAGTGATTACATTGGGGTATCGTCCAACGGTTAGGACACGGGTTTTTGGTGCCTGGAATGTGGGTTCGAATCCTACTACCCCAGCCATTTTTTACGCAACTTTTGTGTAGGGACGCACTCGTATCGAGTAATACGAAGTACTTTGGAGGCTTACGTATGCCACTTACTGCGATTGTCCTCGCTGCAGGTGAGGGAACGCGCATGAAGTCCCACCACCCTAAGATTGTGCACAAATTACTAGATAAACCACTTGTTTGGTGGAGTGTCAACGCTGCAATTACTGCTGGCGCTGACCGCGTCATTGTGGTTGTTGGTAACCACGCTGACGAGGTTAAATCTGCACTTTCTTGCTTCCCTAACCTTGAGTATGTTGCCCAGACTGAGCGTCTTGGCACCGGCCACGCCGTCAAGGTTGTAAAGGATGCTCTCGGTGGCTTCAAGGGACCCGTTGTTGTTATCAACGGTGACGCATCTCTGTTGCGCGCACAGTCTATTCTCGACCTTGTCGCAGAAACTAAAGCTCACCACAACGCATGTACGGTACTCACAATGACGCCCCCAGATCCAACCGGATATGGTCGCGTCATTTCTTCTAACGGCCAGGTAACTGCCATTGTTGAGCACAAGGATGCTACGCCAGAGCAGCGCGAGCAAGAGCGTGAATGCAACGTTGGCGTCTACTGCTTCTGTGGCGGAAGACTGACCGCAAACATCGATCTTCTCGGCAATGACAACGTTCAGGGCGAGTACTACCTCACCGACATGGTGGGCCTTTACGTCAGCCAGGGCGAGCCTGTTGCTGCTGTTCACGTTGACGACTACAAAGAGGCACTGGGTGTCAATTCCCGCTCCGAGCTTGCTGTTGCTACCCGCATCATGCAGGAGCGCATCAACGAGCACTGGATGAGCCAGGGCGTCACTATACTGGACCCAACCTCTGTTTGGATTGGCCCCGAGGTCACGCTTGGTATGGACACCGAGGTTCTCCCGCAGACTATGCTCTACGGCAAGACCTCGATTGGCGAGAATTGCGTGGTAGGTCCTAACACTCGTCTGACTGATACGGTTGTTGGTAACGACGCTGTTATTGACGAGACTGTAGCTATCAACGCACAGGTAGATGACTTTGCTACCTGTGGTCCTCGTGCATACCTGCGCCCAGGCACACACCTTATGCCTCACGCCAAGGCAGGCACCCACGTTGAGATCAAAAATTCAACTATTGGCGAGGGTTCCAAGGTTCCTCACCTCTCCTACATTGGTGACACAACCATGGGCTCCGGCGTCAATATTGGCGCAGGTTCAATTACGTGCAATTACGACGGTTACCACAAGTTCAAGACAAACATTGGCAACAACGTCTTTGTTGGATCCGATACCATGATGGTGGCACCTGTCTCAATTGGTGATGGCGCACTTGTGGGGGCAAGTTCGTGCATCACAAAGGATGTACCAGCAGATGCGCTTGCACTCGAGCGCTCTGAGCAGAAAATTGTTGAGGGATACGCCGCCCAGAGGCGTCACAAGCTTGAGAAAGAGGACTAGATGTTCGAGAACCTGAGTGAACCACTGTTAGTTGCTAGAAATATCAAGCTCTACACCGGTACAGGTAACCCTGAACTGGCTCGTAAGGTTGCAGACATTCTTCACCTAGAGCTACAAGGTCTTCTCCTCGAGAAGTTTGCTAACGGAGAAATCTATGCTCGCTTTGACGAATCTGTCCGCGGCGACGAGGTCTTCTTCATTCAGTCTTTGGCAGGCGTCAACGTCAACGATTTGGTTATGGAAACGCTGATTGTTGCTGACGCCGCAAAGCGCGCATCTGCTAACAGTTTTACCGTAGTCATCCCTCACTACGCATATGCTCGTCAGGACCGCAAAGCCGCTGCTCGCGAGCCCATTACCGCTCGCCTGATAGCAAACCTGCTTGAGAAAGCTGGCGTTGACCGCGTCATCACACTTGACCTGCACCAGGGTCAGATCCAGGGCTTCTTTGACATTCCTGTTTCTCACCTGACTGCTCTCTACCTTCTGGGCGATTACTTTAAGAACAAGCCATTTGACTGGGAGAATACCGTTGTTGTCTCCCCTGATATGGGTCGCGCAAAAGCAGCTAAAAAGCTTTCCGACTACCTTGACTGTGGCCTTGCTATTGCTCACAAGAGCCGTCCTCGTCACAACGAGAGCGCTGTTATGGGCATCATTGGCGACATCAAGGGCAAGACCTGCATTGTTAACGACGACATGATTGATACCGCAGGTACCCTCTGCGCGTCTGTTGTCAAGCTGAAGGAAATGGGCGCAGGCGATATTTACGTCTGCGCAACCCACGGTATCTTCTCTGGTCCTGCAATCGAGCGCCTCAATAGCGCTCCTATTGAGGAGTGCGTGGTTACCGACGCAATTCCTTGCCCAGCAGCAAATAAAGAAGGTTCCAAGATCAAGACGATCACTATTGCAAACGAGCTTGCCGAGGCAATTTACGCTGTCTACACCGACCGCCCTGTCTCCGATATCTTCGGCGGCGACTTCAACCTGTAACGCCGCAGGTCAGTTGCGCGCGGGCGACGACGGCAATACTGCAGGTCAAACGTGCGTGCGAGCGCGGATCGCAAGTGATTTCAACCCGGTATCCATTTCGTGTGGATACCGGGTTTCTTGTGCGAAAACGCTGGGAGTGGACCGGGTTTCTCGCCAGGTGGGCGGTGTGAGCTGGGACGAGCCCGGGACGGACTTGGAGCGAGCCTGATGCGCGCCTGGAGCGAGCCTGATTTTCTCGCCATGTCTGAACGATTTGCCGGAAAACACGCCAAGTCTGAGTGGTTTTGCCGGTTTTTCTCGCCATGTCTGAGCTGTTTTACTCAGACATGGCGAGGTTTTCAGGCTCAAAAATTCAGGGCCAGACAGTCTATCTTTCACGCGCCTGATTTCTGCAAAGAATCTGTAAATTTTGCCTAAAAGCATAAAAGAATCGGTGGATTTGCCTGA
>JABZHH010000021.1:0-21179 GCA_015258925.1 Atopobium sp. | reverse complement strand
ACATTGCGTTGGGCTTGCTGCGCTACCTGTATGAGCGCGGCTTGCATGTTCCGCGCGACTATTCCGTTGTCGGATACGATAACAGCATTTCAGACGCACTGTTTGAGCCAGCGCTGACCTCGATTGAGCAAAATGTTGATGAGCTTTCTGACGCTGCGCTTTCGATTATGTTCCGTCGTCTGGGCGAGCATGGAGCGGATGCTGTGCAGAGAGCCGCGACGGAAGCAGCCGCGACACAAGAAGCTGCGACGCAATCAGCTGCGACGCAAGAAGCTGCGACGCAAGAAGCTGCGACGCAAGAAGCCGCGACAGGTAAAAATAACGGCATCGGAGCGCAGGATGACAGCGCGTCAATCCAGATAATTCTTGAGCCACGCATGATTGAGAAGAATAGCGTGCGATTTTTGACTTGTTAGTCAGTTTTCTGCATATTTGAGTGTCTGTATTCATTCTGATGCATACGTAACTTTTGCACTCAAAATTATGTGCCAAAAAAGGTAAAAAACGCGTTTAGTTGGAAATGAAAACTTAAAATTGGCCGATTTATCCCCAACTAAGACGATTTTTTACCGCACCAAAAACTTTTATCTGCGGAAACGCTGTATGCAGAAAAATGTAATCTCCAACTAAACGGCTTTTTTACCACTTTGGTGTGTATG
Organism: Atopobium sp.; assembly: GCA_015258925.1. Lineage (GTDB taxonomy): Bacteria > Actinomycetota > Coriobacteriia > Coriobacteriales > Atopobiaceae > Lancefieldella. The sequence continues at coordinate 20,520 of JABZHH010000021.1, read as the reverse complement.
TACTCTACTGGGCACCATTTTGGTTGCATTTTGGCATTGTGGGTACCGTTGGGGGATCGTTTTGCTGCTTAAAAGACACCTTAAGCGTCTCTCATGAAAGAAATTTCCAGAAATCTCACAGTGATAAAACGTTTTATCACTTACAGTAGTATTTGAAACATAGCCGAAGCATCATACTGTTATGTATGTGTTGTTTTGCTCGCTTCAACGCGCCCGCAAGGCGCTTGCGTCGCAGCTCGCAGCCGCCCGCAGCCGAGTGCGAACAAAACAAACGCTCAGGTAATGGAAGCAACGAGGTTGCCTAACCTGCGTAAACGCGCAGGCAGCAACCCAAGAAAAGGAGGAGCACATGGCTCAGCCCGTGTACGGCACACCTTGGCAGACCCTGAATCAGCCTGTATCTGAGGACGAGCTTGCCGGCGTCGATAGGTATTGGCGCGCAGCTAACTACCTGTCTGTTGGTCAGATTTATCTTCGCAGCAACCCTCTTATGAAGGACGGTTTCTCTCGCGAGGACGTTAAGCATCGCCTGGTTGGCCACTGGGGAACCACCCCAGGCCTGAACTTCCTGTTCGGCCACGTCAACCGCTTCATCCGCGACCATAACCAGAACACCATCTTCCTCATGGGCCCTGGTCACGGTGGACCTGCAGGTACCGCACAGTCCCTGCTCGACGGCACATATCGCGAGACCTACCCATTCATCACCGACGATGAAGAGGGCCTCCAGAAGTTCTTCCGCCGCTTCTCTTACCCAGGCGGAATTCCTTCCCACTACGCACCTGAGACTCCAGGCTCCATCCACGAGGGCGGCGAGCTGGGCTACACCCTGTCCCACGCATACGGCGCTGTCCTGGACAACCCATCCCTGCTGGCAGTCGCTGTTGTCGGCGACGGCGAGGCAGAGACCGGCCCACTTGCAACTTCTTGGCAGACCAACAAGTTCATGGACCCACTGACCGATGGTATCGTTCTCCCAATCCTGCACCTCAACGGCTACAAGATTGCTAACCCAACCATCCTTGCTCGTATTTCCGACGGTGAGCGCGACGAGTTCTTCCGCGGCATGGGCTACCACCCATACAACTTTGTTGCAGGCTTTGACGACGAGGACCACGCATCCATCCACCGTCGTTTCGCAGCTCTTCTCGAGGCTGTCTTCAACGAGATCTGCGCTATCAAGACTCGCGCAGCCGCAGGTGACGCATCCCGTCCTTACTACCCAATGATCATCTTCCGCACCCCTAAGGGTTGGACTTGCCCTCCTTACATCGACGGCAAGAAGACCGAGGGCTCTTGGCGTGCACACCAGGTTCCACTGGCATCCGCTCGCGATACCGAGGCTCACTTCCAGGTTCTTCGTGACTGGATGGGTTCCTACAAGCCAGAGACCCTCTTCACCGAGAAGGGCGCAATCCGTCCTGAGGTTACCGCTTTCATGCCTAAGGGCGACCTCCGCCTCGGCGCCAACCCTAACGCAAATGGTGGCGCAATCCGCCGCAACCTCGTTCTTCCTGACGCAAAGAAGTACGAGATCCCAGTTGCCGAGAAGGGCCACGGCTTTGGTGCTACTGAGGCTACGCGTGTCCTTGGTGAGTACACTGCCGAGCTCATCAACAGCAACCGCTCCGAGTTCCGTATCTTCGGACCTGACGAGACCGCTTCCAACCGTCTGCAGCCTTCCTTCCAGGTAACCGACAAGCAGTGGTTCGGCGGCTTCAACGACGACTTCGAGAACGACGAGCACATCTCCCCAGTTGGTAACGTTATCGAGCAGCTTTCCGAGCACCAGTGCGAGGGCCTGCTTGAGGGCTACACCCTGACCGGCCGCCACGGCATCTGGTCCAGCTACGAGTCATTCGTTCACATTGTTGACTCCATGATTAACCAGCACGCTAAGTGGCTTGAGGCTACCGTCCGCCACATTCCATGGCGCAAGCCTATCTCCGCTCTCAACCTGGTCCTCTCCAGCCACGTTTGGCGCCAGGACCACAACGGATTCTCTCACCAGGATCCTGGTTTTGTTGACATCATGCTCAACAAGAGCTTCAACAACGACCACATCACCAACATCTACTTCCCAGCAGATGCTAACCTCCTGCTTGCAGTTGGCGAGAAGTGCTACACCTCCACAAACTGCATTAACGCAATCTTCGCTGGTAAGCAGCCTGCTCCAACGTGGGTAACTCTCGACGAGGCTCGCGAGGAGCTTGCAGCTGGTGCTAAGGAGTGGAAGTGGGCTTCCAACGCTGAGGCTGGCGAGGAGGACATTGTTCTCGCATCCTGCGGCGACGTCCCAACTCAGGAGCTCCTTGCTGCTCTTGACATGCTTGGCAAGCTGGGCATTAAGGCTCGCTTCGTCAACGTTGTTGACCTGCTCAAGATCCAGAACGCTTCCGAGAACAACGAGGCTCTTTCCGACGAGGAGTTCACCAAGCTCTTCTCGTCAGACAAGCCAGTTCTCTTTGCGTTCCACGCTTACGCCGGTTCTGTCCGCCGCCTGATTTGGAACCGTCCAAATCACGACAACTTCAATGTTCACGGCTACGAGGAGCAGGGTTCCACCACAACTCCTTACGACATGCTGCGCCTGAATAACATGGACCGTTGGGCACTTGCTGCTGACGCTCTCCGCATGATTGACGCTCAGAAGTGGGCAGATCAGATCGACGAGTGGGAGAAGTTCCGCACCGAGGCCTTCGAGTTTGCTGTCGAGAAGGGCTATGATCACCCAGCATTTACCGACTGGTCTTGGCCAGACGCTTCCGATGCTGATCAGGCAATCTCCGCAACTCAGGCAACCGCCGGCGACAACGAGTAACACGTCGCGACCGCGAGCGCCGCACGGCGCAACCGCGCTAGCTGCGAGCGACGTGCGTGCTACGTACGAGCCGCGAGCGCCGCGCGTGCTAGCTGCGCAAACGTGCCTTCCGCCCGGTATCCACTTCGTGTGGGTACCGGGTTTTCTTGTGCAAAAGCGCTGCTAGCAGACGGGGTTTCTCGCCAGGCGGGCGGCGCGCGCGGTGTGCGTTCAATGCGCCCGGGTATGCGCCCGACGCGCGCCTGATTTCTGCAAAGAATCTGTAAATTCTGCCTGAAAACGTAAAAGAAACTGTGGATTTGCCTGATTTCGTCAAAGAATCTGTATCTGAAATACAGATTCTTTGCACTTTTCAGGCGCGCTTTGAAGTATGTCCGAAGCTGATTTCGAAAGCCCCTTCATGAGAGCTCTCATGGAGCCTGATTCTCTCGCCTTGTTTGAGTAATTTGGGACGTAACTGCGCCCGCGCACCCAGGTGGTAAAAAATGCGTTTAGTTGGGGAATACAGGTTTCTGCATACAACGTTTCCCCAGATAAAAGTTTTTGAGGCGGTAAAAAATCGTCTTAGTTGGGGATAAATCGACCAATTTTAAGTTTTCATCCCCAACTAAACGCATTTTTTACCTTTTTCGGCACATAATTTTGAGGTCAAAAATTACGTATTCATAAGAATGCATTTTATTACACAAATATGCAGAAATCTGATTAGCAAACTAAAGAACGCACACTATTCTTCTCAATCATGCGCGGCTCAAGGATTATCTGGATCGAAGCACCGTCGTCCACCAACTCACCTGCGCTTTTCTGACCCGCTCCGTCAACCTTTGCAGCGACACCCGCGTCGCCGCCGCTACCCGCGCTACCCGCGCGCGGCGCGACCGGCACGCTCGTCCAGCTTGGCGCGGACAGCGGCCTTGAACGCGGCAGCGTCCGTCATCCATGGAACGTGCTTGCCGCCGATAATGTTGAACGGCTCGTCGCCCTTGGCCAACAGGTACACCAGCGACGGACGAGGGTCGTCGTAGGCGGCGGAAACTGCCTCGTAAATAGCGTCGTAGCGGTCAAGGATAATCTTGTGCGCGGCGCCCTCGGGCGTGGCCTCGGCCATCTGCGCGCAAATCACCGCAGGATCTTCCATGTTGCAGTCCTCGGTGGTGTAAATCATCAAGTCCGCCCACTTGGCCGCCTCTTCCGGCAGCTCCTGGCGACGGTTGTACGCCTTACCGCCTACGGCTCCCATGACTACATAGCGGCCATAACCAGGGAATTCCTCGGACGTTGACGAGAAAAGCTTCTGGTAGGAAAGCTTGTTGTGGGCGTAGTCGACCAAGCCCGTTACTTTGTTGTCAGGCGAGCTCAGCAGCTCCATTCGGCCTGGCACCTTAACGTTCATCAGCGGAAGTACAGCGTCCTTCTCGCGAATACCCAGGTAGTCGGCAACGGTGATTGCTGCAAGGGCATTCTCCACGTTGAAGAGGCCGGACATGGGCAGCGCAGCGGCGCCGGTCCAGGTTGGCGCATGCACGGTAAACGTGACCATGCCCTGGTGAGGGGTGATTTCGTCCGCCCAAACGGTGGCGTCGGAATCGGTTGTGGAGAAGGTCAGGACCTTCTCGCATCTCTGCGCACGCTCCATGACCTGGTCAAACATCATGGTGTTCTTGTTGATGACGGCCACGCGAGCGAGGTCAAAAATCTTCAGTTTGCTCTCAAAGTAATCTTCAAAAGTAGGGTGTTCAACAGGGGAAATGTGATCGGTTCCAATGTTTAGGAACACCGCGACGCTCAGGTTGAGGCCAACCGTGCGGTCGTACTTGAGGCCCTGGCTGGAAATCTCCATGTCAACGTAGGGGAGACCAGCGTCCGCGGCATGCTTGAGATGGCGCCACAGCTCAGGAGCCTCGGGCGTGGTGTTGTGCGCGGGCTGCGTGTCCTTGCCGTCAAACACCTCAATACCGCCAATCACGCCGCACTTGGAGTACGGCTCGTCGCCGTCAAGAATGGCGCGCAGCATATATGAGCAGGTAGACTTGCCTTTTGTGCCCGTAATACCGATGGTGGTGAGCTTCTTGTCGGGGTGGCCCGCAACGCCTGCGGCCGCGTAGGCCATGGCAAGGCGCACGTCATCCACGCAAATAGCAGCTACGTTTGGCGCCACTGCCTGCAACTCCTCCGCAAGCGTCTGCTGGCAGAGGTACGCAACAGCCCCAGCCTCCACCGCGCTTGCCAGATACGCTGGCGAGAAGTGTGTGCCCTTGCAGACAAACAGCGAGCCAGGGGTGACCTCACGAGAATCGCTTGCAACATCGGTAAGCTGTGCGTTTTGATCCACCGCGTCAAGATGCGCGGTAGTGTACTCGATGTTCTTGCTGGTAAAGAGCGCCAGGAGCTCGTGTAATGTCATCCTCAAAAGTCCTTCGATAGCTGTTTGGCGCAAGCACAGCGCCCCAAAGACAGTATCAATAGTTTAGCCGTATGACCCCACTTGTGCTGACGACAGCGCAACTTTCTTGGCTCTTGTACGCAAGCCGCATATCTTTATGGCGAGAAAATCGTCAATCTAGCTTGACGTAGAGAGTGCTGCGAGGTATAGTACTTGTTCGCGCATAAGCGCATGCATTGCGGGGTGGAGCAGTCTGGTAGCTCGTCGGGCTCATAACCCGAAGGTCGTAGGTTCAAATCCTGCCCCCGCGACCATAAGAATTTCAAACCCGCTTTTGGCGGGTTTTTTGTTAGCAATCGCGCTGCTCAGGCGGTTGTCTTAGCAGACCGTTGGGCAAGCCATCAACGCTGCATCCGCTCAGAAAAACGCCTCTACGCATCAAATCCAAACTGCAGCAAACGCTGCAATCTAAGTTCAAGACCCTTGTGATGGTCATAGGAATCCAGCAGACGTTGATACTTCGGAGCAACAGGTGCCAGCTTCTCTACCAGAGCGTCTGTTGTCTGCCTCACTGAGCGCAGGGGCTCAGGATGGTTTTTACCTTCGTTTTCTCCGCTTGCAATGCACCAGTGAATGTCCGAACGCACATGGCTCGTATCAAAAGTTTCAACAAAATCGGGAAACCACGTACTTGGGCTAGCAAGAAGATACTGATTAAAGTGGCAGGTAGTCTGCATCTCAAAGAGGCCGCACAGACCCGACAAAGAATAACCTAGCAAGGTAAGAGGACATGTCCCCTGAGCGGTATGGGTAGCTAGAGCAGCGTACTTCTCGACAGCAGGAAGTACGACATCAGAAAGAAACTCTCTTCCAAGCCCTCCAAAATTTGGAGCTTCTGTTCGCACGCTTGCCACTGGCCAAGGGGAATAGCAATCTTGATTAGACGGCGCAGTAATGACAAGGCATTGGGGGAGCTTGGTCGCGTCAAGTTTCCCGGAAGCAAGAAGAGCAGCTATCTTGGGCATAAGCAGCGAGCCATGGAGAACAACAAGAAGGCCAGGAACCTCGGAGCGTTCTCCGATAGTGATTGTATTGTCTGGTAAAGCTGATAGATCCATGAAGTTCCTTGTCTGTTATTGTCTGTTTGCTGCCGGTGACGTATCGCGGAGAGCATCCTATAGAGGGGTGTAGATATTTTAAGCATTTCTCAACTCGCAGTCTTCTCACAACTCAAAAAGTAATATATAGTTAACTTTGGAAAATTCCGCTGCTTCTGTGTAACGCGCATTGTACGTTGCACGTTGCGCGCAAAAAGCAGCGTCACTTTAGAGAGGTATCGTATGATAAGAAAAGCCGGGCCGTTCCGTCTTTTCATGGGAGCTCTCGTCGTAATTCTGGCGGCGAGCATTGTAATAACTTCAACGATGGGCGCCATTGGTGTGTCCCTACAAGACGCATATGCCGTGCTGATGCATCATCTTTTTGGCATGCCGCTACCAGAGGCTCTAGCTGCAGGAGGACCTGTCGAGAAGGTCGTCTGGTCGCTACGTTTTCCTCGCATCATCTTGGGTGTGGTAGCCGGAGCTGGCCTTGCGCTTTCGGGCGTTGTCATGCAGGCATCGGTTCAAAATACCTTGGCTGAGCCGTATATTTTGGGCATTTCATCAGGAGCTTCGTGCGGAGCCACCTGTGCCATCATGCTTGGAGCCGGCGCAGTAAACGTTGTGGGAATTTCTTCGGTGCCGCTGTTCTCGTTTATTGGCTCAACAATAGCCACGATTGGCGTTTTGTTGCTGGCATCTACCGGCGGCCATATGACGTCGTCAAAGCTTGTTCTCTCGGGCATGATTTTGAACGCTCTGTTCACGGCGCTGTCTAATTTCATCATCACTATTGCTGCTAACGCTGAGGGCATGATGGATCTGAAGTTTTGGACCATGGGCTCTTTGGCACGAGCAAGCTGGGGAAACGTTGGCGTTTCCGTTGTTGTAGTACTTCTCGTCAGTGTGTTTTTCCTCACGCAGTTCCGCTCTCTCAACGTGCTTTTAATGGGAGACGAGGCTGCAACAACGCTTGGTCTCAACACCAATCTGTGCAGGTGGGCATACTTGACCATTTCTGCCCTCATGGTTGGCACGCTTGTTTCATCAGTAGGAACCATCGGTTTTGTTGGCCTTATCATCCCGCACATTGCGCGCTCGTTTGTTGGGTCTGATCACCGAAGACTGGTGCCAACTGCGCTGGTACTGGGAGCTATTTTCATTCTTTGGGCAGATGCCTGTGCTCGTACCGTCCTAGGCAACACCGAAGTTCCTATTGGTATTTTGACCGCTGTTGTTGGCGCGCCGTTCTTTGTCTACATCATGGTCGCCCGCAACTACAGCTTTAGGGATGGTGAGTAACATGCGTCTTGACGTGCAAAATGTTTCGGTCACCATTCACAACAAGCCGATTGTAAAGGACGTCTCGCTTAACGTGGCAGATGGCGAGTTTGTGGGCATCCTGGGCCCTAATGGATCCGGCAAGTCTACGCTTTTACGGGCAATTTATGGCCTTGGTCGGAGCTATGACGGCCAGATTTTGTGGGACGAGCGCGACGCCACTGAGATATCACGACGTGACTTTGCGCGTAAGGTTGCGGTGGTAAGCCAGTTTAACTCGTTGTCCTTTGACTTTACCGTTCGCGAGATTGTGTCGTTGGGACGCAGCCCTCATCAGTCGGCACTGTCAAAAGAAACCGACCACGACGAGTCAATCGTTTCTGACGTTATTCAGAAAGTTGGCCTTTCTCGCTTTGAAGATCGCTCTTTTGCCACGCTTTCAGGTGGCGAGAAACAACGTGTCATGTTGGCTCGTGCGTTGGCTCAGGAACCAGAGTTTCTGGTGCTTGATGAGCCTACTAATCACCTGGATATTACGTACCAGATTGATATTTTGCGCCTTGTTCGCAATCTTGGTATCAGCTGCCTGGCTGTTTTGCATGACATTGTGATGGCAGCTCACTATGTCGACCGCCTGTATTTCTTACAAGAGGGTTCCATTGTTTCTGAGGGAGCACCTGAGGACATTGTGACCCCTGAGCTGCTTGCTGATGTGTATGGCGTTGAGGGCATGGTCCGCCCATCAACTGCTGGAAACGGTATCAGCATTGATTACGTGTATTAATCGCCTGTTGAATATCAACAGATGAATGAAAGGATATCCGATGGATCCTCGTGTAAGTTCAAATCTCTTTACGAGAAGGAATTTTTTGAGCATTGCGGCAGGATTTGCTGCAACTGCTGCTGGACTGGGTCTTACTGCGTGCAACAATGCAACGTCTAGCCCATCTACCCCAGCTACAGAAGAAAAGAAATCGGCCAATACGAGCTATCCAGTATCGTTCAAGCTCTATGACGGTGACGGCAATGAGTTTGAGGCAAAGTTTGATAAGGCTCCTGAGAGTGTTGTTACCTTGACAGATTCTGCAGCCGAGATTTTGCTGCGTTTAGGTCTTGGCTCCAAGATTATTGGCACCATCAAGCCTGATGCACCAATGCCTTCAGAAATTGCCGACGAGTATGCAAAAATCAAGCAGCTGGGCGATAAGAAGAGCCTCTCGCGCGAGGTTGTTGTTGCCGCTAATCCAAACCTTATTGTGGGACGTTCCCGTCTCTTCACTTCAAAGGATCAGACTTCTCCAAAGGACTACGCTGACCTTGGCATTTCTGTCTATACCCAGCTGGCATCTTCTGAGCAGGGCGATCCAACGCTAGCTGGAATTATCTCTGACATTAAGAACCTTGGATCTATTTTTGACGTTCAGAGTAATGCCGATACCTATACCGCTGACCTTCAGAAGCGCCTTGATGCCATTAACGAGCGCGTTAAAGCACACGAGAAAGACGCAAAGAAGACCGTGCTGGTTATGACCAACCTCAAGGACGGCACGTTTGGTCTCTTTGGTGGTAGCGAGAAGAGCCTTGAGTTTACTATCATCGATCAGCTTGGAGCTACTCCTGCTACAACCCAGTCTGCAAACGGCCTGACGTATGAGAATCTGATTAAGTTCAATCCTGATGTCATTATTTACGTCACCGCAGAGCGCAACAAGGCAACTGACGCTGCAGCTAAAGACACTCTTCTGGGCGAGAGCTCCCTGCAGAACGTCCCTGCTATTGCTAACAAGAGCATCGTAGAGATTCCATACTCAGAGTACATTGATTACTCGCCACGTGCATTTGATTCTGCCGAGAAGATCCTTGAGGTTCTGTATCCTCAGAAATAAACGTGTTTAAAACGTGCGTATCACAGAGACCAAGCAGGAATTCCATTTCTTGCTTGGTCTTATTATTTTCGAGGCTTTAGCCTGTTGAGCGCGTGTTACGCGCGAAACATAAAACCACCCGCTATGCGGGTGGAGAATAATCTTTTGCTTTGCAAATTAAAATCCTTTCTTCTCAAATGCGAAGGGTCACCCTATTCCGAAGAACTCGCGCAGCCGCGCCACGCCACCCTTGTCGAGACCGTATTGGGCGGTGACCTTTCCGCCCTTCATCTCGGTAACCCTGTCGCAGGCGGCCAGCGCCAGCTCGAAGTCGTGCGTCACGACGAGGACGAAGGCCCCGGACGCGGCAAGCTCCCGCAGCAGCGTGGCCGTCTGCGCCATATGGGCGTAGTCGAGCCCGCTCGTCGGTTCGTCAAAGACCAGCACCTTCTTGCCGCAGAACATGGCAGCCGCTATGGCGCACCTCTGCTTCTGCCCTCCCGACAGCGTCAGGGGGTGGCGCCCCCTGACGTCGAGGAGGTCCAACTGACCTAGCACCGACTCCAGGCCTCGGGTACCAGGGTTGCTCGCCCCCAGGACGACCTCCTCCTCGACGCTATCACAGAAGAGCTGGTGGTTGGCCTCCTGCATCACTTCGTAGCTAAGGGGCAGCCTCTTTCTCGCGGAGAGCACGGCGCCGTCGATTTCGATGCTGCCTCGCTGTTCCCTGGCGAGCCCGCACACCACCGAGGCGAGGGTCGACTTGCCCGCACCGTTGTCTCCCACAATCGCCTCGACGCGACCCGACCCGAACTGCGCGTCGGGGACGGAGAGGGAGGGGGCGGCATGTCGTGAGTATGAGAAGACGAGGTCGGCGAGACGCATCTCGTGCATGGGCGTGTCTTTCACTGGGGCGACTGTCCTCGGGAGGTCGAATCCCTCCAGCTTCACGGGTCGTATGCCCGTCTCAAGGCGCTGGCTGCGGGTCAGCGAGGCGAGCTCGCCCATGGCGAAAACATCGGAAGCCTTCCCGCCGTCCAGGTAGACCGCGCGGTCGACTATGCCCTCGAGGTACCACGTGCGATGCTCGGCGATGAGGATCGTCTTGCCTTTCGACCTTAGTATGTCCAAGGTACGTCGCAGCTCCCTGATTGCGGGGAAGTCGAGGTTCGCCGATGGTTCGTCCAGTAGGAGCACCTCCGGGCCGGTAGTATAGACGCTCGCGATGGCAACGCGCTGCTTCTCACCCCCCGAGAGGTGGAAGATGTTGCGATTCATGAGTGCCGCGATGCCCAAATCGGCTGCGGCTTCGTTCACCCTACGTGAGATCTCGACACGCGGCATTCCACGGTTCTCGCAGCCGAAGGCCACCTCGCTTGTGGTGTCGAGGGTGTAGAATTGCGTGCGGGGATTTTGGAACACAGTCCCTACCTGGCGGGCCACCTTGTACTGAGGGCAGGTGGTGGGATCCATGCCGCCAACCCTCACGCGACCAGTAAGGTCACCGTCAAAGAACTCGGGTATCATGCCGTTCAGCAGGCGGAGGACGGTTGACTTTCCGCAACCGCTCTTCCCGCACAGGAGCACGCATTCTCCCGCCTTCACGTCAAGCGACAGCGACGATAGGCTCGGGGATTCTGCTCCACGATAGGAGAAGCTGACGTTGGTGAGCGATATCATCGGCTGGCCCATCGTCTCAGAGCCCCTTCCCGGCAATGGCGAACGCCGCTGCCGCGGCCGTTCCCGCAGCTACAAGCGCCAGAGCTAACCAGTCCTGGGTGCGCAACCCAATCTGCGCCAGGCAGGTGTGAGGAGCTGGATCGTCCATGCCGCGGCAGAGAGCTGCAGCCGCGAGTTCGTCACTTATAGAGATCACGGAGGCGAAAAGCGGCACATAGATGTGGGCTATCGTCTGGATGGGATGGAACAGCCAGGATGAGAGGCCCGTTCCGATACCCCTCATCTTCATGGCGGACCTTATGGCGCGCCACTCCTCGCTAATAGTCGGGAAGCACCTGAAGGCCACCGATGTTGTGATTATGGCGCTCTTCGGCACCCCGCTTCCCCACAGGGCGGCCGCGAACTCGCTAACGCCGGTTGTCCCCACGGCCCAGTAAGCCACAAGCAGGCATGGCAGGACCTTGCGGACCGCCACTGCCAGGAATTGCACGAGGGAAAGCACGGCGCTTTGGCCCACCATGGGACCGATCAGCTGTTGGACGGCAACGAGCAGGGAAAAGACCACGCAGTAGCGCAGGGCGGTGCTGGCCATGCCGCCGACTGCCACAATCAGGACGCAAACCAAAAAGATAGCGGCCTCGTAGGGCAGTGAGCGGCCGAGGAAGACGGCTATGTCGAGCAGGACGAGCAGGGTCGCCTTTGTTCGAGGGTCGAAGACAATGCCTCCGTTGTGACCCTGCTCCGTATATAGCTTTTCGAGGGGGTTCACAGGATTCCTGCCCGTCCGAGCTTGGCTGCGAGCAGCTTGTGCGCGATCAGCGAGCCCAACATCGAACAGATGACGATGGCGACCATCATGGCCGGAAGCACCCAGTCGGGCGTGAGCGCATAGAGCGTCTCGCAGAAGCTTGAGCTCATACCCCGCTCAAGGATGTCTTGGAAGAAGTAGTCGCGCATGAACCAGATGGGCACGAAGCCTCCGAGCAGGTTCCAGGAGAAGACGGCGTGGCTTGCGGCGTTCCATGCGAAGCTGCGATATTTTCCAGCACGTGCGATGAGCACCGCAACGATGCCCGCAGGGACCGAGACAGCAGGTGCGATGGGGATGTGTCCCGAGGCGATGAGGACGAGGCTCGGAAGGACAGCGGCGATGAAGATGGGCACGCCCGAGGGTGACCTGGCGAGCATTATGTGGAAGATGGGTGCCGCAAGTAGGGCGACGAGGGCGGGCATGAGCAGAAACAGAATCGGCACCGGCATGCACACGATCCCGATGATGACGTAGACGGCCAGGTAGAGCGCAATGAACACGCCTGCGGAAATAGCAGCCCTCGAGGATGTACTCTTCTTTTGTGGTTCCATGATGTTTCCTTTCTCTTGTGGTTGATGAACGCCGTTGTCTTCGGAGGATGTCATCGTGCGGGCGTGTCGCCGTTGCCGTGCGGGTGCTTTGCGCGCCAGGCGTCAAGATCTGTCTGGAGTCCCCACAGTTTCGCGTAGGTCCCTCCCTTGGCAAGCAGCGACTCGTGGGTGCCGCTCTCCGCGACGCGACCGCTGTCGATCACATATATGGCGTCGGCGCGCGTCACCGTGCGCAGCCGGTGCGCGATGGCGACAACAGTCCTGCCCTGTGCGAGCGTGCCCATAGCCGTCTGCACCTCGGCCTCGTTCTCCGAATCGAGTGCGCTTGTCGCCTCGTCCAGAAGGACGATAGGCGCGTCTTTGAGGAGGGCGCGGGCGATGGAGATACGCTGGCGTTCACCACCCGAAAGAGTCGAGCCGCCCTCACCGATAACGGTATCGTAGCCGTTGGGCAGTTCCATTATGAAGTCGTGGCAGCGTGCCGCCTTGGCCGCCTGAACGACCTCCTCGTGCGTTGCATTCGCGCGCCCGTAGCGGATGTTGGTCTCAATCGTGTCCTGAAACAGGTAGACATCCTGAAAGACAATCGACACCCGACTGAGCAGGTGCTCCGGGTTTATGGAGCGCTCGTCGAGCCCACCGAGCAGAACGTGCCCTGCTTGCGGGTCCCAAAAACGTGCGGCAAGCCTCAGAATCGTGCTTTTGCCTGAGCCAGAGGGTCCGACAAGTGCTGTCAGCTCCCCAGCCCTTATGTCCAGGCTCACGTTGTGAAGCACCTCGTTATCGTCGTAGCCGAACGACACGTGGTCAAAGGAGATGCTGCACTCCTCGGGGGCATCGGACTCGCCGGGCATCTCCGGCTCGCCCAAGAGAGACATAATCCGGCGGCCCGCCGCCGCACAGCGCTGCAATTCGGGCCAGCTCGTGAGGGCCACGGCAAGAGGCTCGAAAGCTCGCGTGCCGACGAGGAGGAAGAGGGAGAACCCCGTGGGATCGAGGGAGCCGCCGGCCAGCAGGTAGACGCCGGCGAGGGTCATGCATGCCAGACCGCTGCGTAGAATTGCCTCCGACACCGCGCCGAGCGAGCCAGTCGCGCTCTCGTTTGCCATGCAGGCATCTCGGTAGTCCTCACATGCCTTGGCGAGGGTCGTGAAGCTCGCGCCCTGCAGGTGATGGGCCTTGATGGCGCGCATGCCCCTCAGATACTCCTGGATTCGGGTTGTCTGCTCCACTCTCGTTGCGGCAAGGCGCCTCTCCGCGCGGTTCTGCAAGCCCTGTGCAACGGCGGTGATGGCGAGAGACAGGGGCAGTCCAACGAAGAGGGCGAGGCCCATGCGCCAGTCGAGCAGGCAGAGCGCCCCCGTCGTGACGAGCGCCACGATACCGGCGCTGATGGCCTGGGCGAGCAGGTGCGTCATGCCCGTCTCAACGAGCGAGAAGTCGTTCATCATCGTCGTAGCGATGCCGCCAGCACCCTTTCCCTCGAGTTTTCCTAGGGGCAGCTTGCGGATATGCTCGGCCAGGCTTGTGCGGCCCGCAGCGCCGACAGCGTAGCCGTCACGGAAAGTCACTTTGCATGCGATGTTTTCGACCGCGAGGGCAAGGACGAAGCAGGCGGCCATGCCAGCCCACGCGAGCCAGAGTTCGGCGTTGCTCAGTCCGCCTGTGGCATAGAAGCCAAACATGCAGTCGACAATCAGCGCCAGACAGATGAAGGGTAGAAACCATACGAGCTGGGCAATGGTGTTCCAGAATGCGGGTCTGGCTATGCGCCTCGGTTCTCCACAGGTTATTGCTTCGATAATGCCTCTCATAGCGACACCTCAGCTTTCTCTGTGCCAAGCTTCCAGTCGGCGGCTCTGTCGCCGGAGACCCACATATCTGCATAAGGCCCATCGACCCCTATGAGCTCGTCATGTCTGCCCCGTTGCACAATCCGGCCCTTATCCATCACGATAATCTGGTTCGCCGACTGTACGGTCTCAAGTCTGTGGGCGATTGTCAGAACCGTTTTGCCCCTCGTCAGCTCCGCCAGAGCGCGGTGGATCGAGAACTGCGTCTGTGCGTCAGCGAAGGAACTGGCCTCGTCGAGGATGAGGATGGGGGCGCTTTTGAGGATTGCCCGCGCTATAGCCACGCGCTGCCGCTCACCTCCCGACAGGTGGACACCACCTGCGCCGACGACGGTGTCGATTCCCTTCGGGAGTCGCGCGAGGAATTCGTCGCACTGGGCCGCCGAAGCCGCTGCGGCTATTTGATCCTCGGTCGCGCTGGGCAGTCCCATGGCGATGTTATCCCGGATGGTTCCTGCAAATAGGAAGCTGTCCTGGAAAACGAAGGCAACGATGTCCATGAGCGCATCGGTCCCCAGCTCGCGCACATCGACTCCCCCTATGCGGACCATTCCCTCATCCACATCCCAGAAGCGGCCGACTAGCTCGGCGATTGTGGACTTACCGGCGCCAGAGGGACCCACGATGGCACAAGTGCTGCCGGGCTCTACAGCGAACGACACCCCATCTACCGCGGGATTCTCGGCACCTGGATAGGAGAAGGTCACACGGTCGAATGCAATGCCCGCATCTTGGGGAGTCGCCCGGACATCCTGCGAAACCTGTCCTTGCGGCTCCAGATCAAGCACTGCGCACACACGCCCAACCGCCTCGTTGACCGTGTTCACGCTCTCGGCGAACATGCGCAATTTGAGTACTGGCGAGGAGGCGGCGGGACCGACCACGAGGGCGAAGACGCAGACGGCTGCGAGCGCGACGTCCGAGGGGTTGCCGAGGAACAGTGCTATCGCAACTGGGGCTGCGAAAGTCGCGACCGAAAGCGTGAAGACGCGGAAACGCACGTAGCCCGGGCGGATCTGGTCGGTCATGCCTACAGTGAAGTCCCGGTAGGCCTCGGTGTCGTCCTTGAAGCCGCGAAAGGACGCCATGGTCTGGCCGAACGCTTTGATGGCGGGCATCCCCTCGACGTACTGGATCGCCGACGAGTTGATTCGTTCAAGGACATCGAAGTTCTTCTTGATCGCGCCCGTCTTCATGACCTTGGCCATCGCCTGCAGCTGACAGGCGATTCCAATGACAATTGGCGCAAGGCAGGCCAAGGCAAGCCAGACATTCGCGGCGAACATCAGGACGAAGAGGACGATGAGCGTGGCGAGAGCGCTCGCGAGGTCGGGCACCTGGTGGGCGAGGAATGCCTCGACCTGCTCGACATCCGCATCCATTACCTGCTCGACCTGCCCTATGGACGAGGAGTCGAGGTAGCCCATCGGGAGGCGTCCCACATGCTCTGCGACCGCGATGCGTATGTCGCAGACCGTGCGGTAGGCGTGCGCATGCGCGGCGATTCCAGCGATCCAGGAGGCTGCAGTTCCAGACAGAAGCCCCGCGAGGCCAACGGCTCCCCACCATAGCATGGAGCCCGCCTCGGGGGCCGAGCCAGATGCTACACCTGACATTAGAGAGGTTATGACCCGCCATGAGGCTAGATAGGGCACGAGCTGCAGCACCGACCCGATACAGCCGAGCGCAATGCCGCACACGAGAAACCCCTTCCCTCGCTCAGAGAGGGCCAGCAGCCTGGCCATGCCCTGCTTCTTTTTCAAGTTTTTACCTGGGTCTTCCAGGTCTGTCTCGTCCTCCATGGACCCGTGCTCCTTTCACTGCTATCGGAACGAATTCGTTCCGTTTTTCTCTTAAATGCACTGACGGGAGCATCCATCTGGATGCTCCCGTCATCAGTCCATTCCTGCACGCCGCTCAGAGCGGCGATTTTGCAACCTGCCTACATCAATAAAACAGCTTCTGCGCTATCTCGAATGCCTCCTGAGGAGAACGCTGCTCACACTCTGGTGCAAAACGCCCGTCGTACATGACGCCCCAGAGCCCGTACAGCATGAACAGCGCGCAGGCCTGCGCATTGCTCTCGTTTACGCCGAGACGGTTCTTGAGCTTGCCTGTCTGTATCCCTTCCAGCATGAGCTTGGTGTAGGGGCCTGCCATACGATCGATCATCTGGACCATGTCCCAGAGTTTGTAAGAGGCGTCGGGAACTGACTCACCCGGCTCGGGGTCGAAGGAGTGGACATATTCGTTGACGTCATCCGTTACGAGACTGCGCAGAGCGGCGATTCTTTCGTCGAACGGCCGGCCCTCGTCCTCCATGACTGCGCACTTGCGGTCCATGCGCTCCGAGATGAAGTCCTCCATGACGGCCACGTAGACGTCCTGCTTCGACTTGAAGTAGTAGTAGAACATGCCAGGAGCGCCGTTCACGGCATCCAGGATGTCGCGCACCGATGTACTCTCGTAGCCCTTCTCCGCGAAGAGCCTCGCTGCCGCATCCACGAGCTCCTTGCGTCGCTCTGCAGGTTTTTTGCTGTTCTTTCTCAAGCAATGCTCCGATTCCTTGTCCCATACCGATGGGTTTTTAATATCAGAACGAATGTCGGTCTAATATTAACCTTATCTAACTTTGATGTCAACGATAACGCAGTCGAGAGGAGGCCGATCACTGCGATTTGAGTCGTGTTATGCCCGAAGGCGGGCCCATAGACGGGGAGACCGTCTTCGCTCTATGAGGGTGAAGAACGACGACGTAGGGTATGCCTTTGACGCATGATCTCCAATTTCGCCGTGAATCTAAATTTCCGGATTTCATGGCGGCAAAAGGGCAGCCATCCTTTCGATGCGACATCCGGAGACTCGAGTGGCGCATCGGGTTCGATTCGATAGTCGGGGCGTGTGGAGGCCTCGGCGTTCGCTGTGGCGTTGCGTTTGGTTTCGGATTGAGAGGGTCGCTCTGCCACCACGCCGATCGTCTTGACGGGAGGTCGGCCCATGCGGTCGCCCTTAGCCTTCGAGCTCGGGGCAGGGCAGATTGCAGGCACATCGCATAAGGAAGACCCGCCAGTGTACATGCTCGGAAGCAGAAGCCAGGCGGGTTTTTTGTTTGCTAATTACTACAACGCATAGATATATATCTGCTACTGAGTTCGCTTCCATGAAAAAATATCTATTATTAAAAGCAATAAAAAAGATTTCTAAACAGATAGAAGAATTCTTATGAACTATGTCCAAAAAGTTCCTGTTGCTATTTGTGGTGTTGCTTTAGGTTTTGCAGCACTTGGAAATCTTTTTAAGACTTCTTTCGAGGGTCTTTATCTTGCCTGTGGCATACTCTCTATTGCTCTTTTAGCTCTCTATACCCTCAAATTTATGGTGTCGACAAAAGTTGTATTGCGAGAGCTTTCAGATCCAATTGGACTTTCAGTTGCTGCAACATATCCGATGGCAGTTATGCTGATTTCGGTGTATTTGAAGGCTGATATTGGTGATGCGGCACAATTATTTTGGTTTACAGGAATTGCGTTACACATTCTGTGCATAGCTCTCTTTACTTCTCGATATATTGCAAAATTTGATTGGGATAATGTCCACGCCAGCTGGTTCATTGTGTATGTGGGTATCGTTGTTGCCAGCGTTACAGCGCCAGCGTTTCACTTTGAAACAAGTGTTGGCACGGTTGCATTTTGGTTTGGATTTATCTGTCTTGTGGTGCTTTTTATAGTAGTGAGTATTCGGTATGTTAAATATGGACCTGTGCCAGATTCTGCTGAGTCGCTCGCTTGTATTTATGCAGCTCCAACAAGTCTTTGTATTGCGGGATATATTCAATCTATTTCGTCAAAGTCTGTACCGTTTCTTTTGATTATGCTGGCAATTGCTTCACTTATTTATGTGGTTTCTTTTGTGTGGTGTATCAGGTGTCTTACAAAACCGTTCTTTCCCAGCCACGCCGCGTTTACCTTTCCTTTTGTAATTTGTGTCGTTGCGCGCACGCAGACGTCGGCATATCTGGCCGAACTCGGCCAGCCTCTTCAATGGCTCGATGGAATAGCTTCTGTTGAAACGGTACTTGCAGCAGGGCTTTGCATTGTTGTACTTATACGCTTACTTGCATTTGTGCGTAATCAGACTTTGCCTAAAGCGAGATCTATGAGTAGCTTGAGGTAACGTTATTCATTTTGTATGTTTAGAGTTTCGTGACGGAGCGCGCAACGCGGATGCGGGCGCGGATGTCCGCCACCCAGGAGTCCGCCCTTCTCGGCGATCTCTTGCTTCTCGCTATCCGGTCAATTGCTGCGCCGAGGAGTTGAGCGCTCGTGTCGAAGACGAGCTCTTAATGGGAGGACATGGCTGGACCCCGATTCTGCCAAGGCAGATCTGCTGTAGGTACAGATCATACAATGGAAAATGATGCGATGATGGAAGCGGCTTGGACTGTGCTTTCCTCTGCGCTTGTAGCTTTGTCTATTATGTATTATTGTGAGTAATACATACGATACAGACATCGTTGGAGGCTCACACCATGCTCCTGCAGCTGGACTTCTCAACCGCAACACCCATCTACCAGCAGATCCGCGATCAGATCGTGCGTGGCATCGCCGAAGGCGAGCTTGCGCCTGGCGAGCGCCTGCCGACCGTGCGGGCGCTCGCATCGGAGTGCGGCGTCAACGCCATGACGGTGAGCAAGGCCTATCAGCTTCTCAAGCAGGAGGGACACGTGCTCGGCGACCGGAGGGGTGGCACCTTCGTGTGCGAGCCCGATGGCAGCTCGGACCCCGATTCCGGCATCATGGACGCGCTGCGGATGCGCCTGGCTGAGCTGGTGGCCGGTGGGATGTCAGGCAAAGAGGTTCTCGCGCTCTGCGAGCACCTGCTGGATGAGATTGCGTATCGCTAGAAGTAAGGAAGTTTATGATGAGCACTGCGACTATCCTATGGCTCTCCTGCAGCTGGATTCCACTTCTCATATGGTGGACGCTCAGGAACAGCGCGCGCTTCAAGAAGAACATTGTCGTCGGCGTCACCTTCCCGCGCGATGCGCGGGAAGACGTGCAGGTAAAGGCGTTTCTTACCAGCTACCGTCACCTGCAGCTCGCGTGCGCTATCGTGCTCGTGGCTGCGGCACTTGGCGGTGCGGCGACAGGAACGGTACGAGCGTGGGCCGGGTCGAGCATGTTCTGCTGGAGCGTCTGGATACTTGTGGTCTGTATCGTGCCCGAGGTGATCTACGCGCTCACCAACCGCAGGCTCGCGGCCCTGAAGGACGAGCGCGGCTGGCGGCCCAGAGGCGCCGCGGCCCAGCGCGTGACGGTGGCCGATATTGGGGCGGCCGCGCAGTCGTACCCGCGCGTCTCGAGCATATGGTTTGCCCTCATCTGCGCGGCGAGCCTGGTCCCCGTCCTGCTCGACCGTGACAACGTAGTAATCTACCTGCTGTTTGCCGCATGTGTGCTCATGATGTGGGCAATCTTCCGTTGGTGTTACCGCAATCGCAGCGAGGTGGTGGACGACAACACCGCTCTCACGCAGACGCTCACGCGCATACGCCGGCGCGCCTGGGCGAGGATGTTCCTCGTCGCGGCTGCGTCTTTTGCATTCATGAGCTGGGCGCAGCTCCTCTTCCAGGGTTCAACCAATCTGTACTTTATCGGTATGATGCTTCCCTGCACGGTCCTTGGAATCGTGGCGTTTGCAACCGAGATGCGCGTGCGTAGCCTACAGGAGCGTCTTACAAAGGCCAGCGGCGAGGGCTTCTACGTGGACGAGGACGATCACTGGATCTTTGGCATCTTCTACTATAACCCCGACGATGCTGAGCTCATAGTGAACGAGCGCGTGGGCATCAACACGTCGATCAACCTGGCACGGCCGGCGGGAAAGGCGATTGTAGTGGCCCTCGCTTGCTCGCTGCTCTGCCTGCCCGTGACGGGAGCGTTCATGGCGGAGGAATTTGGAACTCCTGTGACGCTTGAGTTGAGCGAGCAGACGATTCGGGCACACCACTTGCTCACAACCTATGAGATTGACATGGCCGACGTGGTGTCTGTGGAGCTTGTTGACCAACTTCCCAAGATGACGCGCACGTTTGGCGGCGCGAGTGAAACCTTCCTTGAAGGTAACTTCTCAAGTGACGCATACGGATCGCTCAAGGTGTGCCTGGACCCCGAGG
>JABZHH010000020.1:0-22123 GCA_015258925.1 Atopobium sp. | reverse complement strand
TGGTTCTACTGTTGCTGCAGATCATCCGCTGCGCAAGCTGGCTGAGGGTATCTATGACCGCTACGCTGCTTGCATGGAGAAGATGGACTACGTAGGCGCTAAGAACATCATCATGGAGCTTGTCCACGCAGCTAACCACTACATTGAGGACGCTGCTCCTTGGACGGTGGCAAAAGACCCAGAGCGTGCATCAGAGCTTGGGGAGATTATCTATACGCTGCTTGAGTCTATCCGCATTTGTGCACATCTCTTTATGCCATTCATGCCTACCACATCCGCAGAGGTTCTTCGTCGTATGAGCCTTGATGAGGCAGAGATTACCTCTACCGATACCCGTAGCGAGTGCGTCTGGGGCAAGCTTCAGGCTGGCTTGGCTGTCTCTAAGGGAGACGCTCTATTCCCACGTCTTGCAAGTAAGTAATCGTGTCGGAGCACGCATCGCATCAGATATCGTGGCTTGCTAATCAGCGCGCCACTAAAGAAACGCTGGAACGTTTTGGCCTTGCCACCAAATACAGGCTGGGTCAAAACTTCTTGGTGCAAGATCACGTTATCGAGAAAATCGTCCAGCTTGCAGAGGTTCAGCCTACCGATGTGATTGTTGAGGTTGGACCCGGTTTGGGTACCCTTACGGTGGCCTTGCTCGACAACGCCCGTGCAGTGTGCTCGCTTGAAGCAGACTCTGAGCTTGAGCAAGTCTTGGCGGTAACCTGCAAAGAGCCTCATCCAGACTCGTTTGCGCTGGTTATGGGAGACGCTCTGGCAATTACGCCGCAGAAGCTTGCCGAGGCTTACAGCACGCTTCCGACCGTTGCTCATGACGCAGCGACGAACGCTCCGATGCCAACAAAGTTTGTATCCAATCTGCCGTATCAGGTGGCAGCTACGCTGATTCTCAAGTTCTTCCAGGAGCTTCCTTCGCTTGAGCGTGCGGTAGTCATGGTGCAAGCTGAGGTTGCCGATAGAATTGCCGCCAAGCCTTCCACCAAGGCATATGGCGCTTACACTGCAAAGCTGTCTTTGTTTGCGCAGGTTACTGGCAGGTTTGAGGTGGGTCCTGGCAACTTTATGCCTCCACCACGTGTCAACTCTGCCGTGGTTCGCCTTGATCGCACCATCGCGAGAAACCCGGTGACCTCCAAGCTTCTTTCTGAAGAAGAGCTCTTGCATACCATGAGGGTTATTGACGCTGCCTTTGCTCAACGCAGAAAGACCATTCGTAATTCAATGAGCGCCTCTGGCTTTGATAAAGACAAGCTAGACCAGGCGTTTCTCGCCACAGGAATTGCACCTACGGTACGTGCAGAAGTTTTAACTAGCCAAGATTTTATTTGTCTTGAGGCTGCTTTGGAGCCTTTGAGTGAGTAAGAAAAAGCATCATCTACCAGCAGAAGAAGTGGAAGCGCTTTCGTTTTCTGACGGTCAGCTATTCCATGATATTTACGGTACACCACACCCAGCTCCGCGTATCTTGGTGCCTGTTGCTGATACCCATGGTCACCTGGGTAGTCTTCATGAGCACAGTGCAGCAGACTCTCTTGCACGTGCGGCCGCAGCGGGCGTTCGCATGCTTATTGTTCCCGTAGACATTGCTACGGAGTTCCCTCGTAAGTGGGCAGATACCAGCGCTTTTATTGCATGGTTTGAGGATACTTTGAACCAGGCTCACGCTGCTTATACAAAGCTGGCTGAGGCAGATCTCTGCGTACCCTGCGATTTACCTGCAGAGTATTTGTTTGAGCACACGTATTTTGTGGTTGGTGCGCATCCCTATAGTGCACCAGACTATAACCAAGAGGCTGAAAAGCGCTTGTTTGAGTTACTTGAGCACCCTCTTTGCGTTGGTGTGGGAGAGATTGGTCTTGATTTTGGGCCGTACTGTGAGGTTCCAGAAGAGGTCCAGCGTCAAGCATTTGAGCGTCAGCTCTTAATTGCTCACGAGCACAATCAACGCATTGAGCTACACTTGCGTGATGGTGCTGATGACACGCACGCTCATGATTTGGCGCTTGAAATACTGAATCGTATGGGTGTGCCTAAGGCAGGCTGTGACCTGCATTGCTACACCGATGGTCCTGAGGTCATGAAACCTTTTGCAGATCTTGGTTGTTTTGTTGCCTTTGGTGGCGCGGCAACGTTTAAGCGCTCTGATGATATCCGAGCTGCAATGATTTCCTGTCCAGAGTCGCAACTGCTCTCAGAGACTGACTTTCCCTACATGGCTCCAGAACCTTTGCGTGGAGGGGAGTGCACGCCAGCGATGGTTGTGTATACGGTTGAGCGTTTGGCGGAGCTTCGTTGGCAGCAACTTGATATTTCAGAAGTGAGGACGTATGCCATACTGTGGAAAAACGCCCATCGTTTTGTAGGACTTGCGTAACGTAGCGGGAGGTGAGCACATATGACAAAAATTCTGGTAGTAGAGGATGATCATC
The DNA here is from genome assembly GCA_015258925.1 of Atopobium sp. GTDB lineage: Bacteria > Actinomycetota > Coriobacteriia > Coriobacteriales > Atopobiaceae > Lancefieldella. Next base: position 19,688 of record JABZHH010000020.1, on the reverse strand, counting down.
AGATTCAGCAAGAGCTGGTGCTCATGCTGCAAAGAAACGGCTTTGAGGCCCAGGCTCTCTCGTCTTTTGAGTCTGCACCTCAACAAATTGTTGCCGCGCATCCAGACCTGGTTTTGCTTGACCTCAACCTTCCTGGCATTGACGGACAACAGATTTGTCGAGAAGTACGACAGCTCTCAAACGTTCCCATCATTGTAGTTACCAGCAGAAATACTGACCTTGATGAGCTTATGGTGCTTTCGTTAGGAGCGGACGATTTTATCGCCAAGCCCTATAACACTCAGATTTTGCTCATGCACATCACCTCGGTTTTGAGGCGTGCAAATAGCGATGTCACAACAGGAACAAAGATTTCACATGCAGGCGTGACACTTGATTCTTCTTCCTGCAAGGTTTCTGCAAATCAGAAGAGCGTCGAGTTGACCAAAAACGAGCTCAGGATACTTTCACTTTTGATGCAAAATGCGGGAACAGTTGTTTCTCGTCAACGTATTCAAGAAGAGCTGTGGCAGTCGGATGAGTTTGTTGATGACAATACGTTGACGGTAAACATTAGCCACCTCAGAAATACTCTTGCAAGCATTGGTGTTGAGGATTTTGTCATGACACGCCGTGGACTTGGTTACGTTATTGAGTAGGATACAATGACGATTTTTAAGTATCTCAAAAATCGAACTATCTTCTTTCTTGCGCTTATATTGAGCAGCACGTTAATTGGCTTTATGCTTAAGGGCGTTGGGCTTAACGCGTTTGCTATTGCCTACTGTATTTTGGTTTTATGGGTAGTGGGAACAGCTGCGCTTCTAGCCGATTATTTTCATCGTCGTTGGTTTTACCAGCAGCTTGCAGATAACTTAGCGGCAACTGATAAAGAAAGCTATCTGGTTCCTACCATGCTGGATACGCCTTCAACGCTGGAAGAACGGCTTTTTAAAGATGCGCTCTCAAGCATGTCAAAGTCTATGATGGACCAGCTTGCTGATGAGCATATGCGATCAAAGGAATATCGCGAGTACATTGAGATGTGGGTGCATGAGATTAAGACTCCCATCGCCGCAGCTCATTTGGTTGCTCAAAATAATCCATCGCTTCCTATGGATGACGTGCAAACACAGCTTACCAAGATTGAATCGCTTGTAGAACAGGCGCTCTTTTATGCTCGCAGTGCATCTGTAGATCGAGATTTTTCTATCAGAGACGTTAATCTGCAGTCTATTGTCAAAGATGCCCTTAAAAACAACGCACGTGTCTTCATTGATGCAGGTGTTTCTCCCCATTTTGATGATTTGGCCCATGTAGTTAAGACTGATCCAAAGTGGCTTGAATTTATTTTGCGACAGCTTCTCATCAACGCAGCAAAGTATTCAAATCCAGAACTTGCACCTGGCGAGAAGAACGTTTGGATTTCTGCCTCTGTCTCAGAGCCACGTGAGGGAACTACTTCAACCACTCTCTTCATTAAAGATAATGGCATTGGTATTCCTGAAGAGGATCTTTCCCGTATTTTTGATAAGGGATTCACCGGCCAAAATGGACGCAAGTACGCCAAATCTACTGGTATGGGGCTTTATCTTTGCTATGAGCTCTGCAAAAAGATGGGCCTTAAGCTGGCTGTGAGCAGTACAACTGGTAAAGGTTCAACCTTTTCTATTACGTTTAACCAGTCTTTTACTGACCTGCAATAAAGGCATAGCTTACAGCATGAGCTCCCACAATTCATCCGTTTGAGGATCGCTTCCTACCTGGAAGGTGTGCTGACTAAAGCGCTTGAATCCCCAAGTTGCATAAAATGCCTTGGCAGACTCATTGTGTTCCCAAACACCCAGCCATACACGTTTTTTGTCCTTCTCCTTTGCCAGGTCAAGGGCAAATTTCATGAGCTTTGATCCAAGGTGTAGACCCTTGTAGCGCGGAAGAATATACAGGCGCTCAATTTCAAGCGAGTCATCGCGCTGACCTTCAGTTTGCTCATAACGCGTATTGAGCTTAAGGTAACCAGCTACTTGACCTTCTACTTCAACAAAATAGAAATATGAGTGTTTAGCAGCAAGTTCGCGGGCAAGCTTTTCTGTGTTGTAGAGCGAGTCAATGCAGCTTGCCAAATCATCTGCCGTATTAGAGTCAATAAAGGTATCTACAAAGGTCTCTACACTAAGCTTTTGCAGCGCACGTAAATCAGCTACTTCAAGTGGTCTAATTGAAACGTGAACGTCATCAACATTGACCGTGTTTCTCGTCTGACGATATGCATCAAGGTCAAAAGAGAGCAAATGATGGAGGACGCCAAAGTGATCAAGCACCTTAGAAGATGCCTGCGTAAAGCCAGCTCGCTCATAGAAAGGCTGAACTTTGAATTGCGACTCAACTAGCACCTTGGAGGCATCGCTTTCTTGTGCTAGGTAATCAAGGGTATCGTGCAGCAGCTTTGAGCCAATACCGGCACCTTTGTTGCTTACACATACGCGTCCGAGAACTGGGGAGTTGTATGACTGCCCTGCATCAATAATGCGCAAATATGCAGCTACCGAGTCAGTATCCTGATAGAAGACGTGGGTAGAAACTTGGTCAACGTTATCAAGATCGTTGTACATAATCTGTTGATCAACAATAAACGTTTCTGCTCTTAGAGAAAGAATTTGATACAACTCTTTAGCGGTAAGCTGCCCAAATCTCTTAATTACCAACTTCATAGCATGCCCCTCCCGTATGCTTGATAGTGATATTTTGACACATCAAAGTGAGAAAAGCGTAAGGTTTCTGTAAGGTCAATCGATGGCAACGTAAACGGTAGTGACGGAGTATATATCTCAAGATTTACTCGCTCCCAATGAAAGGACGCAACATGGCAGCTACTCAAGTAACTCCAACTCAGCCAACTGTTGTGGCTGGACAATCTTCAGCACTTACCCCTCACACTGTTTTGGTTTGCCAAAACCTCGAGAAGTACTATGGAACTCGCGGAAATATCACTAAGGCACTGGACGGCATTAATCTATCTGTAGCTCGCGGTGAGTTCATTGCCATCATGGGTCCTTCTGGTTCTGGTAAAACTACTCTTTTGAACTGCATCTCTACCATTGACCAGGCATCAGCAGGCCACATCTTTATTGATGACCAGGAGCTTTCCAGCCTGCGTGGAGCAGAGCTTTCTGCCTTTAGACGTGACCGCTTGGGCTTTATTTTCCAGGACGCCAACTTGCTTGACAGCCTTACTGCTCGCGAGAATATCGCGCTCTCACTAACCATTGGTCACGTCCGCGCTCAGGAAGTTTTGGAGCGCGTAGAAAACGTTGCCAAGCTGCTTCAGATTACTGAGGTGCTGGACAAGTTCCCTTACGAGATGTCCGGTGGTCAGCGTCAGCGCGTTGCTGCTGCTCGAGCAATTGTTACTAACCCTTCGCTTGTCCTTGCAGACGAGCCAACCGGCGCGCTTGATTCAAAGAACGCTCGTACACTTCTGGAGAGCCTTGAGAACCTCAATCGTAATGGCGCAACTATTGCCATGGTCACTCACGATTCATATGCAGCTTCTTACGCTCATCGCGTTATTTTCATTAAGGATGGCCGCATCTTTAATGAGATAGTCCGTGGCGAGAAGCTCCGTAAGCAGTTCTTTGACCAGATCATGGACGTTGTTTCATTCCTGGGAGGAGAGGGTGCTGATGTACAGTAAAATCGCGCTTGGTAACGTCAAGAAATCACTGCGCGATTTCAGCATTTACTTTCTGACATTGGCAGTAGGCGTTGCACTGTTTTATTCCTTCAATTCAATTACTCAGCAATCCATGGTGTTGAATCTTTCTGAAGACCAGAGACGCATTGTTCAGCTCTTAAGTAATACCATCTCTGGAGTAAGCGTTTTTCTTGCCGTTATTATGGGATTTCTTGTTGTCTACGCTAATCAGTTCCTGATTCGTCGTAGAAAAAAAGAGTTTGGCATGTACCAGATACTGGGCATGACCAAGAGAAACGTCTCTAAGATTATGAGTATTGAGACACTGTTTGTTGGTTTTCTCGCTCTGGTAGTTGGACTTGTTGCAGGTATTTTTATCTCTCAATTTATGATGTTTGCAACGGCCCACATGTTCAACACGACTCTTGATTCATTCAAATTTGTCTTCTCACAAACTGCGTTGATTCAAACGGTTATTTACTTTGTAGTTATGTTTGTGGTTGCGCTTATTTTTAACGTCACCACGGTGTCCCGCTATAAGCTTATTGACCTTCTTAACGCAGACAAAGTAACTCAGACCGTTAAGGTAAGGAATCTTACTGTCTCAGTGCTGCTCTTCCTGGCCTCTCTTGGAATCATTGCTTATTCCTATACTCTGCTTCAGCACAATGGTTTAAAACAGATAGATGAAGAGTTTGCCATGGCTACTGCTTTGGTATCTGTGGGCACAGCACTCTTTTTCTTCTCAATCTCTGGTTTCTTGCTCAGATTTATGCAGATGCAGAAGGGCTTCTACTACAAGGGTCTTCACTCATTTATCCTGCGTCAGTTTAATGCCCGCGTAAATACTGCTTGGGTTTCTATCTCTCTAGTCTGCGCCATGCTCTTTGTGGCAGTCTGTGGACTTGGTACGGGTTTCTCGCTTGTTGACTCTTTGAACGTCAGTTTCTCCAAGCTTAAAACGTACGATGTTTCTGTATCGATCAATCCAGGCTCAGAGCGCAGTTATACCCCTGGTCCAGCGGATTCATATGACTATCTCTCTGTAGTGCAGAAGCTAGATCCAGAGTGGGATAAAACTATCAAAAATGCCTTCCAGGTAGATACATACTTTGCTCAAAGTGATCCAACAACGCCTAGTTTTACGTATAGTTCTATTGACGCTGTAACAGGCAAGCGCTTTAGTGATTACTTTACCGGCTATAGTGGCCAGGAAGATCCTGCGCAGAAAAACGTAACTCTGATGCGAGCTTCTCAGTACAACAAACTGCGTGTTGCATCTGGTCTTGAGCCTGTTGACTTTGGTACTGACGGCTATATGGTTTGGACGCTTGATACTAATCTCACAAAATACTGGCAGGATTCTCTTGCTAATAATCCTGAACTCACCATTGAGGGTCACAAACTTCATGCTGTTGGTGGAACGCTTGATATTGCCCAAACACAAGGTGGACCTGCACTTATGCCAGCATTTGGAATTGTGGTTGTTGCTGATCAAAGCTTCCCTTCAAGCGTTGTTTTGACCAACTCATATATCTTAGGCAACTATCAAACCCCAGGCGATGCTTCTGAAACGCAGTTCCAGGGTCAAATTAAGCAGTACTTTGGTGATGGCGCCGTAACTGGTAGCGATTCCGATCCTTATTCTTTAATGCTTGTGGTCACCGCTTCCGAGTACATTCAATCGACTGCTGGATTCTCTGGTATTGTGACGTATTTGGCACTGTACATTGGCCTGGTACTCTTCATTGCATGCGCTGCTATTCTGGCACTTCAGCAGCTCTCCGAGGCATCTGACAATGCTCGTGCGTATCAAGTTCTTGCAGAGCTTGGTGCCGAGAAGGGCCTTGCAAGTCGTGCACTCTTTGTTCAGATTGGTGTGTACTTCCTGTTCCCGTTGCTTATGGCGGCTGCGCACGCCACCTGTGCGATGTCCATTATGGTTTCTGTCATTAAGTCGATTGGCAACTTTGATGTAGCTAGCAGCATTGGTGGAGTGGTTGCAGTAGTAGCTGCTTTGTATGGCGGATACTTCCTGGTTACCTTTTTTGCTGCGCGTTCGATCATCTTTAGAGGTGCCAAGAGAATGCAGTAAGTTGCGTCGCCGTGTTGTAAATTCGTGAAAGAAGGACGGATGTTCCTCTGTGGAGCATTCGTCCTTCTCGCTTAGGTAAAATAGAAACGTTATGTCAGATGGTATCTGTGCAGAGCACATACTCAAGGAGGCATCATGGGTCTTTGGTCAAAGGTTAAAAATGTGTTTGTTCCTTCTAACGGAACAGAGCAGCCTCAGAAGGCTACATTTGCTACCAGGGAAGACACTATCTATGCACCGGTTTCTGGTGTCCTGGTAAGCGTACAAGAGGTTCACGATGAGGTAATCTCAAGCGGTCTCTTTGGCCAGGGCTATGGCATTTTGCCTGTTGGCCTTGATTGCGTCTATGCTCCTTGCAATGCTCGCGTTACCGCAACTAACGTAACCAATCACTCAATTGGCCTTACCACAGACACTGGTATTGAGATTTTGATTCACATTGGTGTTGGCACTATCGAGATGAACGGCAAGGGCTTTACCCGTTACGTTCACGCTAACGATGAGGTCAAGGCCGGTACTCCACTGATTTCATTTGATGCTGCTGCCATTGAAGAAGCAGGATATGAGAACGTTGTAGTTGTTACCGTTGTTAATGCAGATCAGTATGAACGCATCGATCTGATTGGTGAGTCCGGAACTCTGATTGGCGGTCGTCCACTGGTTAAGATTGGCGATCCTCTGATGTGCGTCAAGCACTAGGGTTTCTCGCCAGCAAAACATCTGCAATAAACGAGGTTTTACATGCTTAGAGTTACTAAGGCAATTCTTCACGTCTTTGATTTTGAGACGGGAACTAAATACTTCTCTCAATCTACCTTGGATTTAGAGGATCGTCAGACAAAGTCATACGTACAGCGTAGACTGCGTAAGATTACGGCAAATCCAGAGTCTAGACACGGAGAGTTTGCTCCTACCAGTAATTTTGCCGGAGGTCTTCAGGAGTATGCTCACGGAGACGTTGAGTTTGTAGAGTTTTCTGATCAGATTGCTCAGTGGTTCTGGGAAGAGCTTCGTCGTGCAGATGACGTTGAGCAGTGCGATCTTCTTGTGGCGGACTACATTGATACCGATGCTGGCCAGGCGCTTGCTAGTGCTGCTGCAGATGATGAGGACGCTCAGGCTGAGGCATTTGAGGGTGAGGGAAGACGCCTCTTTGCCATAGTGCTTCTCCCACGCAAGCAGGCCTTTATCCACGATGTGAACGGCTCTGCAAATGAGATTTTGCGCCAAGATGCAACACTGCCTTCTCCTACGCAAAAGGTTGATTCATATGCAGTCATTGACCTGGATACAGGCGCCATTGATTTCCACGATCATGATCGCTCTGTAGCAGGAGAGGGAAAGTTCATCATCCCAGAACTCTTCCTTGAGTGCTCATCGGAGGCGTCAAGTCATGAAGTTATTGGTGAGGTAACTGTTATTGTTCAAGACTTGGCAGAAGAATATGGTCTTGAGCCTGCCGTTGAGGTGTCTCGTGCCAAGGCTGCTGTTGCAGAAGCAGCAGAGGTAGAAGAGGTAGTTGATCCTATCAAGGTTGGTAAGCGTATCTTTGAGGAGCGTCCTGAGATTCAGGAAAAGTACGAGGCTCAGGTGGCAAGCAGAGAGCTCCCTGAAGAAGTTCCTGTTAAACGCGGTGTTGCTAACAGAATTGCAAAGAATCATAAGATTCGCACCGATACGGGAATTGAGATTTCATTTCCCTCAAACCTAACGGATCGTCCAGGTTACCTAGAATTTTCTCACGAGTCTGACGGTAGAATTACCATATCAATAAAAAATGTTGCACATATTGAAAACCGCTAAATCCTATCTCTGACCTCACAATTTAGAGCCAAAACTCCCCAAAATTCGTTTCGGGGAGTTTGTAAATTACGTATCTTTTTGAATATCATCGTGTATCTCGGGTAGAATAGTCTCTCAAAGGTCACACCGTACTACTAAACGTTCTAGGAGACCCTTATGAGTTTAAAGAAACAGCAAAGCACAACCATTGAGGAGCAGAGCGCTGCTCTTTTCAATCGTCGTGATGCTCTTAAGATTTTTGCCGGCATGGGCATTGCTGCCGCTGCCGTTACTGCATCCCTGATTAATACTCGCCCTGCTTTTGGTGTTACCCAGGCTCAGATTGATGCTGCTCGTAGCGATTACGATGCTGCTCAGAAGCTGCTCGATGAGATTTCTAATGAGGTCTCCAACATGCAGGCAAGCCTCAATGACACTAACTCTCAGATTGGCGCTATTTCTGATCAGATTGCAGATAAGCAGAATCAGATTGATGCTAAGCAGAAAGAGATTTCTGAAAAGGAAGCTCAGATTGCCGAGAAGAGAAAAGAACTTGGCGCTCGTATGTCCAGCAACTACAAGGCTGGCCCAGCTGGTGCTTTGGAGATGATTCTTTCTTCTGCAAGCTTTGAGGAGCTCACTTCTAATATTTACTATCTCGATAAGATTTCTGAGTCCGATCAGAAGATGATTGAGGAAGTTAAGAACCTAAAGGCCGCTCTTGAGTCTGATAAGGCCGCTCTTCAGTCCGAGAAGACCGAGCTTGAGAATAAGAAGGCTGAACTTGAGAATCTCCGTGCTTCTCAGGAGTCTCAGCTTAATGATATTTCTGCTCGTCAGGCGGACGCTGCAAACGTTGTTGCAAATCTTGATGACAATGTCAAAGAGCTTATTGCCCAGCGTGATTCTGAACTTCTTGCTGCTCAGCAGGAGGCAGAGCGTGTTGCTGCTCAACGTGCTGCTGCATCAAGCGACAGCGGTGGTGGTAGTAGCTACTATGGCGGTGGCGGCGGCGGAGGAACCTCTTCTGCTGGTTCCGGTTCTGCCGCTGCAGTTGTTAATGCTGCAGGCTATACCGGATCTACCGGTGCTGGCTTCTGTGCTGCTTGGGTTTCCAATGTCTTCTCAAATGCAGGTGTTGGTACCTTCTATGGCAACGCCTGTGATATGTACTACTCCTGGTGCTACTCTACTGACCAGAGCGCTATTGAGCCTGGCATGATTATTGCTGTTCCAACCCTTGGTGGCTCTGCTGCAGCTTTGATTTATGGCCACGTTGGCATCTACATTGGCGGCGGTATGGTCAGGCACTGCCTCTCTGGTATTGTAAGAAGCCAAAGCTTGAGTTCTTGGATTTCTCAGCTTGGTGCTTTGAGTACTCCAAGGTGGGGCTGGCTTGGTGGCGTTGTCCTAAGCTAAGGCATTGGCCCCTCATAACTTGTTATGTAAAAGAGCTTGGTTGCATGCAACCAAGCTCTTTTGTTCGAGGCTTTAGCCTGTTGAGCGCGTGTAACGCGCGAAACACAAAACCACCCGTAATGAACTGCGTCCCAAAACTTGGACGAATTTAATAAAGACCTAGGCCACTAAGGACTGATTCCGGAACTCTTCCGGGGTCAGTCCTTTTAGTTTAACCTGACGCCTTTGTGTGTTCCAGTACATAACATATGCGTCCAAATCAGCTTTGAAAGACTCAAAGTTAGGCCACGTTTTTCCTCGGAAGAACTCGTCTTTCAGATGACCAAAGACCTGCTCGGTAGCACCGTTGTCTATGCAGTTACCCTTTCTGGACATGCTCTGGATAACTCCTGCATCTTTCAGTCGCTTACACCATGCGCTGTGCTGGTATTGCCAACCCATATCGCTGTGCAGAATCGGAGTTACGCCTTTAGGTATCTTCGCTAAAAGTTGATCGAGAAGAGCTTTTTGCTGAACCATGTTTGGACCTCTCGCTATGCTCCATGCAACAATCTCTTTGCTTCCGAAGTCATAGACAGGAGCAAAGTATGCCTTGCCCCACGGTTGCTTGAACTCTGTGACGTCGGTACCCATCTTCTTCCACGGTCCATCGGCAGAAAAGTCACGTCCTATGACGTTTTCAAAGGTCTTACCAACAACACCTTTATAGGAGCTATAGCGGTGATAGTCTGTCTCACGCCGTATCTTACAGCGAATACCCATCTCACGCATGATTTTAAGAACAGTCTTGTCGGCGATTCTTACACCCAGCTCAGCGCGCAGACACATGGCTATCTGTCTGTGGCCACAGCCGTTTATAGTACGCGAGAAGATCTCTGCAACCGCGCGGTGTAGCTCTGGGCGTGTTGGCTTTACTGGGTGAGCTAGTGCGTAGTAGTAGGTAGACCTTGCAAGTCCTGAGCACTCCAGCAAATAGGACAAAGAGTACCCCTCACTGCACAAAGCACTCACAATCTTAACCTTTACCCCGGTCAGAGCTCGTCTTTCTCGACCAGGGCGCGCAATTTTTTTAAGTAGGCTACTTCGGTCTCGAGCCTGCGGCAGCGCTCCTCAAGTTCCTGTTCGCGGGTGCGTTTCTGTGGCTTGGATTTAGAGCCTTTAGGTCTTCCTTTTGGCTTTGGCTTAAGAGCCTCTGCGCCACCTGTACGATAGAGCTTGCACCATCGCTTAAGTGGTGCCAGCGACATAATCTTAAACTCGGCCATTGCCTCAGCCTTTGTCATGCCGTCCTCAATGACAGCTCTTGCTGCAGCAACTTTTTGCTCGTAGGTGTAGAGAGCTTGCTTGCCATCCATGATTAGTAGCACCTCGCTTCCAAACGCGTGGTATATATGGTGCCATTCTTTCATAGTTGAGAGTGGAACAGAAAGAGTACTTGCAACCGCACAAAATCCCATACCGGAAGCAAAGAGCTCTGCTGCCTTTCTCCTCACCTCTACATCGTGCTTTACCCTACAATCCATACGCATAAAAAGCCTCCCATTTCTTATGTCCAAGAAATGGGAGGCAGTTCATATGCGGGTGGTTATGATTGTCTATTTGGCGCAAAAAAGCAGGGTAAAAACCTTGAAAAGCTTGAGAAAATTCTTGAGAAGCTTGTATGTAGAGAAGAACTTCCAAAATTTCACTACGTACGGCACATGATGATGCTTTCTCAATGCACCTTAAGGCGTCAGCCATGGTAATGTACTGGGTTGAAACCTTGTGCGAATGGTCTCGCCGTGGAGGTGCCAAAGCAGACCGTGCACTCTTACAGACAGTTGCTGGAGAGACGGATGCGGCAATTGCCACTGTGACGAAAAGTTATAAGTGACAATAGAGTTGTAGCCATGAAGTTTAAGAGCGTATGATACGCCATCCAGCAGCTTCCCGGCGCATCTCGATAAAGCGCCGGTAGATACCAGCCTCCTTCATTAGCTCATTATGTGTACCACGCTGAACGGCGCGCCCGCCGTCGATCACAAGGATCTGGTCAGCATCGCGCACCGTGTTCAGGCGATGTGCAATGGTAACAAGGGTCTTTCCTCGTGTCAGTTCCGTTACTGCCTGCATAAGCAGGTGCTCGTTTTCCGGGTCGACCGAGCTCGTAGCCTCGTCAAGGATGACGATCGGCGCATCCTTCATGATGGCGCGTGCAATGGATACTCTCTGGCGCTCTCCACCGGAAAGGTTTGCCCCACCTTCCTCAAGCACCGTGTCGTAGCCGTCAGGAAGTTCCATAATGAAATCATGGCAGCGTGCGCGTTTTGCTGCGGCGATGACCTCTTCGCGCGGTGCATCGGGGCGACCAAAGCGAATGTTATTCTCGACGGTGTCATTGAACAGGTATACGCTCTGGAACACCATCGATATGTTTGCAAGCAGGCTTTCCGCCGTTCCCTCGCGGACATCAATGCCGCCGATGGTAACGTGACCCTTATCGACATCCCAAAAGCGCGCAAGCAGATTCACCAGCGTCGTTTTACCCGAGCCGCTCGGGCCGACAAGTGCGCAGGTTGAGCCTTCGGGAATAAAAAGCGTTACTCCGTCTATGACACGACGACCGTCTCCGTAGCCGAATGAGACATCTTCCATGGCCAGGGCAAATCCGTCGGGTGAGAGCGTCTCATCCGTAAGGTCTTGCTTTGGCACTGAACATACCTCGTCAATGCGGTTAAGCTCTCCTTCGATCTTCTTGGTGAGAAACGCACTGTTGTTCGCGCTGATAAGCTCTCCGTAGATCATAAAAGCGGCAACCAGCAGCGTGAGCGCCCATGAGAGAGACAGAGCGCCTGTCAGATATAGTGCGCATGCGGCGAGAAGAACTCCGCAGCTTGCAAGGTTGAACACGAGCGCATAGAGCTTGAGGATACCTTGTGCCGCCTGCTCTTGATCGTAATCTGCCTGGCGTTTCCGCTCAAAGGATGCCTTTGCTGCGGCAAGTGCGTCATCGGGTGTCGCGAATGCCCGCAATACAGCCATGCCGCAGACGTATTCGATCACCTTGTCAGTCATTTCCTCCTGTGCGGCAGTGACCTCCCGTGTGACGGCGGTCGAGCGTCTTCTCAGCCAATCCAAAACAATAAGGCCTACGGCAATGCCGACAAAGGTAATGAAGGCAACCGGTGGCGCTTGAAACAGGAAGAACAGACTCATGATCACTGCCATGGCTACGCCGCCCGAGAGTCCCGTGAGACAGATGGTCATGAACTCTTCGAGTTGGTGCACCGTGGTAGTGAGTGTGGTGGTTATCGCCGAGAGACGCTGCTCTGAGAAGTAGCCCATGGGAGCGCCTTTTAAGCGGTCGCCCACCCGTAGCCGCAGATCACGGAAGATGTGGAACCCCTCGGCGTCCATCTGTATGTCCACGAGATATTGGAAGGCAAACTGACCCGCTACGCTGATGGCGAGGATCCCTAAACATTGTAGGGCAACTCCTGCGCTCAGGTGACTTCGCATCTCAAGGGCCCACCATACCGCTATGAGCATTCCGGACATGAAGAACGCTTTAATGACATTACAGACCATGCCTGCCATGAGGCTGCGGCGTGATGCCGGTGAGAAGCTTCCGGCCAAGTCAAGGATGCGTTTCATTATTGCAAACATGAGGGTTCCTCTTCTGCGTTGACGGTAGAGCTCATATGTTCTTTCCACATGCGAGCATACAAAGGACAGGTTTTCAGCAATTCACCGTGACGTCCGCGCGCAACGATGCGTCCGCCGTCCATGACGAGGATCTGGTCGGCGCCTGTGATCGTTGATAGGCGGTGGGCGATAGTAACAAGTGTTTTTCCTGCTACAAGCTTGCTCAAGGCTCGCTCTACCAGAGCTTCGTTTTCAGGATCGGCATAGGCAGTGGCCTCATCAAGAATGACGATGGAAGCATCTTTTAAGATGGCGCGGGCAATGGTGATGCGTTGGCGCTCGCCGCCGGAAAGCCTTGCACCTGCCTCACCGGCAGGAGTGCGATACCCTTGAGGAAGCCGGCTGATGAACTCATGAGCGCCGGCTGCACGTGCAGCAGTCTCGACCTCTTCATCGGTTGCATCCGGCATGCCCATGCGGATGTTGTCGGCGATGGTCCTATCAAACAAAAACGTGTCCTGTGCCACATACGAGACGTGCTCCATAAGCTGCTCGAAGGGAATGTCTCGCACATCGGTACCGCCGAATGAAATGCATCCGGAACGTACATCCCAGAAACCGGCCATAAGCTTAGCTACCGTTGATTTGCCCGATCCGCTGGGTCCTACGATAGCCGTGATCTGCCCCGGCTCCGTCTTAAAGTTGATATCGTGCAACACCTCCGTACCCTCATGATAAGAAAAAGAGACGTTCTCAAAAGTGAATGACTTGCCGTCAAGCATTACGCGCTCACTTGGCCGTGAGAGCTCAGGCTCTCCTAAAAAGTCCCAGACTACGTTCAGGCAGGTATCCATACGTGAAATTTGGCCTGCCGCCTGGGAGAACTTGAGTATTCCTCCGATGAATCCCAATGGGATGGTGATGCACACCATGAAGGCAGGTAATGTGATCCGTCCGACCGAAAGCAGCCAAACGCCGAGCGGTAGCGAGAAGAGCAGCGTACAGGGGACGATAGCCCGTATCGCCGCCATCCATATCCAGCTTTGGTGAAACCATGCAAGCGTGGAGTCGTGATATTCGGCTACCGCCTCGGAAAACGAGCCGTATGAGGATGCGGTGCGTCCGAACGCTTTGATCACCTGGATACCGTTGACATACTCTACCAGCGTTGAGTTCATCCGCTGTTCGCTCGCAATATAGCGGGCCATTTTGGGCTTATAGTCCCGCATCATGCCAAGATAGAAGAGCAGGCATAAGGGGATCGTGGCAATCCCGGCAAGTCCCATACGCCAGTTGATGGCGAATACGATGATCATTGCCAAAAGCGGCGCAAATACCGTGCTTGGAAGCTCGGGCATGAAGTGCGCAATGGCGTCCTCAAGTTGGTTCACGTTGTCTACGAACCGGTTCTTGAACGTGCCCGTCGGCGTGTCGACGATGGTCCCCATGGGCACACGAGCCATCTTCTCTGCCATCTGCTCACGCATGGTGCGTAGAGCCTTGAAGGCGATCCCGTGGCTGATCATGGAAGAGCGCCAGGTGAACAGGAACTTTGCAATCTGGGCCGCTGCTGCTGCGGCTGATAGGAGAGCAGCTGACTCAAGCGTGAGCGTCCCTTCCGCCAATCCCGCGGCAAGTAAGGCAACGACAATATAAGGAACCATGCCTGCCGCCTCGCCTATGCATGCTAGAAGAAGCGAGAAGAGCATTCGATTCCTGTCGGGCCGCATAAAATAGAAAAGCTTTGAAAATGCACTGGGACGTGCCGTCCGGTCTTTTGGCGTAATGTGACTCATGGAGACATCAACCTCTTTTCTGCAATGACAAGTCAACGATGTAATCGCCTGCCAGTTGCGCCAACAGTTCGTCGTGCGTTATAACCACAACTGCTTTTTTCTCGGATGCAAGTTTGCGGCACCAATGCACCACCTCGTGCATCCCGTGTCCGTCAAGTCCGCTTGTGGGCTCGTCAAGTACAATAAGCTCGGCATCTGAGCAGTATGCCGTTGCAAGTATGACGCGCTGCTTCTGCCCGCCGGAAAGACTGGCCGGATGTCGGTCGGCCAAATCCGTCAGACCAAAAGCTGTCAGTGCCTCCCAGGCGCGTGCCTTGAGTGCATCATCCACCTGTCGGCCAAGCACCACTTCGTCCGCTACGCTGCCGGCATACAGCTGATAGTCAACGTCCTGCATGACAAAGTAGCTGAGGAGGCGGCGTTCTTTACGGGAAAGATGTTTCCCGTTTCTGGCGACGATGCCTCTCTGCTCTCGAGCGGCTCCTACAAGGACTTTTGCGAGCGTAGTTTTGCCTGTTCCGTTTTCACCACATATGACCGTTACGGATCCGAATGGAAATTCAGCGGTAATGCCCTTGATTCCGCGTTTTGTTGAAGGGTATAGATAGGTCACATCTGTCATGTGCCAACCGTCCGCATTCTTTGCGGGATAGGATTTGATTTCAGAGTCGGATTTCATGTCGGGGTGTCGAAGCCCAAACTTTGCCGTTTCGTGTTCGGAAAGAGACGTGAACTTCTCGACATCCCACCGAGCGGCTATGCGTCCTTCCTGAAGATATACAAACTCATCGGCTACAGGCAAAAATTGATGGAGTCTATGCTCGGAGATGATCAGTGCCACGCCGTTTCTTTTAAGCTCTCCGAGGATCTTGATAAGCGACTGAGACCCCTCTGCATCCAAATTTGAAGTGGGTTCGTCAAGTATCAGGATCTGCGGACGGTTGGCTATTGCAGCCGCAAGAGCGACGCGCTGTTTTTGTCCGCTTGAGAGCTCGGTGAGCTTCTCGGCAAGAAGTCGGCTGACACCGCTGAGTGTTGCCGCCTCTTGGACAAACTTGATCGTATCTGAGGGATCAGTACCCAGATTTTCCAGGGAAAATGCAATTTCGTCGCCTACCGTCCCCATGAAGAATTGACTTCTCGGATCTTGTGTGACTACGCCTATGCTTTTCGTGCGATTGCGCGGGGACAGATCAAACACGTCCGTTCCGTGTACAAGGACCACTCCGCTCTTCTCGCCGGGAAAGAAGGTTCCTGCGAGGCCGTCGATCAGGCGCAGAACCGTTGATTTTCCGCTGCCGGAGCGTCCGCAGAGCACGGTGCATGAGCCTGCCGGGATGTTGAGGCAGATATCCTGTACACAGCTTTCCGTAGATTCGTATCTGCCGGCTGATACCTCACTATCAGCTGATGTTTCATCTGAAAGCTCAGACTCGTCGAGGTAGTAAAACGAAACGTTCTTCAAAGCGACGGTTTCCGTACCTCTCACAAAACCGCCTCCAACGCATATATGCCGGCGACGGCTGCAGTTACAACAAGAGCGCACATTGCGTCGCGCAAGGTGAATCCCACGTGATATACCGACGTTCGTCCTGTACCTATCCCAATCCCTCGCAGTTCGGCCGATGCGGCGAGTTCGTTTGAGAGTCTCAGCGAGCGCATGACAAGCGGCGTGTAAAAGCATTCGTATGCGAGTGCGGGGTGTCTCACAATACCCAGTAAGCTGGGGAAGATGCCCCGCATGCGGATTCCGCGAAGTATTGAGCGCATCTCAAACGGAAGGATCGAGGCAAATCTGAATATCATGCAGATCCCAACGAGGAATTTTTGCGGGAGATGCCACCGGTCGAGTGCGCACATGATCGCCGAAGGAGAAAGCGAGAAGAACGCGCAGCCGGTCGTAAACGGGGGAATCATGTGCAGCATGCTTACAAAAAGAACTCCGTACAGCCCTGGGAGGGGAAGAAAGCTCAGGCCGCATATGACTGTGAAGCTCACACAGGTCCTTGTCGCACTTCTCGTCCGTCCGTTTGCGGCGAGATAAGCTGTAGCGAATGCCTGTAAAAGCACCGTCTCAAGGAGGTTCACTATCAGCATGGATACGATCCCCACAAGAAAGAACGACAACAGATGTGTTCTTGGATCAAGGCCGAGAAGACCGCACTTGATGTCCGTCTCTTCCATGTCGTTCATGCGATTTTCGCTTTACGGACGTGTTTTTTCAAGAATTTTGATCCAATAAGGCCGCCAACGATCGTTCCCGCTGCAAACAAAGCCATCATCAGAAGGATCCAGGGGAGTTCGGTATATTGGGCGATCATCGCGGTAACGTCGGCGGCATTGTAGTAGGTTTCCAACTGTTTCATGTAGGCTTCTCTGAACAGTACATACGGTATGATTCCATAAAAACCAAACGTCACCCAATAGACGATATAGCCGCCGATGACGCGTTTGATATCGTGATAAGAATCTTTACCCCACATAACCAGCTCGCCTATGACTGCGCCCACAATAGCGACCGGTGCACAGTAGGGTCCGCCCATGAAGGTGTAGAGGACACCAAATATGAGGATCGATCCGGAAAGTACGCCACGTTTGCCGATGCGATCGGCCATGACGAGATAGAACGGTGTTGCCAGTAACGGAAACAGCCATGATCCGACGAAGAACGTATTTTGTGGTGCCAACAGCATGTCTTCGACTACTTTTGCCACCGTGATAAGTATCATGATGATGAGATTGAATATTACAAATGTAAGGACGTCGCGCATGACCCACCTGGTATTTTTGGAGCTTTCAACTTCTGCTTTCATAGATGATCCTCCTTACTGTCGACTCTTTATATCGATGCACATCGATCGATTCGCCGATCAATTGTTAGCTATAGGAAACTCTGCTTTATAATGGATAAACAGCATGTTCCTGACAACTGCATTGATGAGATGCGTCCCTATACGGAATGAGAAGGCCTGATCAAGGAAGAAGCCTGGGAACCGGACGAGCGGAAAGGAAGGAAGATGAAAAGTATTGAGACAGATCTTTACCGTGGGGCGTTTCAGGGATGGGATCTCAAGCCTTTGAAGGAAGTTCGTGGTTATGGCCCTGAAGGCGTCCTACACACCTTTGAAAATGAGCTGGGATCCGGTGAGTACTGGGCGTACTTTCGCGGAAGTCTTTTTGCCGTGAATGCATTCAGGATGAACTTTGCAAAAAGCGGGATCATGCGGTACCGCTGTACCGAGCACATCTGCCTGGGATGCTACGATGATGTCAAGGGTATGGTGCAACGTCAGGGTGCGCCGCTCGCTCCGGGGGCCATCATGGTATATCTTGGGGGTGAGAATGAAGAATATGAGATGCGATTCTCAAAAGGGGCCGTAGCAAGGGCTTCGTCTATCACTATTTCTCCCGACTACTATCGGGATTATCTACAAAGCAGGTTTGGGGATATCAGAGATGTCCGGGAAGCCTTTATCAAAGTTGACGGAAAACATGATCTTCCCGAACTTGTCGATCTGCTCCGCAAGGCACGTGCGTATCAGGGCAAGGGAATTGCCGCGGTGCTGTTCTATGAGGGCGTGATTGCAGAGGCTGTCGCTCTTGTTATGGAATACGCTACCCGAGAAGATGGAAGCGAAGAACATAAGGCTCTGTCTCAGGATGATACACGCGCTATCTGCCATATCAGTGCCTACATTGCCGACAACCTGAGTGGAGACCTCTCCTGTGCACGGCTTGCCTCAGAGCTGTACATCGGGCAAACCAAGCTGAAAAGGCTGTTCAAAACCGCGACGGGGCTTTCACCTTCTGCGTATGTCATACGGGAACGAATGGAAGAGGCTGTTCGGCTGCTCAAGGAAACCGATCTTCCGATTGCAAGCGTCGGTAAGGCGGTCGGTTACCGCAAACCGGGTGCGTTCACGGAAGCATTTCGAAGGAACAAGGGCTTCTCGCCGGTGGACTTTAGAAAGAGCAATGGTGTTCAGTGAACCCTCACTGCGGTTAATCCTTCGAAAATCATCAATGTAATGGCTCGAAAAACATAGTTGAGTTAGCTCGAAAATCATAAATGGAAATCCTCGAAAATCATAAATGAAGAGTTGAATTTGTGCTATCATCAGGCATTACAATAGTTCTTACGAGGAAGGGGGTCTTATGAGATATTCAAAGTTTAAGCCGGAAACATACATTCCTCGTATTATTGATTCACAGGTGCAGGTCCTTCTGGATACCTTTGGTGGTATAGAACTTTGTGGTCCTCGTTGGTCGGGGAAATCCTGGACGGCACAGTCATTTGGCGAGAGTGTGACACGTGTGGATGAATCCGAACAGATCTATATGGATGATCCACAGCTTGCTCTTGTTGGTGATTCCCCTCATGTTATTGACGAGTGGCAAGATATACCTGCTATATGGAATATTGTACGTCATAGGATTGATGATAGTGCAAATAAGCCGGGACAGTTTATTTTGACAGGCTCCTCCACTCCTCCCGAGGATGAAAAAAGACATAGTGGAGCAGGACGCATTGCACGGTTGCGTATGCATACTATGAGTCTTGCAGAGACTAGAGATTCTACGGGAGCAGTATCTCTTTTGGGACTCTTTGAAGATTCCTTCCAGCCGGCGCAATCTCATATTGATCTCGCCGATTTAGCCAATATTGTATGCCGCGGTGGGTGGCCGGCTCTTCAAACAAAAAAATTGGCGGATCCAAGGGCAGTTACCGATGAGTATCTTAATGCGCTTTTTGATGTAAGCATGCCTCGCGCGGGGAAAAGTCCACTTCTGTCCCGCCGCATAGCTGCATCTCTTGCACGAAATGTAGCAACGAGTGCAACGCTGGGTACCGTGAGAGATGATATTGCTGCCTTTGACAATATAGCTCCGGTGGATGGGACCATATCCTCATACCTTGAAGAGTTTAGACGCAACTATTTTATTGAGGAGCTCTCGGGCTGGGATGCGCCAATCAGGTCAAAGTCAAGGCTGCGCACGAAACCAAAACGATATTTCTGCGATACGTCTCTCGTGGCCAGTTTATTAGGTGTCGACTCTTCACGCTTACTTAAAGACGGACAGCTTTTTGGTTTATTGATTGAGTCACTCTGCATTCATGATTTGTCCGTTTACGTTTCCGCTTTGCCTAAGTCGTATGGGGGATCTTTACGATATTATGCGGACGCCGATGGGCTTGAGGTTGACGCCATTATTGAATTGATGGATGGTCGATGGGCAGCCATTGAAATCAAGATGGGGGAATCTAAAGTGGAAGATGCGGCTGCGAATCTCATAAGAG
>JABZHH010000001.1:24624-113763 GCA_015258925.1 Atopobium sp. | reverse complement strand
GGTTCTAGAAATTGGTAGTTTTACTACAGCTGTTGCTAAGGGTGCTCCTGCGATTGTTGGTATTGTTCTGCTGTTTGTTGGCGCCTCCATTGATCTGAAGACTGTTCCAAAGGTTCTGAAGACTGGCCTGACCATCCTTATTCCAAAACTTGCTATTGCTATTGCCTTTGGTCTCTTTGTTGCCAAATTCATGAACGATAATTTCTTTGGTCTTAATGCACTTTCTATCATTGGTGGCATTACCTTCTGCAACGTTGCTCTGTACATTGGTATTACTGCTGAGTACGGGACTCCTGATGAGCAAGGCGCGGCTGCAGTTTTGTCTCTTGTTGCAGGTCCAGCAGTTACCATGATTGCTCTAGGTGCAGCAGGCGTTGCAGCAATTTCTCCAACCGCACTTATCGGTACGCTGCTTCCTCTGGTTCTTGGCGTTGTTCTTGGTAACCTCAGTCCTTTTATCAAGGGACTTTTGGTTCCTGGTATTAACCCTTGCATTGCCGTTGTTGGTTTTGCTCTTGGCTGCGGCATGAGTGTTGAGAATCTCATTACTGGTGGTCCATCAGGTATTCTCTTAGCAGTACTTTGCATCATTACCGGTATTCTTACCATGCTTGTCGAGCGTCTTCTTGGCGGCTCTGGTAAGGCAAGTCTTGCAAGCGCAACTATTGCAGGCACCGCAACAACCACTCCTGCTGCAGTTGCTTCTGTTGATCCAACGTATACGGCTCAGGTTGTTGCAAACGCAAACGCTCAGCTTGCAGCTGCGGTAGTTATTACAGCACTGGTAGCTCCTGCGTTTACGGGTTGGCTCGATAAGAAGCTGGCTAAGAAAAATGATGCCGGTGAGGTATAGGCTTCAGAAGACGTATCTGCTACTGAGTAATTACGTGAGTCTCAAATAATCAGTACGAACAAACCCTCTTCCGTGCAGGTAGTTCATATGCGGGGGATTATGATTCTGCAGCGTGTTAGCGTCGGCTTTTAGGACTGGCCAACAAAATAGCGCAGCTTTGGTAGGTTTTGCTAAAGAATTGACATGTTCCTAATCAAGATAGCCAGGCAGCTAGGCGGTCGCACTATCCGATATGCATCTCTATGCATAAACCTTATCTAATATGCTTAAACATGAATAGACTTATATAAGAAATTTAACTATCGATAAATTTAGTATCTACGGAACACACCTAAGTCGGATATTCTGCTCAATTGCGGGCATTTTACACATCTAATGACGATAATCTGCATGATTGTGGTAATTTCTGCGTCATGTATACGTCTTTTTAACAGATTATCCGACTTAGGTGTGTTTTGAATTGCCTCCTATTTCTCGTGTCCAAGAAATGGGAGGCAGTTCACAGAAGAGGGTTTTATTCACCGGTTAAAGAAAATAAATGATGTGGCTGATCTCAAATATAAGCGCAAGTATGAGGAAAACTAAGAACAAAATTCTTACCCATTTTTTGATACCGCTTTTAAAAAAGACATAAAAATCGATAACCTCAGTCAGAATTAATACTAGAAAAAATAGTAATGGTGGAATAAGTCCCTGTTTCCACAGTAGCCGCATTCCCTGATAAGCCAGAAAACTGACTAATATTACAATACGAACTGTTTTTCTAGAAATCGGTTCTGAAAAATTAAATATCTTCTCGCCAAACATATCTGTTGCCTCCCTATGGACAACAAGAGCAGTTTATTTGTTACTAAAGATTGTAATACTGTCTGATAACCTCGTAGTATATAACTATAGTAATTTAACTTGTGATTGGAGGTGCGTATGGAAGTTGGGGAGTGGAGCATTAGTTCTCCGGCATCCAAGTTTTTACTTGGTGCACCATGGTCAGAGAAACTTGTTCACGGATGGGTTCATCCGCTGCGTTTCTCTTCCAATCAACTTAGAGTCATTGGCTCCTGCTCTTCTTGGCACCCCGGTCTTTTTAAACAGATGGCTGCTTGTACTTCAGATATTCTAGTTTCCTTTATCACGGACAGTTCAGAAGTGGTACTTGATCTAAATATTGATGAAGTTCCTAAGGGAGCCTCTTCAGTTTTACAGTTACTTAAAGCTGCGTATTTTAAAAAGCTCAGCTCTGTATTTGTGACAGTTGATGGCAAACCTTACAAGAACTTCTCGCTGGATGATGCGGGTGAACATACACTTTCTATTCATCTAGAAACAGAAACCTCTGAAGATAATCTTGCTAGACTTCCAGGTTTTAATGACACGCATCACGTGAGTGTTTACTTGCCCTGTTTACAGAGCGCTTCCGTTAAAAATCTCCGTGGCAACGGCACGTTTTTCTCGCCCGATGAGCCTAAGAAAAAATTGGTGGTGTTTGGCGATTCTATTGCGCAGGGTTTTGTTGTGGAACAGCCAGATAAAACTTGGCCACGCTGTCTTGCTAAACGCATGAAGCTTGAGGTAGTTAACCAGGGAATTGGTGGACAAGTTTATCAGCCTGGCTCATATACGTTTATTGAGGATGCTTCTTTAGTGGTTGTT
Source organism: Atopobium sp. (assembly GCA_015258925.1). GTDB lineage: Bacteria > Actinomycetota > Coriobacteriia > Coriobacteriales > Atopobiaceae > Lancefieldella. The sequence goes on along the minus strand of JABZHH010000001.1, from coordinate 111,260 downwards.
GCGCTTGGAGCAAATTATCGATACGAGAAATGCTCAAAGTCACAGGTAACATACGATATTCAAAATTCGCTCTGGCAGATTTCTCAGATGTATACAGATACGCGCGTGGTGGTTCTGACACCTACGCCTTATTTTGAGGATACGTATCCCACACACCCTTATTCTTGTTTTGCCGAGGTTCCTCAAATAATTGAAGAAGCTGCTGGTAGATTTGGTTTGCAGTGCATTTCTGGAGAAAAGCTGTTGCCGCAGGAGAAGAAATATTTTGCTGACGATGTGCATCCAAATTCAAAGGGAGCCGCACTGTTGGCAAAAAATCTGTTTGAAGCCTTAAAACAACCAGCTCAAGATAGTCTTTTTTAGACGTCAAGCCTCCCTAGAAGCTCTCTCAAAATTCAACACGAGTTTTTGTCCGGTGAAACTTCTACACTAGAGTTGAAAAACATCTAGAGAGGATACACATGAACATCACTAATCCTTTTGCACCTCATATGACCGGACAACTTTCAAAAGAAACTCAGGCCCTTGTGGCTGAGCAAATTGCCAAGGGAACCTTAAGTCCTTACGCGTGCAAAAATGAAGACATCATTCGCCGAGATTCTACCCATGATCAGGCATCACTTTTGCGTCCCGCTTTTATGCGAGATGTCGAGAAGATTATGCATACTCCTGCATATAACAGACTAAACGGCAAGACACAGGTCTTCTCGTTTCGTTCGCATGACGATATTACGCGCCGCGGCCTTCATGAGCAGCTTGTTTGTAGGGTTGCTAAAGATATTGGACGTGCTCTTGGCCTTAACCTTGATTTGATCGAGGCAATTGCTCTTGGTCATGACGTGGGGCATACTCCTTTTGGTCATGCAGGGGAGTATTTCCTCAATGATATGTATCATGAGCAAACGGGGCGTTGGTTTTTCCACAACGTACAGAGTGTGCGCGTGCTTGATGGTCTTTATGCAAGAAATCTTTCTCTACAGACGCTTGATGGAGTAATTTGCCACAACGGTGAGTTTGAACAGCAGATACTTCAAATGAGTGATCTTTCAACTTTTGATGAGTTTGATAAGGTGGTAGAAGATTGCTGGGAGAGAGGTCCTCAGGCTATTGCACACCTGCGTCCTATGACGCTTGAAGGTTGCGTCATGCGCATCTCTGACATTATTGCCTATGTTGGAAAAGACAGACAGGATGCGCTTCGTGCAGGCGCTGCTACAGAAGAAACATTTGACGACGGTCTTGGTGGTGCTTATAACGCATGGGCTACTTCTGCTTTTGTTGCAGACATTGTTCAGAATAGCTTTGGTAAGCCTCAGATTTCTCTCTCAGAAGAGGCGTTTAAAGAGATGAAACGAGCAAAGCGCGAGAATTACAAGAAGGTTTATGGTGCATCAGAAGCCAATGGTGATTTCTCTGAAGACATTAAGCACCTGTTTGAGAAGTTGTACGAATACGAGTTGTCCTCGCTTAAATCTGGTGATCAGAGTCTTGCAATCTTTAAGCATCATATTGAGCCAGTAAGCAGGCACCTTTCTAGGTACGGCCATACGTATGACTGGAAGAGTGACGTGCATCGTACTGTTGTTGATTTTATTTCCGCAATGACCGATGACTACTTTGTGGCTACCTGTGAAGCACTTTTCCCAGAAGCTCAGGAGCTCTTTCCAAAGAGGAGCTACTTTGCAGAAGGGGTACGTGCGTAAGGTTTACCACTCAGTCACGGTGTGGCAAACGGGCACGTAAAGAGCATTTGTGCTGAGCGGGCTTCTCGCCAAGCTTTTATGTTTGAGACGGGGTAAAATATCTGCATGGATACTTTATTTTCTGGCATGGAACGTGCCGCTAAAAAAGCCAATGCACCACTTGCTGCTCGCATGCGTCCTACCACGCTTGATGGATACGTGGGTCAGGAAGATGCGGTTGGTCAGGGCTCCTGGCTGCGTAAAGCTATTGAGCACGATACACTCTCGTCCGTCCTGCTGTATGGTCCAGCTGGCACTGGAAAGACTACGCTTGCGCGCATTATTGCTCATACAACGCACGCAGAATTTGTAGAAGTATCTGCAATTACAGGCACCGTTAAAGATCTTCGCAGAGAGATTGAGGCCGCAGAATCAAGGCTTTTAACTGCAGGTAGAAGAACTATTCTGTTTATTGATGAAATTCATCGTTTTACGCGCTCTCAGCAAGATGCCTTGCTTCACGCAGTAGAAGACAGAATAGTTGTACTTATTGGGGCTACTACAGAAAACCCCTACTTTGAGGTTAACAGTGCTCTGATTTCTCGCTCTCGTGTAGTGGAACTGCATGCATTGTCAGATGCAGCAATCGATGAGCTCATTCAGCGAGCACTTGAATCAGAGGATGGCCTAGCAGGCGCATTTGTCCTGGAAGAAGATGCTCGTAAAGAGATTGTGACGCTTGCAGGCGGAGATGGCCGCGCAGCCCTAACTTCTCTTGAGCTTGCTTCTCAGATGGTTGACGTTCCAGAATCTGCTGACGGCAAAGCATCTGAGCCGCTTGTTATTACCAAGCAAAACGTTCTTGAGGCAAATCCTCGTCGCGGGCTTCCCTACGATAAAGCAGGAGATATGCACTATGACATTATCTCTGCGTTTATTAAGTCCATGCGTGGCTCAGACCCAGATGCCGCACTCTATTGGCTTGCGCGCATGATTGATGCAGGTGAGGACCCTAAATTTATTGCTCGACGCATTATGATTTTGGCCTCAGAAGATATTGGCAATGCCGATCCTCAGGCGCTGCTCATTGCACATGCAGCATTCAGGTCAGCTGAGGTCATTGGATATCCCGAGTGCAGAATTAACCTTGCGCAAGCAGTAATTTATATGGCGCTTGCTCCAAAATCTAATGCTGCAGAAGCAGGTATTGATGCCGCTCTCCATGAGGTTAGAACAGGTCCAAGGCGAGAAGTTCCAAGTTACTTAAGAGATCGTACGCGTCCTGGTTCTGAAGAGTATGGCAATTACCTCTATCCTCACAATTATCCTGGGGGATGGATTGAACAGCGTTATCTTCCAGAAGGACTTGAACGTGGTGCGTTCTTCTCGCCATCTCCAAGAGGTTGGGAAGCGTGGAGAATTGCAGCTACAGAGCGTGATCGTCACGAGGAAGCCTAGGAATTTGAATTACCCAAGTGGGAGCATTAAGAAGGCGCTCCTCGGGTAAAATAGAGAGAACTGTAACCGTTAGCTTTGAGGGATGGCATAGATGGATTACTTACATATTGCCCTTGTAGTCTTAGCCGTAGTTGGTGTTTGGGCCATTGTTGAGGTCGCTCTGACCCTAAGAACAACAAGAAGGTCAATTACTGAGATTACACTCTCAGCTAACAATACCATTGAGCAGATTCAGCCTGTTATTTCAAAGATTGATGGCATGGTTGATGAGCTTGATCCAACCATTAAGCAGCTACCTGCACTCATGCAGAAGGTTGATGAGGCTGCAGAGAACGCTAATACCTCTCTTGAGAGCCTCAATGTGGTTCTTGGTGATGTAGCAACCGTTTCTGGCGCAGCATCAGCCGTAACTGCAACAGTCAGCAAAGCTGCAAGTGATGCTGTCACAGGTGTTGTTGAGTCTGTTTCAAAGCTGGGAACTGGTCTTGGCGGATCTTTGAATCCCTCTAAGCTTGCTGAGGTTGCTCAGGCTCGCTTGAGCGGTGCGACTGCTTCCGCACAACAGAGCGCACAGCGTGCTCAGGAGTATCTTGAGGAGCTTCCTCTGCTTTCTCAGGACAAGGCAAAGCATTCTAAACCAGCTCGCACTGAGCAGTTCTATATCGAGTACGGTTCTGAGTCTTCTCAGAAGACTGAGGAGTAGATTGTAATGGCACAAAAAATTGTTGAACTTTCCGCTCCTGCAGATCCAACATTTGCTCGTTCAGTCAGAATGATGGCTGCTAATCTTGCTGTTTTGTGTAAGATGAACGTTGATGAGCTTGAAGATGTCAAAATGGCCGCAGAAGAAGGATTTGTCTTTGCTTGTGGCACTCAGAAAGAATCTGTAGATATTACGTTTACCCTCGAAGACAATACTATGGTTATTGATTTTGACTTGGGTGATGAGGATCCAGTTGAGTCTGAGGCAGATAATTCTCAGCCACTAGAGCTTGTAGAGTTACTACTCTCCGCTATTTGTGATGAGTTTGCGCTTAGCGATGACGGTTATACGCTTCATCTTGTAAAGATTTCTGGCGGTGCACATGCCTAAACCTGAAGCAAACGAGGCAGTACAGGCATCTGCAGAAGAGCAGAAAGCCGCAAGAAGAGCTGCTCGCCGTGCTTCTAAAGGTACCCCGGCCTGGGATAAAGATAGAACACGAAAGCTCTTTGCCCAATATAAAGAAACAAAAGACCCTGAGGTAAGAGATCAGCTTATTGTAAGTCACTTAAACCTCGTGCGCTTTTTGGCCTCCAAGTTTAAAAACCGTGGAGAACCCCTTGATGATTTGATTCAGGTGGGAACCATTGGACTTATCAAGGCAATTGATAGGTTTGAGCCTGATCGTGGTCTCGAATTTACAACATATGCAACGCCAACCATCATGGGAGAGATCAAGCGTCACTTCCGCGATAAAGGCTGGTCAGTACGTGTTCCTCGTCGTTTGCAGGAGCTTTCTTCAAAGATTAATCAGGTCACTGATGATTTGACTAAAGAGCTGCAAAGAAGCCCTTCAATTGAAGAGATCGCCCAGCGCCTTGATACTAACGTTGAAGAAGTTCTTGAGGCTATGGAGTCTTCTAGCGCTTATAGCTCTGTTCCTCTTGAGGGAGGCGGTTCTGGCGCTGATGGCGACGAGACCCCTTCAATCATTGATCAGTATGTGACCGAAGATGAGGATCTTGCTGGTTCTGATGACCGCATTGTTCTTGAAGAGGCCATTAGAGACTTCTCGCCACGAGAGCAAGAGATTATTCGTATGCGTTTTGTTGAAGGTCTTACCCAGGTAGAGATTGCGGAGAAACTTAATATCTCTCAGGTACAGGTTTCAAGGCTGCTTCGTCGCACTTTGAAGCGTATTCAAGAAAAGATTGACCCAGAAAGCGTGAACCGTTAATGGATCAAAAGCATCAAAACTTTTCCGATTCAGCTCAAAAATGGAAACAACGTGGCTTAATGGTGTGGACAGTCATTGGTCTGACTGCATTGTTTGCACTTGCACTGTATGTTCTTGGCATCCTGGGACAGGCTGTTGAGCTGCTCGCCATTGGCGCAATTGTTGCGTTTGTCTGTAGCCCTGTTACCAATTGGCTTGAAGACAGGGGAGTACCTCGTGGCATTTCCGCTCTTATCGCGCTTGTTCTTACGCTCATTGTGCTGGTAGGATTTTTGATTTTGATTGCGCAACCATTGGTATTTGAGCTTACTACGCTACTCAGAAACGCTCCTTCGTATGCAAGTCAGATAGGAGCAATGGCAAGGGAGTTTTGGCAGAGCTTTGACACTCAAAGTAACCCTGCTGTTAGACAGACGGTAGAACTTGCAATTGAACAGGCATCAAGTATTGGAATATCAGTTGCTTCTGGTATTTTGAGTTGGCTTTCCACATCTGCATTAGGCAATATCTCTTCTATGGCAAACCAACTCATGGTCTTCTTCTTAGGCCTAGTGCTTGCCTATTGGTTGGCTAAAGATTATCCAGTTATTGTCCGTGAGATGGCTATTATTGCTGGTCCTCAAAAAGAGAATGAGTTCAGACTTATTCTTGCAATCTTAAGTAGATCTACCAGTGGATATATGCGAGGCACTATCATTACCTCTGCGGTTAATGGCATTCTTGTGTACTTTGGATGTCTGATTTTAGGCAACCCTTATGCCGCTCTTATTGGCATGGTTACAGGAATCTTCCATATTATTCCTGTAGTTGGACCGGTTTTCTCGGCAGGTATTGCTCTTATTTTGAGCATCTTGGTTGACCCTGTCATGACCGTATGGACCATTGTTATCTTGATGGTTGCACAAAACGTTGTTGATAACGTGCTTTCACCTTTGGTTATGGCAACTAGCGTTAAAGTTCACCCGGGTCTTTCGCTCGTTGGTATTGTTATTGGTAGTGCTCTTGGCGGAGTAGTTGGAACTATTCTTGCTATTCCTTTGACTGCAGCTCTAAGAGGTATTTTTGTGTACTTCTTTGAGAAGTATTCGGGCAGACAGATTGTCTCGCCAAATGGCGCGCTTTTTAACTCGACGCAGTATGTAGATGAGTCTGGCGCTATTCTGCCAGAGTATGATGCCCTCGATGACCCAAAGTTCTTTGAGGAGTCGCGTCTTGTTGATCAAGACACTACGGCTCATGTGCGCAGCAAGTCTCCAGCTCCCGCTCCCAAGATTCTTGGACATGATTTTTCTCAGTTACTTTTTAGGAATACTCAAGAAGTTACTAAGGAACCAGATAAACCATCGTCAGATGCGGTAGACTCAGACAGTACAAAAGAGTAGTTATTTGAATACGGAGAAGTACTTTATGGCTGACTATAAAACAATGACAACAGCAGAGATTCGCGAGGACTTCCTAAGTTTCTTTGAGAGCAAGGGTTGCAAGCGCTATCCTTCTTCATCTCTGGTGCCTTCTGACCCTTCGCTGCTTCTTGCTAATGCTGGCATGAACCAGTTCAAGGAGTATTACCAGGGCATCAAGACTATGAAGGAGATTGGCGCAACTTCCTGCCAGAAGTGCCTTCGTACTAACGATATTGACAACATTGGCGACTCTCGCCATCTCTCATTCTTTGAGATGCTGGGTAACTTCTCCTTTGGTGGTTACACCAAGCGCGACGCATGTACCTGGGCAATGGAGTTTATTTCTTCTCCAGAGCACCTTGGCCTGCCTCTTGATCGCCTGTACTTCACGGTCTTCACTGACGACGATGAGGCAATTGAGATTTGGAAGTCTCTTGGCGTAGCAGAAGATCACATCACCCGTCTAGGCGAGGAGGACAACTTCTGGGCAGCTGGTCCAACTGGTCCTTGTGGTCCTTGCTCTGAGATTTACTTTGACCAGGGTCCTGAGTTTGAGGGAGAAGCTCCTGGAGACGATGGTGACCGTTACCTTGAGTTCTGGAACCTCGTCTTTACTCAGTTTGATCGCCAGGAAGATGGTTCTCTGCCTGAGCTTCCTCATCGCAACATCGATACCGGCATGGGTCTTGAGCGTATTGCAGCTATCATGCAGCATGAGGGCACTAATTACGAGGGTGACATCATGCGTACCCTCATCTCTTTGGGCGAGAAACTCTCTGGTAAGAAGTATCACTCAACTGACGAGATTGACCGCAGCCTGCGTATCCTTGCAGACCACTCTCGTGCAGTTACCTTTATGATTGGTGACGGCATTCTCCCTGGTAACGAGGGTAGAAGCTACATTCTTCGCCGCCTGCTCCGTCGCGCTGTCTACCACGGCCGCTTACTGGGCATTCAGGGCACCTTCATGGCAGAGTATGCACATGAGGTTGCTGTTCTGCTTGGCGCAGAATATCCAGAGCTTGTCGAGAAGAGCGCTCTTATCGACGGCATTCTGACTGCAGAAGAGGAGCGCTTTGGTGCTACACTCGACGCAGGCGAGTCCAAGCTCACTGCAGAGCTTGAGCAGCTAGAGGATGGCGCACAGCTTTCCGGTGAGGTTGCATTCCTTCTGCACGATACCTACGGATTCCCTATTGATCTTACTCGTGAGATTGCTGCAAATGCAGGTCACGTTGTTGACATGGACGCCTTTGATGCTGCAATGACTGAGCAGCGTGAGCGCGCTCGTAAGTCTGCTAACCGCGATGCCTGGGGTAACGCTCAGAGCATTTGGGTTGCACTCTCTGACCGTCTTGATGAGACCGTCTTTGACGGCTATGACAACAACGAGCTCTCCGGCGTTCGTGTTGTTGCTCTTGTTCAGGACGGACAGGAGGTTGAGTCCGCTTCTGCTGGCTCTGAGGTTGAGGTTGTGCTTGACCGCACGCCATTCTATGCAGAGATGGGCGGCCAGGTAGGGGACACCGGCAAGCTGACTGCTCCTGGTCTCTACGTTCACGTCACTGACACCAAGCACCGCGACGGCGGCCTTGAGTCCCACGTTGGCGTGGTAGAGGAGGGCTCCATCTCTGTTGGTGATTCAGTCACCGCAACCATTGATGCCGGTCGTCGTGAGCTAATCCGCCGCAACCACACCGCAACTCACCTGCTTGACGCAGCCCTCAAAAAGGTTCTGGGCGACCACGTGAACCAGGCTGGTTCTCTTGTTGCTCCAGATCGTATGCGCTTTGACTTTACGCACTTTGAGGCTCTTACCAAAGATGAGCTTGATCGCATTGAGGGCATGGTAAACGCAGAAATCTTTGCTGCTAAGCCTGTTGTCACTCAGATTATGAGCATTGAGGATGCAAAGGCTGCTGGTGCTGTTGCACTCTTTGGCGAGAAGTACGGTGATGTCGTACGCGTTGTCTCTGCTGGTGCAGAAGACACTCCATTCTCTCGTGAGCTCTGCGGTGGTACTCACGCACGCAACACGGCAGACCTCGGCCTCTTCAAGATTATCTCTGAGAGCTCCGTTGGTTCTAACTCAAGGCGTATTGAGGCGGTAACTTCTATGGGCGCTATCGAGTACGTTGATGAGCACCTGGCTCAACTTGATGAGGTTGCCGCAGCTTTGAAGGTTCGTCCTTCTGCTGTTGCAGACCGCGTTGAGCAGCTGCAGCAAGATCTTCGCACTGCAAACCATAAGCTTGAGGCTGCTCTAACTGGAGCAGGTAGCAATCAGGTAGCAGAAGCACTTAAGTCTGCTGTTCAGCTTAATGGCTATAGCTGTGTAATTGCTAAGCTTGAGGGCCTTTCTGGCAAAGAACTCCGCTCCGCATGGGACGGCATCCGCGATGCATCTGACGGCCAGCCTGTTGCTTGCGTCATTGCATCCGCAACCGCTGACGGTAAGGTTTCCCTGCTTGCAGGTGCCACTGATTCTGCAGTTGCAGCGGGCTTCTCGGCAGGAGACATTGTCAAAGAGATTGCAGAGCTTGTTGGTGGCCGTGGTGGCGGTAAGCCAGCAATGGCGCAGGCAGGCGGTTCAAATGCTGCAGGAATTGACGCAGCGCTTGAGGCTGCAAGAACAAAGCTTGGTGCGTAACGTTTGCGCGTTTTAGCTTTAGATATTGGTGAAGTTCGCATCGGGGTTGCTGTAAGTGACCCCGATGGTGCTATTGCGTCACCTGTTTGCGTGCTACCTGCGCAAGAGGTACTCTCACATGCACGCACGTTTAAAGCTGTGCTTGAAGATTGGGAGCCAGAGCTGCTTTTATGTGGTCGTCCTAAAACGCTCGCCGGCGAAGATGGACCACAGGCCCAAAAAATTACCGCTCAAGCTGAGCAAATTGCGAAGAACTGCCAACTTCCATTAGAATTTACTGACGAAAGACTTTCTTCTGCGGAAGCAAAGAAGATTCTTCGAGCGCAAGGTTTATCTGAAAAAGCCATGCGTGGAAAAGTTGACATGGTTGCTGCCTCGCTCTTTTTGCAATCATGGCTTGATGCACAGATGAATAAGGGAGACTAAATGCCCACCCTATCAAATGGTTCTTCTCCGCGTCGTCAGGGCGCACATTTTTCTTCTCCTGTACCAGAAGGACAGGCTCAGGAAGAGCAGGCTCAGCAGGAACAGATCACGCAGCCTTCAGTTGAGGCTACAGGATCGCTACCTGCACTTACCGGTGGCAAGCTTTCTTCAAGAAGCGCTCAAGTCACTCATATGGCAAAGAACAAGCAGGTAAAGCATAGAGATAAGAAGGCTTCAAAGCGTTCTCGTATTTTTGCGGCACTTATCGCTTTTATTATGGTTGCGGCCCTTGGCATCTTTGTATGGAAAGTAGCGCTTCCAGAGCTTTCTCGCGCTAATTCCGATACACAAGAAATTACCGCTGGTCAGCAAGTTACCGTTACTATTCCAGATGGTGCTGGTGCGCAGGAAGTCGCAAAGATTCTTTTTGAGAACAAAATTATTGCTACTAAGAGCGAGTTTTTAAACCAGGTAAAGCGTCAGGATGCTGAGCAGAAAATCAAGAGCGGTATCTATGTTATTACCACTGGCACCAAGCCAGCAGACATCGTTCATCTGCTTATTTCTGGCCCTAATGCTCCTGGTAGTGGCTTTGTTGTACCAGAAGGTTATACCGTTTCTCAGGTTGCTGATTTGGTTCAGGACTACTTTGGTATTTCTCGCGATGATTTCTTGAATCAGGCAAAAGCATCCAATTATGTTGCTGACTATCCGTTCCTTGCTGGTGCGGTAGATGCTAATGATTCTCTTGAAGGCTACTTGTTCCCCAAGACCTATACCTTTACAGAAAGCAATGTAACTGCCGATACGGTCATCCGTGCCATGCTTGATCAGTTTGAGACGGAGACAGCTGATCTTAACCTGGATGCCGCTCGCATTACGCTCAATAAGCGTTACAACTTGAATCTTACTAACGAGCAAATCATTATCATGGCATCTATTATTGAGCGAGAAGCACTCACTGATGAGGATCGTCCTAAGGTTGCATCTGTCTTCTATAATCGTCTGTATGACGATATGTACCTGCAGAGCGACGCAACTCTTGCTTATTCTCTGGGTAGGGAAGCTACTGCAGAAGACCTCAGCTCGATGACAAGCGACCCATATAACACCTATGCGTTTAAGGGTTTGACTCCTACACCTATTTGCTCCCCAGGTTATGCCTCTATTAAGGCGGCTATGGATCCAGCAGCAACCAATTATTACTACTTCTGGATTACTTCGGATGAGCACGTCTTCTCAGAGACGTACGACGAGCATCAGCAGGCTATTGAAAACGCACGCGAGCGTGAAGCTGCAAGTAAGCAATAGCTGGTGTGGCATGAGTTTGATCAAAGCAACACAATACGTTTCTGCTGTTGAATACATCTCAATAGAGGATTTGGTTCAGCAGGGGATTAAGCTTGTGCTCTTAGATCGCGATAATACCTGTGTGCCCCGAGACACCAAGATGGTTCCGCCAGAGGTTTCTGCTTGGTTTGAGAAGGCTCATGCGGCTGGATTAACGCTCTGTCTCATCTCCAATAACATTCACCTCAATGAGGTCCAGCGTAGCGCTCACGAGCTGGGAATTGAAGGAGAAGGCTTTGCGTGTAAGCCGCTTCCTCGCGCGCTAACTGCTGCTATGAAGCGTTTCTCGGCAACTAAAGAGCAAACCGTGATGGTGGGAGACCAGATTTTTACCGATGTTATTGCAGGTAATTTGGCTGGTGTTTCAACTATTTTGGTAAAGCCGCAGTCCAATGAGGATCTTTGGTACACCAATATCATTCGTCACATCGAGCGCCGCATTTTAAAAAATGTAACTTTTACGTCATAACAAGGCGGCTTTAGTTTACTTGCTCCAACTCGATGATAGAATCATCTTGAAAGGCTGGAGGAGTATGGAGCTTCGCGATTCAAGATACGTTGTACATGAGGGCTGTGATCATATCTTTTTTGTAGGCTTTCTGGGTGCCGGAAAGTCTACACTCGCACGTAATTTGGGCGAGCTGTTTCACCGCCGTTATGTTGACACCGATCGCCTAGCAGAGCGTATAGCAGGTAAATCACTGGCAGAAATCTACGAAGATGACGGTGAAGAGCTTTTTAGGCAGGCAGAAACTGAGGTTTTGCACACGCTTAAGTCTAAGAAGTCACTGCTCGTAAGCTGTGGCGGTGGAATTGTCGAGAAGGACGTCAATCTTGCGCTTATGCGTGAGATGGGGGTCATTGTGTTTCTCGACGGTGATCTTTCTGACTCGCTTCGCCAAATTCAGCGCACGGATAGGCGTCCCGATCTGGGAAGCTTTGAAAACGCTACTCAGCTCTATAGACGCCTGCGTCCACGTTATGAGGCCGCTGCTGACATTACTATTGATATTCGTGAGAAAACATTTGAGCAGGTAGCCATTGATTCTGGCAAGCTGCTTTGGGAAAGAGGTCTTCTATGAGTGACAACGTCCAGACTGAACTTGAAGAGGAATTGCCACCTGTTCAGATCAAACAGTGGGTTTCTATTCCCGGCGGCTCTATTGCACTTCGTTCTGGTGCCGGCGTTCTTTCAAACTTTGGTACTGAGCTCAGAACCGCAGTGGGAAGACCTCATCGCTGTGCTTTTCTTGTCAGCAATCAGGCAGACGAAGACCTTGCTGAGCTGCTGCGTAGAGACCTCACCACCATCGGTTTTCTCGTCACACGTGTAGATGTAGAAGATGGCAAGGCAGCAACTACCGTGGCAACTGAGGCACAGGTATTGTCTGCTCTGGCAGAAATGCACCTGACAGCTGATGATCTGGTAGTTGCCGTGGGCCACGAGGGCGTCATTTCTCTTGCTAATCACGTGGCAAACAAGTGGTGTGGGGGAGTCTCCCTTGCTACTGTTCCGCTTGATTTAGCAGCAGTTATTGTCTCGTCTATTACTCCTCGCGCGCTTGATACTGACGCTGAGCACCAGCGCCTTGTTACCACTAAGCCTTGCGCACGTTTCTGCTTTGCAGATCTTGAGGTTATGGACCTTTGCGATGACAACGCTAAGGTTGCCCAGGTATGTATGGTTGCAACGGCTATGTCTGATAACGAAGCGGAATTTGGTCGCATTTGGGATAGAGCAGATAACCTCTCCTCTGGAGTTGCCGATATAGTTGCAGAACAGCTGGCAGAGTCTACTAAGACCCGTGGCCGCCTTTCTGATTCTTCCGCTATTGCTATTCAGCAGTCTGTTCCTTACGGTTGGGTTTTTGTGGAGGCACTTCGCCCGCTCATTCCAGCTGATCAGCCTCTTTCTGCACTTTATGCAGACGCACTGCGTTTCTCGGCAAGAATTGCAGTAGCTAAAGAGGCGCTTTCTTTTGACGATATGCTTGCCCAAGACGAGATTCTTGAGCGCTTGAATATTGGCTTTGTTACCTGTGATATTACTTCTGAGCAGCTTATCGAAGCTCTCAAACAAGAATGTTTCCGTTCTACTAATCGTTTTATGTTGCCGATTCCAATGTCTATTGGAAGGGTAAGATTAGCTTCAGTCGACGAGGAACTTCTCGCCGAGCATGCCCGCGCTTGGTGTGAGGCTCACGCTTCGCATTAAAGTGCCGCATCTTGCAGTAAGGAGCCTGTTTGCTGAGGCGACTCCACAAGATGCAACTCTTTGTTGTAAACATCTCGAGAAGGGATTTGAAATGGCAGATTTACAGGCAGCAGCAAAGCGCGTTGCGCGCTTTCGCGAGGTAATGGCTCAGAGGGGTTACGACGCTGTTGTTTTACGTCACAACCCAGACCTTCGTTGGTTGACTGACGCTGAGCGTGTCTTTGACTTTGAGCAGGCACATACTGCATTTATTACGCAGGATGGGCTCTTCATGCACACTGACTCTCGTTACTACAACACATTCCTGGAGCGCCTTGGTGCTGATTCTCCATGGAAGTTTGACCAGGAAGTCGCTACTCCTACCGAGTGGGTTGCCGCTCATATTGCTGAGGCTCGTGCTCGCGTAGTTGCTATTGAGGACACCGTTGATCTTGCGTTCTTTGATGGCCTTGAGCAGGCATTGCGCGATCGCTCTGTTGCTGCTTTGCTTCCACGCATGCATGGTGATATTGCTGAGCTGCGTATTGTTAAAGACCCAGCTGAAATTGAGCTTATGAAGCACGCTCAGTCAATTACTGACAAGGCGTTCCTCCACATCTGCAAGTACATTAAGCCAGGTCTTACTGAGCAGCAGATTCGCGCAGAGCTTGAGAACTACATGCTCTCTAACGGTGCAGATGCCCTGTCCTTTGATTCCATCATTGCTTCTGGTCCTAATGGTGCTAATCCTCATGCACAGCCAGGTGAGCGCGTAGTTCAGACAGGCGACATGATTGTTATGGACTACGGTGCAGGTTACCTGGATTACCACTCAGATATGACCCGTACTGTTGTTGTTGGCGCACCTTCCGAGGAGCAGCAGCACGTCTTTGACGTTGTCCGCAAGGCAAACGAAACTTGCGCAGCAGCTATTCATGCAGGTGTAACTGGTTCTGATATTCATAACCTTGCAGTTAAGGTAATCTCTGAGGCTGGCTATGGTGAGTACTTTGGCCACGGCCTTGGCCACGGTGTTGGCGTTGAGATTCACGAGCGTCCATTCTTCAACCCTCGCTGGAACAAGGTTATTGCAGCAGGTTCAGTTGTTACCGATGAGCCTGGCATTTACCTGCCTGGTAAGTTTGGTATTCGCCTTGAGGACTTTGGCGTTGTTACTGAGGACGGCTACGATGTCTTTACTCAGTCCACACACGACCTTGTGTCTGTTGGCTGCTAACTAGACGCGATATACAGAATTCTTACGGCCAGAAGCTTTAGGTTTCTGGCCGTATTTTTTACCGTATCTCCTAAGGCGAGAAAACCTTCTCGCCTAAAAATTAGCTTATAAAACCTAAAAATTTAAAAAGAGTTAGGTTAGTGAAGACACGCTTCAGATATATGTAATAAAATCAGAAAAGTAAATGTTATTTTCATTGTTATGTTTACAGTTTCATTTGTTTTATTAGGTAGAAAAGAAGGAGGTAGAAGTGGTTAGTATCGTTCTAGCCAGCCATGGCAAATTTGCCGAGGGCATCAAAGATTCTGGCGGCATGATTTTTGGACCACAGGAAGGCGTTGTAGCTGTAACGCTTACTCCTGATATGGGCCCAGATGACCTGCATCAGAAGATTCTCGACGCAATTGCCACGCTTGAAGATCAAGAGCATGTCTTGTTCTTGGTTGACCTATGGGGTGGCACCCCCTTTAACCAGATTTCTCGCGTTCTTGAGGAAGAGGGTAAAGAGGATTGGGTTGCTGTTACTGGCCTTAACCTCCCAATGCTTATTGCAGCTTATGGCTCTCGTCTTGGCGTAGATACTGCGGCTGAGGTAGCAAAAGAGATTTACTCTGAAGCTCGTATGGGCGTAAAGATTAAGCCAGAAGAGCTTGAGCCACAAGAGGCAACACCTACTGATGTTCCTGCTGCTCCAGCAGCACCTCAGGGTGCAATTCCTGCGGGTACTGTTATTGGTGATGGCAAGCTTAAGATTGTGCTTGCTCGTATTGATACCCGTCTTCTGCATGGTCAGGTTGCAACTACGTGGACAAAGATGACCAAGCCAGATCGCATTATTGTCTGCTCTGACGGTGTTGCTCAAGATGAGCTCCGCAAGACCATGATTATTCAGGCAGCTCCTCCAGGAGTACATGTCCACGTTGTTCCTATTAAGAAGATTATTGAGATTGCTCACGACACTCGTTTTGGCAATACCAAGGCAATGCTTCTGTTTGAGACTCCTCAAGATATGCTTCGTGCTATTGAGGGTGGCGTAGAAATCAAGGAAGCAAACCTTGGTTCTATGGCTCATTCTGTTGGCAAAGTTGTTGTTACCAACGCAGTTGCTATGGATGAGGACGATGTAAAGACTCTTGAAGCTATCCGCGAGTGCGGTACAACGTTTGATGTTCGTAAGGTTCCTGCAGACAGCGCAGAGAACTTTGAGGCAATGCTTAAAAAAGCTAAGTCTGAGCTTGGCGCCCGTAAGTAACTAGAAGGAGGTAGAAATGACACCTATCACAATACTGCTTGTCGTAATTGTTGCTCTTCTCGCTGGCATGGAAGGTATTCTTGACCAGTGGGAGTTCCACCAGCCCCTGGTTGCTTGCTCACTGATTGGCCTTGTGACTGGTCACCCTGCTGAGGGAATTATCCTTGGCGGTTCTCTTCAGATGATTGCTCTTGGTTGGGCAAACATCGGAGCTGCAGTTGCACCAGACGCAGCTTTGGCATCTGTCGCATCTGCAATCATTATGGTTTTGGCACTTAACGGCGGAGACACTGACACCACCGCTGCTATTAA
Organism: Atopobium sp.; assembly: GCA_015258925.1. GTDB lineage: Bacteria > Actinomycetota > Coriobacteriia > Coriobacteriales > Atopobiaceae > Lancefieldella. The sequence goes on along the minus strand of JABZHH010000001.1, from coordinate 95,356 downwards.
CACCTCTATTGCACTTGCAATTCCTTTGTCCGTAGCAGGCCTGTTCCTCACCATGATTGCTCGTACTATTGCAACTGGTATTGTCCACGCAATGGACGCAGCTGCCGAGAAGGGCGATTTTGCTGCAATCGAGCGTTGGCACATTGTAGCTATCCTCATGCAGGGCGCACGTATTGCTGTTCCTGCAGCTGCTCTTTGCTTCATTGACCCAGCTATTGTCACTGATGCTCTAAACGCAATGCCTAAGTGGCTCACTGGCGGTATGGCAGTTGGCGGCGGCATGGTTGCTGCTGTTGGTTACGCAATGGTCATTAACATGATGGCTACTCGTGAGGTTTGGCCGTTCTTTGCTCTTGGCTTTGTCTTTGCTGCTATTAACCAGCTCACTCTTATTGCTCTTGGTGTTATTGGTGTTTGCCTTGCTATTCTCTACATTGGTCTTAAAGACCTTGCTAAGCAGGGTGGCGGCGCAGGTGGCGGATCTGGTGATCCGCTCGGCGATATTATTGACAACTACTAATTCTGAAGGAGCGTGAAACTAATGGAGAATAAGATTCAGCTTTCTAAGAAAGACCGCATGTCTGTTGCTCTTCGTCATCAGTTCCTTCAGGGTTCTTGGAACTACGAGCGTATGCAGAACGGTGGTTGGGCATTCTCAATGATTCCAGCCATCAAAAAGCTTTATCCAAACAAAGAAGATCAGGTAGCAGCTCTTAAGCGCCACCTTGAGTTCTACAACACTCACCCTTATGTTTCTGCACCAGTCATGGGCGTTACCCTTGCACTGGAAGAGGGACGTGCTAACGGTGAGCCTATTGACGATGTTGCAATTCAGGGCGTTAAGGTAGGCATGATGGGCCCTCTGGCCGGTGTTGGTGACCCAGTCTTCTGGTTTACTGTCCGTCCAATTCTTGGAGCACTCGGCGCATCTATTGCCGCTGGTGGTTCTGCACTTGGCCCTATTCTCTTCTTTGTTCTGTGGAACGTCATCCGCCTTTCCTTCCTGTGGTACACCCAGGAGTTTGGCTACAAGGCAGGTGCCTCAATCTCTTCCGATCTTTCTGGCGGCATGCTGGGCAAGATTACTGAGGGCGCTTCTATTCTTGGTATGTTTATCATTGGCGCCCTGGTACAGCGCTGGGTTTCTATTTCATTTACCCCAGTTGTTTCTACGATTCCTCAGCAGGCAGGCGCTTACATTGACTGGACTAGCCTTCCTTCAGGAGTAGACGGAATGTATCAAGCATTAAAGCTCTACTCTGCTCTTGGACCAAACGGTCTTGATCCAGTGAAGGTAACTACACTTCAGTCCAACCTTGATTCGCTCATTCCTGGACTTGCTGCTGTTGGTCTGACACTGCTTTGCTGCTCACTGCTTAAGAAGAAGGTTTCTCCAATTGCCATCATCCTGGCTCTCTTTGCCGTTGGTATTATTGGTCGACTTCTTGGCTTTATGTAATGAGTAAGAGTACGCATTAGTACTCAACTTCGCACAAATATGGGTCGCGCTCTATAATGGGTGCGACCCATTTTTTGAAAGGATTGTATGGCTCAGTCTCAAAACAGTACGGTCGATTTCACCGCAAAGGCAACGTCATTCCATGGGCTAGCTACGTATGGCGATATCCTTATTGGCAATAAGGCCTTTGAGTTCTACAACCAGAAAAATCCCGAAGATTACATCCAGATTCCCTGGGATCAGATAGATCATGTGGCCGCCTCAGTTATGGGACGTACCAAAAGCATTTCTCGCTTTGCTATCTTTACTAAAAGTAATGGTAACTACTCGTTTTCTACACGAGACAATAAAGCAACACTCAGGGCAATTCGCGCCTATATAGGTGAGGAGAAACTCGTACGTTCTCCAAACTTCTGGTTTGTCTTTAAGCACGGACTTATGGCAATTCCACAGCTTCCTCGCCTTATTAAAGAGAGTTTTATTAAAAAGAAGTAAGCAAATTTTGCATTTTCACAAGAGCCGCCAGCACGGAAGGCGTGAAACTGATAAAATCCAACATGCATATACGTGTCGCGGGTAGTTTGAAAATTCACGTTCTTCTCGCGACTTTATCGAGTGAAAAGAGTTAGACGTGGCAACTATCAGCACCGCAGATTTTAAGAACGGCCTTGGCCTTAAGATTAACGATAAGTACTACACCATCGTTGAGTTCCAGCACGTAAAGCCAGGTAAGGGCGGCGCTTTTGTCCGCTATAAGATTCGTGACCTTCGCTCTGGCCGCGTTATTGATCAGACCTGCAACGCTGGTACCAAGTTTGAGAACGTTCTTCTGCTCACCAAAGAGATGCAATACCTCTACAACGACGGTGAGTCCTTCTACTTCATGGACAATGAGACTTACGATCAGGTAGCTGTTCCTGCTGATTTCATTGGCGAGAAGAGCGTCTGGTTCAAGGAGAACGATAACGCACAGCTTCTCTACGCAGACACTGAGCTTCTTGGCGTTGAGCCTCCAATGTTCATTGAGGCAGAGATCACTGAGACTGACCCAGGCTTCAAGGGTGACACCGTTCAGGGCGGCACCAAGCCAGCAACTATTGAGACTGGCGCCACGCTTCAGGTTCCAATGTATCTGAACCAGGGTGAGCGCATTAAGGTTGACACTCGCGACGGCAAGTTTGTTTCTCGCGTTTAACGCATATGCTTTGGGTGCATAAGCGCCCAACAGGTATTGAGTAATTATTTCAAAGACAGTTTGTCTTTTTTAGGGGGTAGACATGGCTGAAACAGAGCTTTGTATAGCAGGCATCGGCATCTCAAAAGATGTAATTTCAACGGTTGTCTCCGGCGCAGCTGGAAGTGTTGAAGGTGTTGCCTCCGTTGGCGGAAACGATACACTGGCATCCAACCTTATTAACGTTTTTACCAGCAGAAGTCTTGCTCCAGAGAAGGCTGTTGAGGCAGGCGTAGAGAACGGTCAGCTCCATCTTGGAGTTCACCTTACCGTTTTCTATGGCTATCCTTTCACAAAGCTTGCTTCTGAGGTAAGACTTGCTGTTGCAACTGCCGTAAATGAGCAGATTGGCGTCAGTATTGCTTCCGTTGATGTTTACATTGACAGCCTTGTTTTTCCTAAGGAGTAGGCTTGAGTGTTAAGTTTTTTGGACGTACCCGCGCCCGTAGCCAAGCACTACAGCTTTTATTCCAGGCTGAAGCCACTAATCGCAGCGTTCTTGAGGTCCTCGACGGAGACTACACGCTCTCCGAGGGACCTCTTGACGAGTATGCACAGTCACTGGCAGTAGGAGCAGATGGCATCAGAGATGATCTTGACGACATCATTGCTGCTTACTCAAAAGACTGGGCAATTGATCGCATGCCTTCTGTTGACCGCAATCTTCTAAGAATTTCTCTCTACGAGATTCTGGAGGTTCCTGAGGTTGATGTAGCTGTTGCTATTAACGAGGTAGTTGACCTTGCTCGCGCTTACTGCGGCGATGATTCTCCTCGCTTTATTAACGGCGTTCTTGGTCGTATTGTTGATGACATTGAGGCTGGAGAAGACATTTATTCTCTGTGCCATAAGCAGTCTGCTGAGCAAGACGTTTCTGAAGAAGAGCCAGAGAGCTCTGTGGAAGATGCAGAGTAGTCATGGCAAAAATCGATACGTCTGAATATCAGAGCTTTGACCAGATAACCGCAAGGCTTGACTCGATTGTTGATCAAGTTCGCGATAAGAACGTCTCGCTGGAGCATTCTCTTGACCTCTTTGATGAGGCAATTGCTCTAGGTTCCAAGGCTGTCAACATGGTTGACACCACAGAGTTTACGCCGGAAGAGGAAGAACGTCTGGTTCAGGCTCAGGCAACGGGGAATACAACTGACGCAACTGGTGCAGCAGCTACCACTGGTGAGCAGGCTTCTTTTGAGCAGGTTGAGGTTTCAGCTGCAGATGAAACGTCATCTGATGACGCGGTTTCAGAAAGCGATGAGCACTAGTGGCTCAACGCATTTCTCGCCAAAGGCTCGATAAAGAGCTGGTTAGGCAAGGATTTTTCAAGGACACTCAAGTTGCATTACGTGCAATTCTTGCGGGTGATGTTTCTACGCGCGACAGAAGATTAACTTCAGCAGGAGAGCTTGTTCCTGAGGGATTATTTCTGCACGTAAAAGGCGCTATTCCGTATGTGAGCCGAGGCGGACTTAAGCTTGAGCGCGCCTTTGAAGTTTTTGATTTTACGGTTCAACAGAAAAAATGTTTAGATATTGGCTGTTCAACTGGTGGTTTTACCGATTGCCTGCTTCAACATGGAGCTGCTTCGGTTACCTCGGTTGATGTTGGCTATGCGCAGTTTGATTGGTCGCTCAGAAACGACAGCAGGGTTGAACTGCTCGAACGTACAAATATTACGTCCCTGCCAGAAATGGGCTACTCGCATGTTTTTGATGTTGCTGTGTGTGACGTATCGTTTACGTCAATCTTGTCAATTCTTCCTTCTGTTTTAGATGTTCTGGCTCCTGAAGGAGTTTTTGTTACGCTGGTTAAACCGCAGTTTGAAGCTAAGAGGGAAGAAGTGGGCGAGGGAGGTATTGTGACTGATGCCTCCGTGCGTCTGCAAACGCTGCAAAAGGTTTCCGATGCGTTTAAGGAAGCTCATATGGGTCCTTTGGGTGCGTGTGAAAGTCCTATTCACGGCGCTAAGGGTAACGTGGAATATTTACTGTTTGGGCAGATTGGAGCAGGTTCGCATGATTTGGATCTTGCTTCAGTGGTATCGAGTCATTCTGTAGAAATAGTGAAATAGAACGAATGTTCTATTTTGTAGTATTGTTCGTAGTTTTTTAGGTATACTAAGTACATCGAATCAGACGTGTTAACTGTTTCAGTTGTGCAATCAAGCAAAATCGGGAGAGTGGTTTGCGTGAAGGTACTTCTTGTTCCAAATTATTCAAGAGAAGTTGCTGTTTCTGGTGCACGTGAACTTGAAGAATGGCTCTTTGAACAGGGCTGTGATGTCCAGTGGGCACACGATAAAAAGCTATTCCCAGATAAAGTTATAGACTGTTCTGATTGTCAGCTTGTTATTTCTCTTGGTGGAGATGGAACGCTTCTGAGGGCCGCCAAAATTGTTGAGTATTCTGAAATTCCAATTTTGGGCATCTCTTATGGACACCTTGGCTTTTTAACTAGTGCAACTCCTCATCAAATGATTGAGATGGTAGCTGATGCTCTTGCTGGAGAGCTCCACGTATCTAGAAGAGCAACACTTGCAATAGAAACAGAATATGAGCTTCCATCTGGAGAAACTTACGTCGAGAAGACCTTCTCGCTCAATGATTTTGCAGTTTCCAGAGGTGGAGCAGGCGATATGGTTGAGTTTACGGTTTCTGTATCAGGCAACCATATTGATAAGCTTCGCGGTGATGGTTTTGTTGTTAGTACGGCAACTGGATCCACCGGCTACGCACTAGCCGCTGGTGGTCCCATTGTTACCCCAGAGTTCTCGGGAATGGTTTGCGTGCCAATCGCACCACATACTATTTTGGCTCGTGCATTCCTTACCTCTCCTTCTGATGTGGTTGAAATTACCATGTCAAAAGATAGACCAGCAACATGTCACTTCTTCTCTGATGGGCAAAACATTAAACATCCAGAGGAGGGTGTGGCTACCAAAGCTCGTATTAGCCGTGGGCCAGGAGATATCATTCTGCTTGATAGAAGTGCTGATAGTTTCTATCGTTCAGTTTCTCGCGTATTTTACGGTAAAACTGGTCAGTAAGCAGGTCGTATATGCTTGATGAACTTCGTGTGCAAAATGTCGCACTTATTGAAGACGCTTCTCTTGCTCCCGCCTCAGGTTTAACTGTTTTAACAGGAGAGACAGGTGCTGGTAAAACCGCTCTTTTATCTTCCATAAAGCTCTTAGTAGGAGAGCGCGCTGATGCTTCTGCAGTAAGAGAAGGAACAGACGCTCTTAGGGTTGAGGCACGCTTTTTTACCTCGCCAGAAGATCAAGAGGGAATTGTAGTCTCTAGAAAAGTCTCTGCTGATGGCAGAGGCAGAGTAGAGATTGATGGCCACATGGCATCAGTTAAAGAACTGGCCGGAGGTATTGGAACATCAATTGATCTGTGTGGTCAGCATGAGCATCAAAGGCTGCTTGACGTAAAGAACCATGTCAGCATGTTGGACGCATGGATTGGATCAGATATTCAATCTTGTCAGACAGAGTATGTAGACGCTCTTCATGCTTACCATGCTGCAGTCGCTGAACTTCAACGAGTTATTGAAGTAAGCCAGTCTAGCAATGCAAAGATTGATGAAGCGGCATTTCTTGTTCAAAGAATTGATGAGGCCTCTCCTAAAGAAGGAGAGCTAGAAGATCTAGAAGAGCAACTTCCTCGGTTTGAACACGCAGAGGCTCTCCTTCAAGCTGCAGGAGGAACACACGAGTTACTCTCAGGAGATGAGGGCGTTATTGATTCTCTCTCTGATGCAGTTCAGATGCTTCAAAGTGCTGCAACATTTGATGTTACGCTAGGTAATTATGCAGAGTCTCTTTCAAGCGCACTTATAGAGATTGAGGATATTTCTTCAGAGCTCAGAAGCTATGTTGGATCTCTCGATTTTGATGAAGAAGCACTTGAAGAGATGCAAAGTCGTATGGCTCGTCTTCAGGGTCTTATGAGAACGTATGGCCCTGGCATGAAAGACGTATTTAAGAAATACCAGGCAGCTCAAAATCTTCTTGAGGTTACAAGAGACACAGAAAAGCTTGTCCGCGAGGCACAGGCAGAGGTAGATAGGGCAAAAGAGACTCTTACCGTAAAGGCTCAGGCACTTAAAAAGGTTCGTGTTGCTGCAGCTCCAAAACTTTGTGATGCTGTTACTAAGCAAATGAGTCATCTGCAGATGGGTTCAGCTCAGATTGAATTGAACTTTGAAGATCTTCCTTTTGAGCAGTGGAATAAAGTTGGCTCTACAAAGATTGAGCTTATGTATAAGCCTTCAGCTCAGATGACTGCTCGTCCGCTTAGAAAGATTGCCTCGGGTGGTGAGGTTTCTCGCGTTATGCTTGCATGCAAAGTGGTTCTAGGAGAGTCTGACGTCTGCGATACGCTTGTATTTGATGAGGTTGATGCTGGCGTTGGTGGAGCTACTGCCGTTGCTCTTGCAGAGGTTTTAGCACAGCTTGCTAAAACACATCAGGTGATTGTGGTAACTCACCTGCCACAGGTCGCTGTTATGGCCTCTAAACAGTATGTAGTCTCAAAGACAGAAGAACATAACGCGCTCCCTATAACTTCTCTTACAGAGGTTTCTGGTACTCAGAGAGAAGAAGAGATTGCACGCATGCTTTCAGGCTCTATAACTGAGGCTTCTTTGGCTCACGCGCATGAGCTGCTGTCAGAAGTCCGCTAGATTTTTCAGAACTACATGGACATAACAATGTATTTGTTTGGAGATTAAATTTCTCGGCTCTATGGGTCTCAAAGCGGAATAATATAAAGACCCGTAGAAATGTAATTGGCTAATCTTACCTACGGGAGTAATCCATGACCAAGCACATATTTGTAACAGGTGGCGTTGTTTCTTCTCTTGGAAAAGGAATCACTGCTGCATCTCTCGGCCGACTTCTTAAGGCTCGTGGCTATAAGGTCATGATGCAAAAAGCTGACCCATATCTCAATGTTGACCCAGGCACTATGAGTCCTTTCCAGCATGGTGAGGTTTTTGTCACTGAGGACGGTAAAGAGACTGACCTTGACCTTGGTCATTATGAGCGCTTTATTGACGAGAATCTTACCAGGGAGTCTAACTTCACCACTGGCCTCATTTATCAGTCTTTGATTCAGCGAGAGCGCGCTGGAGACTTCCTTGGTGGAACAGTTCAGGTAATTCCTCATGTAACTGATGCAATTAAGGCTCGTTTTGCTCGCATTGAAGAGGTTACTAATGCTGATGTAGTCATCACAGAGCTTGGTGGCACTATTGGTGATATTGAGTCTCAGCCTTTTGTTGAGGCAATTCGCCAGTTTAGAAAAGAGCGTGGCGCAAGCAACGTTGCTATTATTCACGTGAGTCTTGTTCCTTATATTGCTGCTGCTCATGAGGTTAAGACTAAGCCTACGCAGCACTCCGTAAAAGAGCTTCGTTCCCTTGGTATTCAGCCAGACTTCATCGTGTGCCGTTCTAGCCATTCTGTGGATGAATCTATTCGCGAGAAAATCGCTAATTTCTGCGATGTTGATGCAGATTGCGTTTTTGAAAACAATGATCTGCCTTCAATCTACGACGTTCCAGCGCACCTGGCAGCACAGGGGTTTGACAAGAAGGTACTTGAGCGTCTTGGTCTTGAAGTCCGTCCAAGTGATCTTGGCAGCTGGGAAGCATTTACTACCGCTATGCATAAGGCAAATGCGCTTGAAGACGCAACAATAATTTATGTTGTCGGCAAGTATACGCAGCTTCCTGATGCCTATCTTTCTGTTATTGAGGCACTTCATCACTCTGGTATTTTCTACGGCAGACATGTTGATATCCGCCTGGTAAATGGTGAAGAGCTGACAGAAGAAGACGTAGAGCAGGAGCTTGCTGGTGCAGATGGCATTTTGGTTCCTGGAGGCTTTGGTCTTCGCGGCGTAGAGGGCAAGATGGTTGCTATTCGTCGTGCTCGTGAGCTCAAGATTCCTTACCTTGGTGTTTGCCTTGGTATGCAGATGGCTGTTACTGAGTTTGCTCGTGACGTCTGCGGCATGGAGGGTGCAAATTCAGCAGAGTTTGGTCCAGATACTCCATACCCTGTCATCGATCTTATGCCTGATCAGGAGGATATTACTGACAAGGGCGGTACCATGCGCCTTGGTTCTTATCCTTGCAAGGTTGTCGAGGGAACTCTTGCACACGAGGCATATGGCAACAACTTGGTTTACGAGCGTCATCGTCACCGCTATGAGGTAAGCAACGTATTCCGTAATCAACTTGTTGAGGCTGGTCTGGTAGTTTCTGGTGTTTCTCCAGACGATCGCCTTGTAGAGATGATTGAGCTTCCAGAGTCTGTTCACCCTTGGTTTGTTGCAAGCCAGGCACATCCAGAGTTCAAGAGCCGTCCAACTCATCCTGCGCCTTTGTTCCGTGAGTTTGCACGTGCAGCAATCGCTCATCATGAGGGTGTTGACCGTTATGATGTAAACCAGTCTCTCTAAGCAGAATTTTTACTAGGGAAGAATACTTATGGACCTCGCTCAGGCGCGTACAGAATTTTTAGCGTACGTTGCTGTTGAGCGAGGTCTTTCTGTAAATACGCTTGATGCCTATACCAGAGATTTAGAGGGTTATTTGCTTTGGCTGAATGGCAAAAAAATTATTTTGCCCAACCAAGTGACTCGCTCCAATGTTGAAGAGTACATAGGCTCTCTTAGAGATTTAGGTATGGCTCCAGCTTCGGTTGAGCGCCACACTGCAGCACTTAGAAACTTCCACAAGTTTATGGCTGTTGAGCAAATTTGTGAGTCATCTCCAGCTGAAGATTTACCTACCGCAGCAAGAATTCAAAGGCTTCCTGATGTTATCTCTCAAGAGAAGGCAGAAGAGCTGCTTGACCAGCCATTTCCTAATTCGCCTTTAGGTATTCGAGATAGAGCCATACTTGAGCTGCTGTATGGATGCGGTCTTCGTGTGTCTGAGCTTTGCGATCTTGAGGTTCGAGGTGTCCTTCTAGAAGATGAACTCTTGCGTGTTTTTGGTAAGGGTTCCAAAGAGCGCGTAGTCCCTGTGTTGGGCTCTGCGCATCGTGCACTTAAAACATACCTTTATGAGGCTCGTTCGCTTTTGCTTAAGCACGGCCAGGTATCCGAGGTGTTTGTAAACGCTCGGGGTGGACGTATTTCTCGCCAGTCGGTACATAAACTGGTGGCAAATTATGGCAGGGTAGTGGGGATTGAAGGTTTGCATCCTCACACACTGCGCCACAGTTTTGCCACACACCTTCTAGAGGGTGGCGCTGATCTTCGCTCGGTGCAGGAGCTTTTGGGACACGTTGATATTTCAACTACGCAGCTCTATACGCACGTAGATAGGTCGCACATTAGAGACGTGTACCTTGAGGCTCACCCAAGAGCTCACGTTCATGTGGACAAATAATCGCGCTTGACGCAAGCGCGGGACAAGCGCGGGACAGGTGTGGGACAAAGTGGTGACTGCGTAAAAGCAAGGTGGGGGTTTTGTTTGAGTAACGTGTGATTTTCGCCACGAGTTCACCACAATTTCCTCAAAAATTTTCACTTCATAAAAAATTAATAAATCGTGTCTGAGACTAAGAAAATCCGTTCTTTTGTAGTTCGGATTTTTTTAAACACTACATATTGTGGTCAAAATGTCATATCTCATATTTTCGTTAAACCCCAGCTAGACCATAAGAAAAATACTTGGTGTTGGAAAGTGTTTTCTAGTGTGTGTAAGTGTCGGAATGAGTTATATTTATTCCACGTTCAATCGACGGACTATGCCCAAGCGTTGCCGCGCACACACAACACAAACACAGCCCGCGCGGCAAGGGGCGCCAACGTGAAAGGGGGAGACATGCTTACTGGTCAGTATCAGCGTTCGCTGGACTCCAAGATTCGCGTGACTCTTCCTGCACCTCAGCGCAAGCAGCTTGGCGATGTTGTCATCTTGCTCCGTCGACAGGACGCGCTTTACGGCTACTCACCTGAGGCGTATGAGGCTTGGATTGCAAGTCTGAACCTCAACCCAAGGAACCGCGACGACGTCACAGCACTTCGCATGCTGAACGCAGCAGCAACAACTGTCGACATTGATTCGGCCGGCCGCGTTGCTCTGGGAAAGATTGACGAGTCCGATCCACAGGCTAGGGAGAAGCTCCAGCTTGACCGCGACGTCACCATTGTCGGTAACGGCGACCACTTTGAGATTTGGAACACCAACAAGTGGAACAGCCTCTTCTCGGCAGATGACCGCGTTGCAACGCTCGAGGACCTCATCTTTGGCGCCTAGTGAGGCGAGAAGATCGTGAAGGTAGAAGACGGTAACTTGAAAGTCGAATATCGGCACCAACCAGTAATGCTTGCAGAAGTGCTGCGCGAGCTGGACCCCAAGCCGGGTGAAGTTGTTTGCGACTGCACCTTGGGAGGAGCGGGTCACACCGTAGAGATGGCAAAGCTGATTGCTCCAGACGGTCTTTCCATTGGAATTGACCAGGACGCAATGGCTCATCAAGCAGCAGCTGCTCGCCTGAAGCAAGAAGTACCAAATGCGGAGTTTTTGCCGCTTAAGGGAAACTTTGGCGACCTCGATGAACTTCTCGTCTCTGCAGAAGTCCCCGGAGTTGACTGTTTCCTCTTTGACATTGGTGTTTCTTCTCCTCAGCTTGATATCCCAGAGCGAGGCTTTTCGTACCACGAAGATGCCCCGTTGGATATGCGAATGGACCCGGGCAAACAAACTCCAACTGCACAAGAGGTCATCAACACCTACAACGAAGCCGACCTCGCCCGAATCCTTCGAATTTACGGAGACGAGAAATTTGCCTCACGCATTGCACGACGCATTGTACAAACGCGAGAAAAGCGTCCCATCCAAACGACGCTTGAGCTTGTTGAGGTAATCAAGGCGGCAATTCCCGCAGCAGCGCGTCGTCACGGCGGACATCCCGCCAGAAAGACGTTCCAAGCACTTCGTATTGAAGTAAACCACGAGCTTGAGGTTTTGGAGCGCGGACTACGCTCTGCAATTGCCTGGGCTAATCCAGGAGGCAGGATTTGCGTTATCTCGTACCACTCGCTTGAAGATCGCATTGTCAAGCACGTGTTCTCCGAGCTCAGTCAAGGTTGTATCTGCCCGCCAGACCTTCCGGTTTGTATGTGCGGTCAAGTGCCGATAGTTGACGTGATTACGCGCAAACCTCTTGTGGCCACTCCAGAAGAGATAGAGCGCAACCCAAGGGCGAGAAGTGCCCTGATGAGGGTAGCGGTTAAACGCGACCCAGAGAAATGAAGTACCCCATAGCACTTGTTGCTTGTTGTTAAGAAGTTTTTGAAGGGATTGAAGTTTAATGGCACGTTACGGATCAGAAGCTGTAGCACGCGCAATTCAGTTTGAGCATGAGTACGCTCCTGAACAGAGCACTCGCACATCTTTTGAGGTTGTCCCTGGTGGCGGCCTTGATGCTGATGCTCGTCGTGGCGTAAGCAGCCAGTTCATCCAGCGTGTCAAGCTTATTGCTGTTGCTGCAGCACTCTTCCTGACACTTGGTGTTGTCCGTATTGGTATCTCTACCGCTACGGTTTCTACCCTTCAGGCTAATAACGTCATCAGAAATGAAATGCGCGCAACAACCGCAACTAACGATTCCCTGCGCGTTTCTCGCTCCTTGCTTGCAAGCACAACACGCATTGAGCGCATTGCTACTCAGAATTATGGTATGACTCTTGAGACAAATCGTCCTGTTGTAGATGTAAGCAACAACGCTTAGGCGTAAAATATACGTTGTGAGTACGCAGAATCGACATACTCGCGCATCGCGCAGAAAAACTCCTGAGGCCTCGTACGACGAGGCCTCTCGTGTGCATTTTCGTGGTCATCGTGGTAGCAGCGGTGGCTCGGATGGTGTTGGCCCTGAAGGTAGACTCCGTCGCGTAGCAGCTGCTATGGCCATTATGGTGGCAATTGTTGTTCTTAGGCTTGCTTGGCTGCAAATCTTTACGGCAGCAGATCTTGCAAAGGGCGCTGAGAATAACCGCACCAACGATATTGTCTTGCACGCTCGTCGCGGCACCATTTACGACCGCAACGGCAATGTCTTAGCCATGAGCGTTGACTGCAAAGACATCTATGCCAATCCTTCAGAGATTAAAGACGCAAGCTCCGTAGCTCAGGTTTTTGCCTCGCTCTTAGGCGGAAGCCCTTCAGACTACCTTGGAGACCTGCAGCAAGACACCACCTTTGTCTACGTGCGTCGTCGTGTTGACACTGATACTGCTTCTAAGATTGAAAAAGCACTTGACGAGAAAAACCTCAAGGGCGTCTATTTTGTTAATAACACCAAGCGTGTTTATCCATACGGCAACGTTGGCGTTCAGATTCTAGGCTTTGTAAACGCTGATAATGAGGGCGCTTCTGGCCTGGAGTATTACTACAACGATATCCTTGCGGGCACTAACGGCCACATGATTGTTGAGACCGGTGCTGGTGGTACGCCAATTGCGGGCGGTACTTCAAACATCACTGAGGCACAAAACGGCCAGGATATTGTTCTTTCCATTGATATTGAGCTGCAGAAGAAGGCAGAAGAGCAGCTGACTGCTGCAGTAAAAGACATTGAGGCCCAGCAGGGTGGCTCAATCATGGCTATGAATCCTCGTACCGGAGAGATTTATGCCGCAGCTTCATACCCTCTGCCAGATTTTAAGAGCGATAACGGCGTTGACTACGAATCTCTCAACCTCAAGCTTGTCTCAAGTATCTATGAGCCAGGCTCCGTATTTAAGGTAATTACTACCTCAATTGGTATAGATGACAACCTCTTTGGTCCAAATTCAACCTTCAATATCCCAACCGAGCTCAAAGTTGGCGATAACAAGGTTACCGACGACGATTGGCGTACCAGCGCCATGGACATGAGCGTAAGAGAGATGCTCAGGCGTTCCTCTAACGTTGGTATGGCCTTCCTCGAGACACAGCTCATAGGTGATGAACGCTTTGCGGCAGGAATTGACAAGTTCGGCATTGGACACGCCACAGGCATTGACTTCCCAGGTGAGGCTACAGGAATTGTTCGCTCTCTGGACGAATACGAGGGTCCAACTGGCGGAAACATGGCGTTTGGTCAGGGCCTTGCAATTCCATTTATCCAGGTTATTCGAGCGTACACCGCTGTTGCCAATAAGGGAACTATGGTGACTCCGCACTTTATGGTTTCAAAGGGCGGCCAAGAGGTTACCTGGCCTACTAAAGACGTTATTTCTGCTTCCACAGCTTCAGCCGAGCTTGACATGATGACTACTGTTGTCAAAGAAGGCACCGGTGTTCGCGCAGGTATCTATGGCTACACTGTTGCTGGTAAAACAGGTACCGGCCAGCAGGTTGTGGAAGAAACCGGCTCGTACGGCGAGAATTCCGGTTTTGTTGCCTCTTTCTGCGGTATTGTAAATCCTTCAGAATCTGATTTGATGGTTTACGTTGGACTTAACGATACTCACCAACTTGCATCGCAATCTGCCGCTGTGGTCTTCTCGCAATTTGCAAAAGACGCAGCTACACGCCTTAATATTCAACCAATCAATAACTAGGAGAGCTCATGGTTAAGCTTTCGGTTGAACAGATAGTCGCAGCTACAAATGCACGACTGCTCCACCGCGGAACCCGCGAGGTTGCGGGCGCGGCCGTCATCGACTCTCGCGAGGTCCAGGAAGGCTCGCTCTTCGTGGCCTTCGCTGGCGAGAAGGTCAATGGAAACTCCTATCTCTTATCTGCTGCCCAGGCTGGCGCTGCTGTTGTAGTGGCATCTGAGCCTGTAGCAGACAATCTGCTCGACAACCTGGCCGCCACAGGAGTCAGCGTTCTTGAAGCCGCTGACGATGACTGTGAGGCGTTTCTGCTAGCTCTTGCCGCTGCTTGGCGAGAAGCCCATCCAAACTGGCTGGTTGTGGGCGTAACCGGATCGGTCGGTAAGACCACCACTAAAGAAATGCTTCGTCGTGGCATCGGCGCTACCCGCCGTGTGCATGCTACCGCCGGCAACCACAACAACCTTATTGGCCTGCCTCTCACAGTACTTTCCACTCCAGAGGATACCGAGGTACTTGTGCTTGAGTTGGGCATGAATCATGCCGGCGAGATTACCAGGCTCACCTCGGTTGCTCGTCCAACGGTAGCCGTCATTACCAACGTTGGTACCAGCCACATTGGTCTTCTCGGCAGCAGAGAAAACATTGCGCGCGCCAAAGCAGAGATTGTCTCGGGCATGCGCGCATTTGGCTCAATTGAGCCTACGCTTATTCAGGCTTCGGCGGGGGACTACACCAAGTTCATTGCAGATGAGTTTGCTCGCCCTGCTCACGTTGTTTGTAAGACAGTGGGCGCAACTGAGGCTGACGTCATGAGCGCTCAGCAGGTCACTCTTGACGAGGAGGGCCTTCCAACTGCCACTATTGTTGCTGCATCCGGCTGGTCACGTACGGTAACCCTTGAGGTCCCTGGCCGCGTTGTTGTCGACGACCTTCTTTTGGCACTTGAGGCTATAGAGACGCTTGGTCTTGACCTTGACGCAGCTGCAGAGGCTATTGAGCAGATGCCTGCCACTCGTATGCGTCTTTCGGTGCTTGACGCAACCTGCGGTGCCAAGATTATTGACGACTCTTACAACGCAAGTCCTAACTCAACAGCTGCAGCGCTTGACGTGTTGATGCAGATGCCAGCGGAAGGCCGCCGTATTGCTCTTATCGGAGAGATCGGTGAGCTTGGTCCAGAGGAGAAGCGCCTCCACGGTTATGTGGGCGCCTATATTGCTGCTAAGAACCCAGACCTCGTTGCCTTTGTAGGCACGGGAGCCGCGCGTGAAATGGTTGAAGCTGCGCGCGTTATGGGATTCTCGGAAGATAAAATTGAACAGTTCGGCGATGTCAACGAAGCACTTACCGTGCTCGGACCAGTACTTGCGCAAGGAGACGTTCTTCTCGCCAAGGCGTCAAGGTCTGCCCAGCTTGATATTTTTGTAAAAGGAGTTACTGAGTAATGTTTTACCAGACTATTTACCCAACATACCAGGTGTTTGTAGCACTTGGTGTCTCCTGCATCATCACGTTGATCTTAATGCCACTCTTTATCAAACTGATGAAGAAAGAGGGAGTGGGCCAGCAGGTTCGTGCTGACGGCCCTCAGCAGCACCTGGTCAAGCAGGGTACTCCTACTATGGGTGGCGTTGTTATGCTGGTAAGCATTGTGCTGACCTGTATTGCACTTGCTCAGTGGAACACCGACCTCATTCTTGCCATGGCTGCTATGCTGCTTACAGGTTCGCTGGGCCTTCTGGACGACATTGAGTCCGTTGCCCACGGTAGAAGCCTTGGTCTTACCGCATCTCAGAAGATGGCTGGACTTATTACCATTTCTGTGGCATTTTGCCTGGCAGCAGTTAACATTTGGGGCATTACGCCCATTATTGCGTTCCCTGGTGGCCTTGATATCAACCTGGGTATCCTTACTACTACCGTCAATTTAGGTGGAAACATTATTTCTATCCCTTGGCTATATCTTTTCTTTGTCTTTTTGCTCATGGCAGGCCTCTCCAACGCTGTTAACCTGACTGACGGCCTTGATGGCCTTGCAGGTGGCTGCGTTATGGTCGTCATGATTTTTATGGCTGCGGTAGCTTTCCGCTATGGCGAGAGTAGCCTTGCTGTTTTTGCCGCATCGATCGCAGGAGCTTGTATTGGTTTTTTGTGGTTTAACAGCTATCCTGCAAGTATTTTTATGGGAGACACCGGCTCTCTTGCCTGGGGCGCTGCCTTTGCAGCTCTAGCTGTCCTTACCAAGACAGAGGTAATTTCCCTGGTCATGGGCGGTCTTTTTATCATTGAGGCGCTGTCCGTTATCATTCAGGTTGTCAGCTACAAGGCAACTAAAAAGCGCGTATTCTTGATGGCTCCACTGCATCATCACTTTGAGAAACTTGGCTGGAACGAGACAAAAGTAGTCTTTAGATTCTGGATTATTTCCGGCGCATTTGCTGCTCTGGGCTTTGCTCTGTACTTCCAGCTTCACTAAAGATATTGCTCTGAGAAAGGACCGTTTGCGTGTCGCTTCTAGAAACACTTGGAAATGTATGTGTTCTTGGTTTTGGTAAGACCGGCGTCTCTGTCTGCACGTATTTGCTGCAGCAGCCAGAGGGTCGTGTGTCTTCCGTAACTCTTGTGGGCGGCGCAGATGCTACTGTTGGCGAGAAGGTCCAAGAGCTTGCAGACTCAGGCGTACAGGTACAATGCGGCTCTGATCAGGTTAAGGGTACCTTTGACCTGACTATTGCATCTCCTGGTATTCCAGACACCTCTGAGCTGTTTTTAAGTGCAAAGGCAGCTTCTAAGCAGATTATGGGCGAGCCAGAGTTTGCCTATCAAGAGAGCCCTTCACAGTGGATTGGTATTACTGGCACAAACGGTAAAACTACTACCACAAGCTTGACCACGTCAATCCTGCAGTATGCAGGTCTTGATGCAAGCGCTGTTGGCAATATTGGTCTTACTATTACTGACCAACTTGCAGAGAGAAAGCCTAAGAGCTGGTTTGTAGCAGAGCTTTCAAGCTTCCAGCTTGCTACTACTCAAAAATTGCATCCTCACGTTGCGATGCTTTTAAACATTACGCCGGATCACCTTGAGTGGCATGGTTCACTCGAGGCGTATGCAGCAGCTAAAGAGAAGATTTTTGCCAACCTTGATGCAAATGACCTGGCAATTGTCTCTGACTTGGATGAGTTCTGCCAAGACGTGTCTTCTCGCCTTGAGGCTCGCGGCATTGCCGTATGCCATCTTGCTCAGACAGATCCCGGTACGCAAAATGCCGCCTTTGTACGCAATGGAGCGCTGGTGGTCAGGCTATCTGGTAAAGAGATGGAGCTTGTAGCAGCTGATGCACTCCACATTAGGGGAGCGCACAATGCACTCAACGCTCTTGCTGCAGCTGCATGTGGCTTATTCCTGGGGCTTGATATTGTTTCTATTAGGCATGCCCTGTTGGACTTTATGCCGCTTGAGCACAGAATTGAGCCAGTTGATACGGTTAATGGTGTTTTGTACGTTAACGATTCCAAAGCAACAAACACTGATTCAGTTGAAAAATCATTAACTTCGTTCCCAGGTAAAGACGTTATTTTGCTACTTGGTGGTCACGATAAGGGCACAGAGCTTGATGAGTTCGCTCAGAAGGTGTCCGCTACCTGTGCATACGCAATCTGCTTTGGAGAGGCAGGTCCTCGCTTTGCAGAGGCGCTTCGCCGCGTTTCTTGCAGCCATGCAGAAGTGGTAGAAGAGCCTCATATGCATGAAGCTTTTGACCGTGCGGTAGAGCTTGCTCGTCCAGGTTCTGTAGTGCTTCTCTCACCAGCATGCTCCTCATTTGACGAGTTCACAGGCATGGCTCAGCGTGGTCGTGTCTTTAAACAGCTCGTGGCAGATCTTGCTCAAAAAGAGAGCGGTCGATAATGGCTACCAGCAGAAACAGAACAGGGGAGCGCGCGCAGCAACCACGTACTTCTCGCCAGAAATCTTCCGAGGGCTCGCAGACTAAAGGCCGCTTTGGTGCTATTCCAGAGCGTTTTATGCAGCCTCGTCTGGTGCTTCTGGTATCAACGGCTATTCTGGTGTGCTTTGGTCTGGTTATGATTTATTCTGCATCCTCGATTTCTGCAATGACTTCTGAGGACATGGGCTATAACCCCTTCTACTACGTGCAGCGTCAGCTTGGCTTTGCTGCGGCAGGAGTTGTGTTAGCGTTTATTGTTTCTCGCATTGACTACCGCGCAGTAGTAAGAAACTTCCAGGTACCTATCTGGATTGTGACCTTTGGAATGCTAGCAATTATTTTTACTCCTATTGCCGGCGCTGATGCATATGGTGCAACCCGTTGGATTTCAATTGGACCGTTTTCTTTCCAGCCGTCTGAGTTTGCAAAGATTACCATCTTAATTTCTGTCTCATATTTGGCTCAGCAGTACTTTATTGATCAGACTATAGATCAGATGGAGTTCTTTAAAAAGTTTGCTATTGCTGCGCTTGCGCCACTGCTTCTTATTTTGGCCCAGCCAGACAAGGGCTCCACACTGATTATTGTGGGAACACTTTTGGTCATTGGCTACCTTGCCGATGTTGACCGAAGGGTTCTGGCAACTATTGCTGTTGCTGGCTTTATTGGCTTTGCCTTCTTATCTCTTAAAGATGATTATTCTCGTGCTCGCGTTGTGACTATGCTCAACCCTTGGGCTGATTATTACGGTGCAGGTTATCAGCTTGCTCAGGGCTTTTATGCCTTTGGCTCTGGCGGTATTTTTGGTGTTGGCTTTGGTTTTTCTCGCCAGAAATATTCGTATCTGCCTATGGCTCACAATGACTTTATTTTTGCGGTCATTGGAGAAGAGCTGGGCTTTATTGGCGTTTTGGGTCTTTTGGCTGTATTTGGCGCCCTGGTATGGGCAGGCTTTAAGATTGCTCGCTATGCACCAGATTTGACCGGTAGGCTTATTGCTGCAGGTTGTACCTCTATGTTTATCATCCAGGCCTTTGTTAACATCGGTGGTGTTTTGGGCCTTTTGCCTCTTTCTGGTAAGCCTCTGCCGTTTATCTCATACGGCGGTTCAACCATCATGTCTAGTATCTTGATGGTTGGTCTTTTGATGTCTGTTTCAAGGCAGTCAAGGCTTCCAGAAACCGAGTACGATAGGCAGCGCGCTTCTTGGAGCATAGCTGAAGAACAGGATACCTTTGATGCTCCAGGTTTTGCTGGTCTTACCATGGTTGACGGTGGGGTAGGAGTAGGCATGCCACTCCCACGTTCTTCTCGCCCTAAGAGCAGCGCACAAAGCTCCGCGCGCCCATCACGAGGTGTTTTGCGCTCAAGAGATGACGACGCCCCTCAAGGTCGCATTACGACAGATGCCTCCGGAAGGCGCAGAATTGATTTGGGACCTTCTGCATCGGACAGGCTTCGTGGAAGTAACACTAGGCCTCGCCGATAGCTGATTTCTAGGAGATGGATTGCATGGCAGAACAGAAGAAACTCTCTGTTGCGATTGCTGCAGGTGGAACCGCTGGTCACATTAACCCAGCTCTGGCTCTAGCTGAGGAGCTTCGTGAGCGCGGCCATCAGGTTACGTTTTACGGTCAGCCCAACAAGCTTGAAGGTACGCTGGTACCTGAGGCAGGATTTGAGCTGGTGCCTATCCATGTAAATGGCTTTGATCGCAGACGTCCTTGGACGCTCATCAGCGCAGCATACAATCTTGAGCGCGCAAAGATGCAGCTGCACAAGCGCTTCAAAGAGCAGGGTGCACCTGATGTTGCCATTGGTTTTGGCGCCTATGTTGAGCTGCCTTTGCTTCAGCTTTGCGCAAAGTTACACATCCCCTATTTGATTCACGAACAGAACTCAGTAACCGGTCTTGCTAACCGTGTATCTGCTGGTAAAGCATCTAAGGTGTGCATTGCGTTCCCAGAGGCTCGCAAGGCTTTTGAGGGCCACGTAAAAGCTCAGGACACCATTGTGGTCACGGGTAATCCTGTACGTAAGAGTGTTCTTTCTGCTGACAGAGCTGCCTCGAGGCAAGAGCTGGGTATTGCAGACAACCAAACATTGCTGCTCATCTTTGGTGGCAGCTTGGGCGCACGTAGTATCAACGAGACGTTTGCTGCGCTTAAGCAGGAGCTTCTTGCCCGTCCTAACCTGCGCATCATCCAGTCAACAGGCCAGAAGCTCTACGACGAGGTTGTCTCGCTCATGAAGCTTTCTGACGAGGAGGCTGCTCGCTGGGAGGTTAAGCCCTACATCTCCAACATGGGCGCCACCCTTGCTGCGGCTGACCTGGTGGTTTCTCGCTCCGGAGCATCTTCTGTGGCCGAGATTGCAGCGCTTGAGCTCCCCAGCATTTTGGTGCCGTACCCTCTGGCAACAGCAGATCATCAGACTACTAACGCACACCTGTTGTCGGACGCGGGAGCAGCTATTCTGGTGCCAGATAACCAGGTGGGCACCACGACCTTCTCGACAGCTCTGTTTGAACTGGTAGATAGTGCGGACCTGCGCAAAAAGCTCTCCGAGGCAGCCGCTACACTTGACCAGCGCAGCGCCGCATCTCTTGTGGCTGACGCTGTGGAAAGTGCCGTTTGTGGCGCATAACACATTCGGTTTTGCGTTAGAGTAAACATGTCTTGGTATGTCCAAGACTCAAACGATAACAATACTTGGAAAGGCTCTCTTATGGCAGATTCCATGGGCGAGAAGACCATCTCGCGTGCACATTTTATTGGAATTGGTGGAGCAGGTATGAGCGGAATTGCGCTTGTTCTGCACGAGCGCGGCTGCACCGTTACCGGCTCCGATCTAAAGAGCTCGCATTATGTTAGAGAGCTTGAAGATGCAGGTATTCAGGTAAGCATCGGCCACACCGCAGCCACTATTGACGCTGTGATGCCTGATGTCATTGTTACCTCAACCGCAATCCCAGAGACAAATCCAGAGGTCATTCGCGCACGCGAGCTTTCCATTCCTATTTGGCCTCGCGCTAAGATGCTCTCGTATTTGTCGCGCGGCCGCAAGACTATTGCTGTTGCGGGCACTCACGGCAAGACTACCACGTCTTCTATGGTTGCTACCATGCTGGATAAGCTGGGCGCTGATCCATCATTTTTGATTGGTGGCGTTGTTGAGGGCTACGATACCAACGGTAAAAACGGCAACGGCCAGTATTTTGTCTGCGAAGCGGACGAGTCTGACGGTTCGTTTATGTTCCTTAACCCTAACGTGGTTGTTGTCACCAATATTGAGGCAGACCACCTTGACCACTACGGCTCTCTAGAGAATATCGAGAAGACCTTCTGTGAGTTTATGAGCTTGCTTGATAAGGAAGAAACTGTTGTTATCAACGGCGATAATCCTCATTACGTTGAGCTTGCTCAGTCAACTGGTAGGCACGTAGTTACCTACGGCTTTGATTCAAGCTGCGATTTTGTTTGCACGCAGGAGGAGAGAAAAGCTGGTATTGAGAACCCTCTTACCATTAAGACTCCTTCTGGTCAGATCATCTCTGTGGTACTTCCAGCTAATCCTGGTAAGCACAATGTTGCCAACGCAACAGCTGCAATTGCCGTTGCCGATGCCCTTGGCTTTGATCTTGAAGAAGCTGCTGCGGCGCTTTCGCAGTTCAAGGGCGCACGCCGTCGCTTCACACACGTAGGTGACATTAACGGTATTACCGTTGTAGACGATTACGGTCACCATCCAACCGAGATTGCAGCAACCATGTCTGCAGCTCTTCCTCTTGGTTTTAAGCGCGTTGTTGTTGTCTTCCAGCCACACCGCTACAGTAGAACGCAGGACTTGGCAGATTCGTTTGCTCACGCCTTTGATGGCATTGACGTGTTGCGCGTTATGGATGTCTTCTCCGCAGGTGAGCTTCCTATTCCAGGTGTCTCAGGCAAGACCGTCTCTTCAAGAGTTCAGGCTGCCAATACTGTTCCTGACGTGCGCTATATCCCTTCTCGCCGCGATCTTATCGCCGACCTTCTTGATACGGTTCAGCCAGGAGATTTGCTGATTACTCAGGGCGCAGGAGACGTCACTCAGATTGGTCCAATGTTTATCCGCGCACTCAAAGAGCGTCTTCAGAGCAACTAGGGCCTTTGCTGTGAGCTTGTTTAACGCCTATGTAAGCCTTTCTGGGGCCCTTGATGCAACAATCAAGCAAGATGAGCCGCTGAGCCACCATACCTCCTTTAGGATTGGTGGTAAGGCGTCGCTTTTTGCTGCTGTTCACAGCCATGCGGCGTTGGTGCGTGTGCTTGAGGTGCTTGCAGCTAATAAAGTTGATTGGGTGCTTTTGGGTAAAGGTTCAAACATCCTTGTCTCTGATAAGGGCTACAACGGCTGCGTTATTGTGCTTGACGATGAGCTTTCTACCATTTCAGTTGGCGAGAATAACCTCATTACTGCAGGTGCAGGTGCGCTTACGGCGCGCGTATGCAATGAGGCCATGAAAGCAGGCCTTTCTGGCCTTGAGATGTGTGCTGGTATCCCCGGAACTATCGGCGGCGCTCTTTCGATGAACGCAGGTACCAGGCATGATTGGATTGGTAAAGCCGTCCGTGATTGCGTGGTGCTAAAGCCTGGTAAGGGTCTTGTACGTTACGATGCCTCCGAGATTGAATGGGGTTATCGCTACACTACGTTTGCACCAGATGAGATCATTCTTGAGGCAACGTTTGCGCTGACAGCATCTAATCGTCCTAAAGTTGCTCTTGGCATGGATACACTCTTGCAGCGTAGAAGAAATACTCAGCCAACTGGTCAGCTTTGCTGCGGTTCTGTTTTTAAGAATCCAGGTAGTAGGTCTGCTGGTGCACTTATTGAAGAGTGTGGTCTTAAGGGAGCTACTGAGGGCGGCGCACAAATTTCTGATACTCATGCCAACTTTATTGTGAATACCGGTAACGCTACCGCTTCAGATGTCATTGCACTTATGCGCAGAGCACACGATGCGGTCCAAGAAAAGTTTGACATTGATCTTCAGCCAGAGGTTAAACTTCTGGGTTTTGGGGCATAGGGAAGATATGGCAGAAGATACTTCAAAGCAACCAACACGCCGCAAGGGCACAAAGAGGGAGCCTTTATCGTCTGGAACTACTCAGGCGGCAGGGGCAACCAAGCCTTCTTTTATGAGCAAGGCTTTTAAGCCTAAGCCAAAGGTTGAGGCTACAACTTCTGATACAAAGCCCTCTACTAAAAAGATTTCTACTAAAAAGCCAAATAACGCTACAAAAACTGCAGCTCAAGCTCGTGCCGAGCGTATTAAACACAGCAGAAAAGTATCGTTTAAGGCAGTACGCACGGCCTTTATCGTTTTGCTTAGCCTCGCCCTTCTCGCTGGCATTGCTTTTCTCGTCCTACGTTCTTCCTCAGTCTTTGCTATTACCAACATTCAGGTTGAGCCAACAGAGCACGTCTCTAACGAGCAAATTCAAAAGCTCATTGCAGTAGAAGAGGGAACAACGCTGCTTAATATGGATGAGTCCCTTATTACCCAAGAACTACAGAAGGACCCTTGGGTAGCTTCTGCAACGTACGAGAGGCAGTTCCCCAATACGCTGCGCATTACTATCACAGAGCGCAAGGTCACAGCCATAGTGGCGCTTTCTTCTGGTCCGGTTGCATGGTATCTGGGCGAGAATAACGTCTGGCTAGAGGCAGATCAGCTCAACGTACCAGAAGGAAAGACTACTGCTACCGTTGCGCTTGAGAAGGCAACCTCAGAAGGTGAGCTGCTGATTACCGATGTTCCTGCAACGGTTTCTCCTGTAGCGGGTACCACAGCAACAGACGCAGAAATTCAAGCGGTTATGCAGTATCAGTCTACGTTCTCATCAGAGCTCACGTCACAGATTGTGAGTTACTCTGCTAGTAGCGTTGATGCTATCTCTGTCACGCTTACCAATGGTGTACAGGTTGCCCTAGGCTCTCCAACACAGATTGCTGACAAAGAAAAAGTGATTCTGGCAATGCTTAAGCAGTTCCCAGGAGAGCTTACGTACTTGAATGTAAGAACACCTGCAAGCCCAACCTATAGGCGAGTTTCTACCGGAAATGTTCAGTCTGGCTCTGGTGTTTCGTAGGTAAACGCGCAAACTATATGTGCCGTTAGGGAATAGTTTCCTACCGTTTACCAGCTTTCTTCACAATTTCTACATATTATTTGACTTGTATGGGTCAGTTGTGCAAATATACCCCGCTTTGCATGAAGCGTAAGCCTTAACTTGAGGTTTAGGGTTTTATACAGCGGTTCTGCGAGCGCATAAACGTAGCCTAAGCGCAGTCGCGCTCCGGGACAAACGGGCACAAGCGTGCCTCAAGGAGGAAGACATGATTAAGGACACCGATACCCTTAACAACTATCTTGCTGTTATCAAGGTTGTTGGCGTTGGTGGCGGCGGAACTAACGCTGTCAACCGCATGATTGAAGAAGGCATCCGTGGCGTTGAGTTCGTTGCTGTAAACACCGATGCACAGGCTCTTGCAATCTCCGATGCTGACATTAAGGTTCACATCGGTACTGACATCACCAAGGGTCTTGGTGCTGGCGCTAACCCTGAGGTTGGTAAAGAGGCAGCAGAGGATAGCCGCGACGAGATCAAGGCTGCACTTGCTGGCGCTGATATGGTCTTCATCACTGCTGGTGAGGGTGGCGGTACTGGTACCGGCGCTGCTCCAGTTGTTGCTGATATTGCAAAGAATGACGTTGGCGCACTGACCGTTGGCGTTGTTACTAAGCCATTCTCCTTCGAGGGCCGTCGTCGTTATGGTTCTGCAGCTGACGGTATCAAGACTCTTTCCGAGAATGTTGATACTCTCATTGTTATTCCAAACGATCGTCTGCTTGATCTTTCTGAGAAGAAGACCACCATGCTTGAGGCATTCCGCATGGCTGACGATGTTCTATGCCAGGGTACCCAGGGTATTACCGACCTCATCACTGTTCCTGGCCTGATCAACCTCGACTTTGCAGATGTCTGCACCATCATGAAGGGCGCAGGTAGCGCAATGATGGGCATTGGTATTGCTGCTGGTGATAACCGCGCTGCTGATGCTGCAACAGAGGCAATTTCTAGCCGCCTGCTTGAGAGCTCCATCGAGGGTGCAACCCGCGTTCTTCTCTCTATTGCTGGTAATAAAGACCTTGGTATTCAGGAGATTAACGAGGCAGCTGACCTGGTTGCTAAGAACGTTGATCCTGATGCAAACATCATCTTTGGTACTGTTGTTGATGAGTCCCTGGGCGATCAGGTTCGCGTAACCGTTATCGCAACCGGCTTCAATGACTCTAACGTTCAGCAGCAGCTTCCAACTCTGAATACTCAGAGTACCACCCGTCCAAGCCGTCCTGCTCAGCCACAGCCAACTCGTCCTGTAGCTGCTCAGCCACAGCCTGCTCGCACCAACAACTCTTCTAATGAG
The DNA here is from genome assembly GCA_015258925.1 of Atopobium sp. Taxonomy (GTDB): domain Bacteria; phylum Actinomycetota; class Coriobacteriia; order Coriobacteriales; family Atopobiaceae; genus Lancefieldella. Next base: position 69,665 of record JABZHH010000001.1, on the reverse strand, counting down.
AAAGAGTTTGATATTCCAGACTTCCTTAAGCGTAGCCGCATCTAAATATGTGCGCGCTGAATAGACAGTGCTTACACGGCGTGACCCTGCTCATGGATTCTGAGGTTCCATGCGGGGTCACGCTCGCATTTACTGAGCGTACTGGCGGTTTTTCAGAAGGGGAGTTTGCATCCCTCAATCTGGGCAGTAGGTGTGGAGACAATCTGCAACAGGTGCAAAAGAACCGCCAGCTGGTCTTAGAGGCTCTTGGAGCTGGCAAGCTTTTCTCGCAGCTCCTTATTCCTCATCAGGTACATGGAAGCAAGGTAGTTTGTCTGACTTCCAATACATCAGAGGCTTTTGAACTGGCTCAAGCTGAGGCAGAAGCTGGTGCAGACGCCATAGTATGTACGGTTCAAAATACGCCTGTGATGTTGGCGTTTGCCGATTGCGTTCCGGTAATTCTTGTAGCTCCCGGCGGATTTGCGGTGGCGCATTCTGGCTGGAAAGGCACAATTGCCCGCATTTCTGCGCGCGCAACCGAGGCGCTTTGCCAGGCAACTGGCGCCAAGCCTTCCGAGGTCAAAGCCTATATTGGTCCGCACATTGGCGGCGCTGATTACGAGGTTTCTCCTGAGCTCATTCAGATGTTCTCACAAGAGTTTGGTCCCGACGTTGTGGACCGTGCATCTGGCGAGAGGTACTTAGATCTTGGATATGCCGTCAGAGCCGCACTGGTAGATGCTGGTGTACGCGCGTCTGCTATCGAAGAGGTTACTGACTCGACCGCCTCTACAACTGAGCGGTTCTTCTCGTACCGAGCAGAGCATGGCAAGTGCGGAAGACACGCGGCTGTTGCTTACATGGCGTCAAAGTAGGGTAGAAGACGTTTAGCGCTATCGGAGAAGGCGTTTAGGTCTACGACAAAAGTCGTTAAACGTTACGTAAGATGTTGATGTATTCACCGCAAGAGATGATGGCTATGACGTACGATTCAGACGAATATCTTGAGTTTATAAAGGCTCGTAGAGCTCAGATTGAGTCACTTGTGGCGGATGCTGCAAAAAAGTCCGGCAGAAGCGCCTCTGAGATCGAAATTGTAGCTGTCTCCAAAACCGTTCCTGTTGAGGCTGTCCTTGCAGCTTATAAGGCGGGCTATAGGGTTTTTGGCGAGAATCGTCCACAGGAGCTGACACATAAACTGACGTGTTTATCTGAGGCTCCTTTTGCGTCTGAGATATCTTTTGACATGATTGGTAATCTTCAGAAGAACAAGATTAACCAGGTAGTTGGTAAGGTTCGCTACATTCATTCAATTTCTTCCGAGCACCTTGCAGAGGCGGTTTCAAAGCGTGCAGAAGCAAAGGACTCTCAGGAGTCTGTGCTACTTGAGGTAAACGTCTCCGCTGAAGCCTCAAAATCGGGTTTCTCGCCAGAAGAAGTGTCAGAGTCTATTCAAAAGATTGTTGATCTTCCTCACATTTCTGTTGTAGGTCTGATGACTATGGCACCAAAGGATGATCCAGAGCGCGCCAAGAGAACATTCTCAGGACTTCGAGAATTGCGTGATCGCTTGAGCCAACAAGTTGGTTTGAAGTTAGATGTTCTTTCTTGTGGCATGAGTGATGACTTTACGTATGCCATTGAAGAGGGTTCTACGACTATCCGTCTGGGTCGAGTATTGTTTGACCCAGCCTATACGTTGAGTGGGCACTAAAATAGTTGCAAGTTTTTGATACAGTAGTAAGAAGTTACGTGCGTTACAGAAAGGCACAATGATGAGCATTCTTGATACGCTAAGAGCAAAGCTTCGTGGTGGTCAGGACGATGAGTACTACGATGATGAGTATTATGGCGACGAAGGCTATGACGAGGTAGACGGAGCTTCTCCACGTTCGTACGATGATCGTGCACAGCAAGGCGCTTCCAACAGACTACTGGGCAATCCATCCAGACCAGAGGCAGAGAGCGTTTCTGTGTATACGCGCTCTGGCAAGCCAATCAGCACTAATCCAGCCGCTTCTTACAATCCTCAGCAGGATATGCGTTCGCGCGCTTCTGCGTATGCATCTCGTCAGGAGCCTGCCGGATACACTCCTTCTTACGAGCATACCGTGAGCCCAAATCTGCCAACTCCTGGTGATATTGGTCTTCGTCCTGTGAGCCGTACAAGCTATTCCGGACAGCTGCCACCATACGTTCTTCGTCCTGTTTCTTATGACGATGTTCAGTCGGTAGTTCGTCGTGTTCGTACTGGTCAGCCAGTTGTCCTTATCTTTAAAAACACCAACATTGAGGTTGCTAAGAGAATTTTGGACTTCAGTTTTGGCCTTTCTTATGGACTTGACGGCGCTGTTGAAGAAGTTGCTGACCGCGTTTTTGCCGTACTTCCTCATGGCATTTCTTTATCTCAGTCTGATCTGGATAAGCTTGCTGATGAGGGCGAGATTACCAGGTAACTGGAGGTTTTTGTGTTTTCGTATTATGTCTTGAACTCGCTCTATACTTTGTTGAGGATTTACAGCTTCTGCATTGTGGTATGGTGCCTGTCCTCTTGGATTACCGTTTCAAATGATTCGGTTAAGAACATTCTTGAGGCAATTGGCAAAATTGTTGAGCCATATCTCAGTGTGTTTAGGAACGTAATTCCTCCAATTTCTGGCGTTGATCTCTCACCGATTGTTGCACTTTTTGTGCTTAATCTTGTGGGACGTTTTGCCATTTCGACGCTGGGCCTTATACTAATATAGAAACTAGTTTGTCTTTGATTACAAACTGAGTAGTTATGATGTGTGGTACGTCTACTCGCAGACTGAAAGGGAACAAAGATGGCAATCACACCAGCAGACATCGAGCAGCAGACATTCTCTCCTGCTGAGACCGGCTACAATCCAGAGGAAGTTGACGCATTTCTTGAGCAGCTCTCTTCTGAGGTTGATGCAATGCTTCAAAAGATCGCTGACCTTAAGGGCCGTCTGACCAGCACTGAGCAGCAGCTCGCTGCAGCACAGGCTCAGGTTGCAAACCTTGAGGAGAACGCAAGCGTTCCTTCTGTTGAGGAGACAAACGCTGCAGCTATTGCTGCATCTGAGCACCAGATTTCTCAGGTCCTCATTGTTGCTCAGCAGAGCGCAGATAAGCTTGTTGCAGACGCTCGTGCAAATGCAGAGCGCATTCGCAACGAGGCAGACCAGAAGGCTCGTGAGGTTATCCGTCAGGCTCTTGCAGAGAAGCAGACTGAGCTTGATGAGATTGATCGCCTCAAGCAGTCCCGTGAGGACTTCCGCGCTGAGTACCGTAAGCTCCTCCAGCACTTCCTGGATGACGCAGACTCTGTCTTCCCAGAGACTGTTCTTACCAACAATGCTCCAACTGGTTCCCAGAATGCTGCTCAGCCTGCAGCTCAGCAGACTCAGATTTCTGCACCTGCACCTGCAGCTGGTGACTTCAACGACCTCGACTAAGTCTTAGGTCATTACCTTTGTACTGATAAGCGCTCAGCTCTGCTGGGCGCTTTTTTGTTATAAGTCTTCTTGAGCAGCAACCTTACAGCCCAGAGGTAAGCTCTTGGTTAAACGCCTGCTTTTGTTCTATATGATGCACATCCTTTCTGTTTTCTCGCCCCTGATAGCGAGCGGGTACGCCTTGGCTACGCGCAGCTTCTGCACTTGTGGTTGCGGTAAGCTCAGGAAGCCCTTGCCAAACACGCTTTGGCATCCAATGAGCGCGCAAATCGTAACCCCTCTCTGCAGGTCCGCGACCCTCTAGACCAACTCCCTCATAGAAGCGCCTCCACATGGCTTGCACGTATTTCTCATCAGTTGCAAGGTCTGTTCTAGAGAGCAGTTCTTCCAAAGAGGCATCGTCCAGCTGAATGGTTCCAAAGGTCTTCATTTCTGGTGCATAAAAACTGACTATATGATGAGCTGGATCAACAATAAAAAACCGCTCTGTACTCATCCGTTTGACAAAGTAATTGCAGGTTAGTGGCACTACGTTTGCATTAGGTTGAAATACAGACATAAAAGAGCCATCTGACATGCGAGAAAACCGCACAAATTGCCGCGTATGCTCTCGTTCAGTTTCTACCTGCCTAGCCAGCGCATTAAACTCTGCCACGGTTGGGTCTGCAATATCTTCAAGGGCTCCTACACCATAGGAGAATGCAAGACGAACGTATCGATGCACAATCTCCGGCATAGTATGAGCATCTGAAGCACATGCCAAAACAATGCGACGTGTTATTTCTCTTGTGCCTACTTTCTTCTCTAGCCCAGTAAGAACTCGTTTAGCCAAGGCTACTACGGAGTCATCAGAAGGGTCTGGTCCACAGAGAACATGCTCCCCAAGGCTAGGCTGACAAAAGTTTTCTCTAACAAGACGTACGTGTGCCGGGTTAGCATGTGAGAGATAAGTGAGTCCTACAGCCCCTACAACGCCTTCTAAGCTTGGATTACAGGAGATAACAACCTTCTGAGGCTTGGAGAGTCTTGTAAGCCTCTGAACAAGCGAGACAAGCTCTACGCTCTGATCAGAAGAGCCTGAGTTGAGAGGACTCAATACGGCGTCTTGTTTTGTTGTACGAACTTGCTTTGGCATCAGCAATTACCCTCTGTTTAATCAGTTCTTGGTCAAGTGGAGCTGAGGCATCCCTTACGCCACAGCAGGTGAGAAAGTGATGAGATCGTTTGAGCTGTATTCCCAGCCGTTTAAGATCATCAAAGGTGAGGCGAGACCGTCTTCTTGCAGCAATAATTCTTCGTGCGCCGGTAGGACCAATACCGGGCACTCGTAAAAGTATTTCTAGTGGTGCATCCATAATCTCTACAGGAAATTGATTAAGATGTGCCAGTGCCCATCCAAGCTTTGGATCAATTTCTAAATCAAGCCAAGGTGCTTCTGGAGAAACCAGCTCATCAGGAGAAAACGCATAGTAGCGCATAAGCCAATCAGCCTGGTAAAGACGGTGTTCTCTACGCAGGGGAACAGGAGTGTCCAACTCAGGAAGACGATGGTCTTCTATAACAGGAATATAGGCAGAGAAGAATACTCGTTTCAATTCAAATTGTTGATAAAGCGCTTGCGATAAGTGCAATATTTGATTGTCTGATTCTGGAGAAGCTCCAATAATAATTTGCGTTGATTGTCCGGCAGGCGAGAAGGACCTCTTGCCTGAAGACACCCTTGATGAGCGCATAAAGGTATTCTTCAAGCAGTTTGAACGAAGGGCTAAACCTTCTTTTATGATCTGCTTCTGAGTAGGAATAACAATGCCCTTAGATTTGCCAGCAGACTTCACAATGCCCGTTGATGCATTTTTAGCTTCAAGCAATTGCCTTTCTTCAGAGACGCGTAGGCGGTGAATGAAAGACATGGGTTTAGTAACCGTTTCTGCATTTTTATGAGGGCAAAGTTTAGTAAGCGAGGCCGAGCTAGGCAACTCCAGGTTGACGGAGAGTCTATCCGCTAAACGGCCAATAGTATCAATAAGATCTGGATCTGTTCCGGGAATTACTTTTGCATGAACATAGCCGTTAAACAGCAACTCATTCCTAAGGTAGGAGAGGCATTCAATCATGAGTTCTGTGGTGTGGTCTGGCGATCCTATAACACCTGAGGAAAGAAAGAGTCCCTCTATGTAATTTCTTTTATAGAAATCTACGGTGAGCTCTGCTAATTCTTGTGGTGTAAAGGTAGCCCGCTTGGTCTGTGCAGACGACCTATTGACGCAGTAAGCACAGTCATAGTAACAAGCATTAGAAAGCAAAACTTTTAGCAGCGTAATGCAGCGACCATCAGGGGTAAATGAGTGGCAACAGCCGGCCGCTGAGGCCATTCCTACCTTTCCTGCCTGCGGATCTCTGTCTACACCAGAAGAAGTGCACGCCGCGTCAAATTTGGCTGCATCTGCAAGTATGGTGAGTTTATCAAGAGTATCCATGGCAGCAACTTTCTACTTGAAAATAGAACGTCTGTTCGTATACTTAGACTATCACGAATGGGGAAGAAGTAAAGAAAAATCTAGAACAAATGTTTGTTATTTTAAAACCGCAGAAAGGATGTGAATGACGTATGAAGGATGTATACTTTTTCCATCATCAACTGCGGAAGGAATGGCCATGAGCATACAGCAAAACAGCTCTTCACCATGCCTTTCTCGCCCTGTGAATTTACAGATCCCCACGTATGCCTTGCGTGCATTAGAAGTTCTTGAAGATGCCGGATTTGAGGCGTGGATTGTAGGCGGCTGGGTACGAGACGCTCTACGTGGTTCATTTGCTCATGATATAGACATCACAACATCGGCAACGTGGCAGCAGAGCAAAGCGGCTTTTGAGACTGCAGACATTCCTGTGCATGAAACAGGTATTGCATATGGAACCGTCACTGCTGTTGTCGAGAAGCACCCTATTGAGGTCACAACGTATCGCTGTGACGGAGAATATCTTGATGGTCGTCGTCCTGATTCTGTGCAGTTTGTCTCTCGTATAGAGGAAGATCTTGCTCGTAGAGACTTCACTATTAATGCAATGGCATATCACCCAAAGAGGGGATTGCTTGATCTTTATGGCGGTCAAGAAGATTTATCTGCACGTGTAATTCGCGCTGTTGGGGAGCCTAAGGTTCGCTTTACAGAGGACGCTCTTCGCATGCTGCGTGCCTTGCGGTTTGCATGCAGACTCTCGTTTTCAATTGAGGAGAAGACACATCAGGCACTTACTGAGTGTGCGCCGCTACTCTCTCAGGTTGCATCTGAGCGCATTGGCTCGGAAGTGGCTCAAATTGTTGAGGCTGGCCATATTACCCACGCTATCAAGCTGGGATTTCCTGTTCTAGCGATAGCAATTCCAGAGCTCTTACCACTTCAAAACTTTGATCAAAGAAGTCCGTATCATGCTTATGACGTGCTGGAACATACAGCTCGAGTCTGCTCTGCAACAGAGGCTCTTACAGCAGGGTGTGCTACTCCCGCTCTTAGGTGGGCGGCGCTCCTGCATGATATTGCAAAGCCAGAAATGTTTAGCGTTGACGCAGATGGTAGAGGCCATTTTTATGGTCATCCAGAAAAAGGTGCAATCGTAGCAAAAGCCTTGCTTAAACGCTTGGCTTTATCGCAGCATTTGAGTAATGAAGTTTGTGCTCTTGTGGCATTGCATGACTATGATGTGGACGTTACAACCGCGTCGCTTAGGCATATGGTTGCCCTGTTAGCCGAGGCAAGTAAATCGGATGGCATTGCCCTTGCGTATGACCTTTTGACGTTGAAGCAGGCTGATGCTCTGGCAAAGGCAAATCCTTATCGTAGCTATGCGGTAATGCTTGAGGCTATGAGGACCCTTCTCTTACATGAGGCAAAACAAGAAATTGCTCAGCATCCGCAAGAGCTGTGCGTTTCGGGCGCAGAAATTATGGAAGTGCTCTCGCTTCAGCCAGGACCTGCTGTCGGTGTGTGTCAACGTAGGCTTTTTGAGCTTTATTTAGCAGATCAAGTGAAGAATAGAAAAGAAGATCTTCTCGCCATTCTTGCTCAGAGTAATTGGTAAAAATAATAAAGAGTGCCAGATTTAATCAATAAAAAAGTAAGGCCTTTGTATTTTTATAGGTTCGGTAAAACGGTATAGTAGGCATAAAAAATTATCAGAGAGGCGTCATTTTATATGACGGATAGTGTCGTATGGGGGAGTTCATGGGCGAGAAGCGCGATTATATTACGTTAGAAGTCATACATCACAATGCTTATGAACAGCAGCCTACAGAAGAACCCGAGACTCCAGCGCCTTCTATTTCTCATATTCGTGCCGAAGCTCGTACTAAGAAAAGCGCAGCTACACGTAAGCGTATTATGCACGAGACAACCAAGCTCATGCTTGCTCGTGGAAATACCAACTTCAAAATGAGTGAGATTTCTGATAGAGCTCGTCTTTCAAAAGGTGCGCTGTATTACTACTTTTCCGATAGAGAGGCCCTTTTGCAGGCAATCTTTGACGAGAGTGTTGATGAGCTTGCAAAAGATATTGCGCATACCCTTGGTAATAAGCCCGCCTCAAAAGAGACACTTCATGCAATCATCGCTCAACTGGCCTCACATATTCTTCCTGACTCGCCACTTGTTTTGGCTTTGATTAATAAGCTTGCAAGCTCTGAGCAGGCGCTTATTACCAACATTGAGGGACCACTTTCCCGCGTGGTTGTTCTCCTTGCTAACCAGCTAGAGATGGGAAAATTGCAGGGATTTATTCGCCAAAGCGTTGATTCAAGACTTGCTGCCTGTTCTATCACAGGAGCTTTGGTTCTCTCGGCTATTGGTTTAATGGGCGAGCGCCGTGGTGTTGAGGGTTCTGATGAGCTTGCACAGAAGCTTCTTGATTTGACGCTTGCTGGTATTGGAATAGATGGATAATCATACGTATTTTTGCATAATCCTAGGTTAACTATGCTATTTAAAGAGCGCCCTTGTGGTGCTCTTTTTACAATTTTCTTGACTGATCCTGCTCAAAAGAGTTAACCATGGGTATAGTAATAGTAGTTGCGCGTAGAAGAACGCAAATATTCTGCATAAGCAGAGAAGCCATGCGTGAAAGGACAGTTCATGGCACACAAAAACTATTTGTTTACCTCAGAAAGTGTTACTGAGGGACATCCAGACAAGGTTTGCGATCAGATTTCTGACGCAATTCTTGATGCAATCTTGGCAAAAGAGGCGGAGCTTGAAGAGCGTGGATACGTTTCTCCAAGTGGTGTTCCTGCTTGCTTGGATAACGTTCGTTGTGCATGCGAGACCTTTGCTACTACAGGAACTATTGTGGTAGCTGGAGAGATCCGCACTCAATCTTACGTTGATGTCCAGGAGATTGTTCGTAATACCCTCAGAAATATTGGCTACGACCGCGCTAAGTATGGTTTTGACTGCGAGACCTGCGGTGTTTTGAGCCTTATCCATGAGCAGAGCCCAGATATTGCCCAGGGTGTTGACCAGTCCTATGACACGCAGGCAGGACGTACTACCGATCCGCTTGATCTTATCGGCGCAGGCGATCAGGGTATGATGTTTGGCTTTGCCTCTGATGAGACCGATGTTCTTATGCCAATGCCAGCTTATCTGTCTCAGCGTCTGGCTCAGCGTCTTTCAGAGGTACGTAAGTCTGGCGAGGTCGAGTACTTGCGTCCAGATGGTAAGACTCAGGTTACCGTTCGTTATGAGGACGAGAAGCCCGTTGAGGTCACCGCTATTGTTGTTTCCACACAGCACGCCCCAGAGATTGAAGACATGTCCGTCATCAAACAGGACATGATCGACCACGTTATTGCGCCTGTTATGGGTGAAGTCAACATTGCTTGGGATAACGCAGATATTTACGTCAACCCAACTGGTCGCTTTGTTGTTGGTGGACCTATGGGAGACACAGGACTTACCGGTAGAAAGATTATCGTTGATACCTACGGCGGCATGGGTCGACATGGTGGCGGCGCTTTTTCTGGAAAGGATTGCACCAAGGTAGACCGTTCAGCAGCATATGCAGCGCGCTGGGTTGCCAAAAACGTCGTAGCAGCAGGCCTTGCAAAGAAGTGTGAAGTTCAGCTTGCCTACGCCATTGGTGTTTCTCATCCACTGTCTATCATGGTTGATACCTTTGGCACCGGCATTGTTGACGATGCTGTTATTGAGCAGGCTATCGAGAAGGTCTTTGACCTTCGTCCTGGTGCCATTATTAGAGACCTTAAACTGCGCCGTCCTATCTTCTCTAAGACAGCAGCATACGGACACTTTGGCCGCAAAGACCCAGACTTCACATGGGAAGCAACTGATCGTGTTCAGGAGCTTAAGGACGCAGTTTCTGCACTTCAGGCATAACGTTCTTACAAGGTAATCTTGTACAACCTCATAGAACCTTCTTCCAGCACCACCTCAAAACCTGGGGTGGTGTCTGTTATTTGCGTGATACCTCTGAAGGTTCCAGGTTTGTAGGTACTGGTAACAGCGTTGGAGTAATCAACAACGTTGTTCAGAATAAGGACGTATTGTACGTTAAGGTCGCGTACCGTCTGAAGCACCTCAGGGTCGCTCGCAATGCGATTAAGGCGTTTACGAAGAATTGCACTTGCAGGACGTTCTGAAGCGTCATAGCCGTTAGGGAAGCGCCAGAGCACATGTAAGTCGTTAGTGCCATACGCCCAGAGACTGCCATCTTGAGGTAGGTTTGCAATAACAGCACCTGCAGGAACGGTAAGCTCCACGCGACGTAAAAACTCCAATTCTTCCGATGTCAAAATGTAGTGATCACCATAGGCCTTCTCGGAAGCCTGTTTAAAGGCAGTAGCGGCAGGAATTGGCTCTTCCGATTTAAGGTTTGGCATAGGAATCACATAGTTGAGTACAACTACACATGCAATGACCGCTCCCACAATCAGAGGTTTAGCCCAAACAGTACAAAAGACGCAGGTTTGAGCTTTGGTCTGAGCCTGAGAAGCTTTTTCTCTCCAGGAGGCAAACATTTCCAGCGCAGCTTCGGCAAGAGTTGCTAGGCCAAGTGCTGCCAGCGGAATTGCCATAATGACGCAGCTTGCCGCAATGCGGAACGGATCGGTATACCAAAATCCCGAGAGATATCCCTTGAGAGGAACGTCAAACGTAATAATAAAAATGCAGAGTATAGACAGGTACATAAAGGCAGATACCATCCAGCGAGCCTGCTTGTGCTTAAACGTCCAGACGGCACCTACCAGCACGCAGATTGAAAGTATCGGTTGTGGAGAAACAAGCTCTCCACCTGCGTACGACTGTCCAATAAAGTCCATGCCAAGGGCGTGCAAAATAGCATCTTGCAGGCTAGAGTAGGCGCTCCACCAGAAATTGAGAGCCACGCCTCGAACAATCAAAACGTAGTAGAAAACAGACCAAATAACCAGCGCAAAGATAAAGAATGCATATGCGAGCGTGACTGGCTTAATTCTTTTTCCAAAGAGAACAACTCGGCGCTTTGACTCTCCAATGCGTGCAAAACTCCAAGGCAGAAGAACAACAATTGACGAGAAAATCGTGGAAGGGTGCAAGATAAAGAGGGTAATGCAGCCAAGAATAAAAATGGTAATAAGCCAGATAAGATTGTGTTTTGGAGTCTGTGAGCGAGTCATCTGCATAAAAACCCACCAAATAGAAGGCATTACACAGAAAGCTACGGTGTTAGGAAAGATTGGTCCGTAGATGAGAAGCGACCAAGGAAAAACAAAAAATGCTAGGCAAACAAAAGCTCCACTGATAAGCGCAACGCGATGTTTAGGAAGAACTTTTGCGATAAGTGAGCAGATTGAAAGCGGAAAGACAATTGCTGCACTGACAAAGTTGAGTGCATTTCCTGCAATAGGAACGGTTGTAGAAACAAGCTGCGTTGTTAGTGCAACAATGATGTTCCAGCCTGAAGGATAAAATCCCGAAGTCCCCGGCTCCCAAGGTGTAATTGAAGCTTCTACGGTGCTGTAGAAGTCATAGTGAATTGATGAGTACTTTTGAGACTCAATCATTGCCTGCGTGACATCTAAGTGATGCACAATGTCCCAACCCTGAACAAAGGAGCTGGCAGAGGGCAGGGTTGGTAAGAAGAGAAACCCTACGGTAAGAAGACCAATTGCAACGTACAGAAGAGGTATCCAGAAGGAGAGTTCTTCGCAGATAAATGCTGGTGCAGGGCTAGTTGATTGCTTGCCAGCGCGTATTGCTTTAGATTTGTTGGGTTTCTCGCTCCTGAGGTCTTCTTTGTGTTTGGGAGCAACATAAAAAACGTAGCCATTGACTAGAGCTGCAATAAGTAGAGGAACAAGAACCATTACAGCCAAGGGGATGGGGATGTTCAGTGCGCTAAAGATCTCTCCCTCAATAAAGAAGAGTGCGCAGCTTACCAAAGGAGCGGTAACAAGAGCCCAAGGTTTTGGCATACCGGACGCATGCAGCAAAATGACGCCCGGTACGTAGAGCAGGGCAATAATGACAACTACACTTTGGAAGAACTCAAGCCACATCCTGATCCAATCAAGGTGTTAGTAAAAATTCTTATACTTCTGGGTCACACGACTGGGCGTGACAGTTATTTCAAACAGACTGGTCTATTTTACGATAGAAGCAAAAGTGGTGTTGAGATAAACAAAAAGGACTTCCGAAGAAGTCCTTGAACATTTGGTAGCCCGTACCAGATTCGAACTGGTGATCTCCGCCTTGAGAGGGCGGCGTCCTGAACCGCTAGACGAACGGGCCATGTATGACTGGGAGGACATGGCTGGGATAGAGAGAGTCGAACTCCCGTTGACGGAACCAGAATCCGCTGTCCTACCACTAGACGATATCCCAAGATGTCATCCGTGCGCATCAGCGCGAGAAATAACTATAAAGGAGACTCGTCAGAGATGCAAGCAATAATTTCAAGAAATTCTGTTTGCAGCAAAAAATATTATACAAAACGCATCTCTAAGCGCAAGGAACGTCTCTCGTATTTGAGCTGAGCATGCGTTCTGCATCAATAAGCGCCTGGTCAAGAGGGGCACAGCCGGTGCAACTTGCGCATGCGGTAGGAGCGCTTGGAGTTGCGGCAAGACCACCTTTAGCTGTTTCTCTGAGAGAAACGGGGAGCGCGGCGCCAACTTCTGCCATAGCGTGTGCAACCTCATCAAACGGAATTGGGTTACCAACGCCCGCAAGAGCAAGCTGAGAAGAGCTTACGGCAGCAGCTACGCCAATAGCGTTTCTATCTTGGCAAGGATACTCAACCAGTCCTCTGACAGGATCACAGACTAGTCCTAGAAGGTTAGAGATGGCAATAGAAGCTGCGTCCAAGCACTGTTGAGGAGTGCCACCCAAGAGCTCAGTCAGTGCAGATGCGCTCATGGCAGCAGCAGATCCAACCTCTGCCTGACAGCCACCCTCAGCGCCAGAAACACTTGCGTTGGTGGTTAGAATGGCTCCAATAGCGCTTGCATTCCAAAGCGCAGAAATAACTTGCTCGTCGGTGGCACCAATCTCTTCTGCTACCGAGATAAGCGATCCTGGTACAACGCCAGAAGCTCCTGCAGTAGGAGCGGCAACAATGACGCCCATGGTTGCTGAGCGCTCAAGCACGGCCATAGCGTAGGCAACGGCTCGTGTTTGCGTGGCGCCCATAAGCGCACTTGCGATTGCAGCTGGGGTGTTTGCTACGGTTTTGGCCTGACCGTTGAGCAGACCACCAATAGACTGACGAGGTGTCTTGATAGTGTCGTGAACCTCATTGCGCATAATCTCAAGAACGTGTGCCATCTCTGCGTCTACGTCTGCATCTGGTCGCAGGTCCTTCTCGCGCTGACGCATAATCTGGCCAATAGAGGCTCCCGTCTTAGAGCACCTGGCGAGAAGATCTGCGCCGTTGTCAAAGGCTCCTGAAAGCACGTCGTTTGTGACCTGTGGAGCGGCTCCTGGAATGGAAACCTGAGCGGCATACGAAACGTGAGGTGCCAGCTGGAAGAGGTCGAGGACTTTCTGCTCAATAGGCTCGTCAATCTCAAAGACAGTGTGGGCAAAGCCGCCACGCTCTGAGCGGAAGGTGCGCATAGTTGCAACATTGATGTTTTGCGTAGCCAAAATAGTAGTGAGAGCTGCAAGAACACCGGGTTTATCGCGATGTGAAACAAAAATGGTGGGCATGTCGCCAGACATGCGAATGCGTACGCCGTTAACGCCAGAAATGCGAATGCGGCCGCCACCAACGGACTCGCCCATAACGGAAACGTGGACGTTATCTGCACCGTAGAGGTGAATTTCTACGGTATTTGGATGCAGAGTCTCGTCGTCGCCCTTCTCAATAACGCTGTAGTTGAGGTGGGCTTCTTCTGCCAGGGTGAGCGCTTCACGGACGCGCGTGTCGTCTGGAGCAAGGCCCAAGATGCCTGCAATCAGAGCGTAATCGGTGCCGTGGCCAAGGTGGGTATGAGAGAAGGAGTTGTAGAGCCAAAACTCAACGCGCTCCAGCTGCTTTGGTGCAAGCGAGCGTGCAACCAGGGCAATGCGCAGGGCTCCTGCTGTGTGCGAGGAAGAAGGTCCCACCATAATGGGGCCCAGGACCTCAAACGCAGACATAGAAATCATAACTACTCCAAAAACTAAACAAACGGTAACGATAAAAGAGCTGCAAAACCATCTGTTTTACAGCTCTTGTGTGGTTTTACTTTTGATACCCACTTATGTTTGGAAGAATACGCGGCAAGCGCATTCAGCGCATTATTTGCAAAGTTCCAGAGCGCGCTCAAGGCGAGCAAGGCAAACCTCACAGCCAAGAAGCTCCATGGACTCTCCAAGAGGAGGGGAGACCATGTTGCCGCACTCAGCAACACGAATGGATTGGAAGACAACGCGCTTCTTAAGGTCAAGCTGCTCTGGAAGCACCTCAAGGGCAGCGTCAATTGCTGCGGCCTTCCATTCGTCCTCAGAGACACCTTCAAGAGCGGTCTTTGCAGCAGCAAGAACGGTTGCACTCTGAGTTGCGTCTTTGGTAAGACCCTTCTCAACACTCTTCTGATCAAAGGTGACGTTTGCGCCCTCATACAGGAAGCGGGACTTCTCAATGACGTCTGGGCTTACGGTGGTGCGAGGACGAAGAATCTCGGAGAGCAGGTCATACCAGTTTGGACGGGTTGCGTAAATCTCTTCTGCGTCAGTAGCACTACCCTGAACAGGCTCAAGACCAGCTCCCACAAGCTCTGGAATCAGAACTGTCTTTGCAAAGGTCTGGTTGTCCATGTTGGCAAGATAGGTTGCATTAATCCAGTTCAGACGCTCTGGATCAGACTTAGCAGGGTTCTTGGAAACGTGATCCAAAGAGAACTGAGACGCCAAAACGTCGCGAGGAACAATGGTTGTCTCGCCATCAAGCGACCAGCCGAGAAGGGCCAGGTAGTTGACAAAGGCATCTGCAAGATAGCCCTGGTCACGGTACTCCTCAACAGAGGTTGCGCCATGGCGCTTGGAGAGTTTCTTGCCGTCAGGACCCAAAATCATGGAGATATGTGCAAAGGTTGGGACAGGTGCGCCCAGAGCCTCGTACACCATAATCTGGCGAGGGGTGTTAGACAGGTGGTCATCGCCACGAATAATGTGGGTGATGCCCATGCCAGCGTCATCAACAACGGTAGCAAAGTTGTAGGTTGGGGTACCATCGGAGCGGAAGATGATAAAGTCATCAAGCTCGCGAGCGTTAAAGGTTACGTCACCGTGAACAGCGTCGTGAACAATGACGTCACCGCGGTCCAGAGGAACCTTGATGCGGATGGTATAAGGCTCGCCAGCGTCAATTCTGCGCTGAGCCTCTGCAGGATCAATGTTTCTGCAGGTGCGCTGATAGCCCTGGAAGGGGTCGTGGCGCTCCTCAGCAGCCTTCTTGTCTTCAGCAAGCTTTTCTGGCGTGCAGAAGCAAGGGTACGCCTTGCCCTCTGCCAGCAGTTTATTTGCTGCTTCACGATACAAATCAAGGCGCTCGGTCTGGCTGTAAGGACCGCAATCGCCGCCCTTATCGGGACCCTCGTCCCAATCAAGGCCAAGCCACTTCATAGTGCGTAGGATAATCTGAGTATTCTCTTCAGTTGAGCGCGTAGGATCTGTGTCATCAATACGAAGAATAAACTTGCCACCATTTGCACGAGCAAAAGCCCAGTTATAGATAGCAGTACGTGCACCTCCGATGTGCAGCTTGCCTGTTGGGGATGGCGCAAAACGTACTCTTACCTGCTTCTCTGACAAAACTCCTCCTTGGCAGTTATTTTCTAGCGAGAAAATCTAGTTTATGCACTCTTTAGTATAACGCTTGAACACAGATGACCGACAACGTTGCCTAGTCTTCAAACATATTGTGGTCTGCAAACTCTGCTTGAACGGTGCGGATCATAAGGTCTACGTCTTCAAGTCCCAGGTGACGTTCCTTCTCGTCTGCTGCAAGGGTATGCCTACGACGTGCCCAATTCTCAAGCGCAGCAGGGGAAGACTCACGGGGAAGAGACCTAATCTCTGGGTCCAAGCGACGGCAGATGTCGCGGGAGTCAATGACAATAATCTTGCCCGCTTTTCTAGCTTCTGCGTAGCCATCAATGTTGAACATGAACCAAGAATCCTCAAAGGCAGCGTTATGTGCCATAAAAGGAATCTTTTTCATAGTTGCCAGCAGCGCCTCTTGGGCTTTTTTATCGTCTCTAAATGATTTCTTGCCTTCAACATCTTTCCAGGTAATCTGGTGAATATCGGCAAGAGGGACACCCTTTTCTTTGTACATCTCTGGAATGCCAAAGTAGGCGGTGTGAGGCTCTACGGCAACGGTGTTGCGACCAAGATTCCAGAACTCAAAGCCCACGTTAACAATGTATCCCAGCTCAGGGAAGCGCGACGTAGTCTCAATATCAATGCCCAGCACCGTGCCAGAAACGCTCTTCTCGACATACGCAATTTGCAAGTCGTTAAGAAGCGGACCTGCAGTTTTAAAGACAGCCTTAGGACGACGACGCTGCATCTTTGCAACGGCAGCCGCAAGGTCGTCGTTTGAAAGACCGCGAGAAAGGCCAACGCCTCGATGGTTTCTGAGCCTCTCCACGCCGTAGGTATCGCAGAGCGAGCGCGTTCTATCAGCAAGCTGCTGAATGACAGAAAACTCTACAGGCTCTTGGCCAAGTGGCGCTTCCTTCCAGGCATCAAGCAGCGTTTTAATGGCATCACAGTTTTTGTTGACCTCGCCGATGATGGACTGATCATCAACAAGAAGGCCAGGTATGACAAACGCATTAGCGTGCTCAATAGCTTGATTGATATCCATACACTCTCGCTTTGGTGGGTGAGAATTAGTTCAACATATAAGTATCTACCCTGAAGCGCGTATTCTTTGCGTCATTTTCTAGAAAGTGCGCGCCTCACTAAAAATGCGTGCTAGGCTGTTGAGTGCAACACAGTTCTATGAAAGGTTTTACGCATGTCTGATTTGAATGAGTCACTTGCTCTTTCTGAGGAGCTCCTTGCTTTTATTAAGCAGAGCCCTTCTATGTTTCATACCACACAAACCATCAAAGAGTACCTGTTAGAGAGCGGTTTTACTTATCTCTCCGAGGGTTCTTCTTGGGACATTCAGCCAGGCGGCTCTTACTTTACCACGCGCAACAATTCTTCAATTGTTGCCTGGAAAGTTGGCGAGAAGTACCGTGAGCCTCAAACCTCAAGCGTTGATGCTCCTTATCACTTCCAGCTTGCTGTTGCCCACGGCGATTCTCCAACCTACAAGGTAAAAGCTCAGCCAGAGCTTACCGGTGACGGCAACTCGCTTCGTCTGAACACCGAGGCGTACGGCGGCATGCTTGATCACACGTGGTTTGACCGTCCTTTGGGTATTGCCGGCCGTGTGCTGGTCAAGGTAGGAAACAAGGTAGAGTCCAGGCTAGTCAACATTGAAGACGACGTTGTCATGATTCCAAGCTTGGCTATTCATCTTGAGCACAAAAATGGTCTCTCGCCAGAGTTCAACCGCGCTAAAGATCTGATGCCACTCTTAAGCGCTGGAGAGCTTAATCCTGGCGCCTTTAACGCCCTGGTAGCTGACGCAGCAGGCGTGTCTCAAGAAGATATTCTTTCTCGCGATTTGTTCTTAGTTGATCACACGGGCGGCCGTATTTGGGGCGCTAAGAAGGAGTTTGTTTCCGCTGGTCACCTGGATGACCTTCAGTGCGCCTTTGTAGCGCTTAAGGCCTTCCTTGCGTCTTCAAATGAGCAGGACATTTCTGTGTATACCTGCTTTGATAATGAAGAAGTTGGTTCAAATACCAAGCAGGGCGCAAAGTCCACATTTCTTAAAGACACCTTGCAACGCGTAAACGCCACGCTTGGCTTTACACAGGAAGATTACTACCGAGCACTCTCGGCATCTTTGCTGGTAAGCTGCGATAATGCGCATGCGGTACACCCCAATTATCCCGAGAAGCACGATGTGGCCAACAAACCGTATCTCAATGGCGGTATGGTTATCAAAGAGGCCGCACGTCAGTCGTACTGCACCGATGCGTTTAGCCGCGCCATTGTCGAGGCTATTTGGAAGCAACAAAACATTCCTTACCAGGTCTTTGCTAACAGGAGCGACATGCCAGGCGGATCAACGCTAGGTAACCTCTCTAACATTCAGGCTAGCATGCATGCCGTTGACGTGGGTCTGCCACAGCTTGCTATGCACTCCGTGTACGAGACCGCGGGCACCAAAGACACGCTTCTGGGATA
Organism: Atopobium sp.; assembly: GCA_015258925.1. GTDB lineage: Bacteria > Actinomycetota > Coriobacteriia > Coriobacteriales > Atopobiaceae > Lancefieldella. The sequence goes on along the minus strand of JABZHH010000001.1, from coordinate 51,430 downwards.
CCAGGCGCTCAAGGCGTTCTATGACACCTGCGTCTGCATCACCGATGCCGATTCGTTTGAGTTGAGGTAGTATCTGGCGAGAAACCCCGTGTACTAGCTATACTTACGTACATCGCATATAACACATCACTTGAAGGAGTTCCATGTCAGAAAAACAGCTTACTGCTCATGATATGGAGCTCCTAACTTGTGCAGGTATTTACGTTGAACCTCAGGCACTGAATGGCCCTGCGTTGGTATTTCCTATTTCAGATGGTGAGGGTGGAGACATACGTGTGTTGTGGCAGGGCGGCGCCTATGAGAGTGCAACGTACACAGATTCAAGAAAGAACCAGCTGGTATTTCCTTATCTTGAGCTGTACGACTTGTTGTTTGAAGCTGCTTGTTCCGTACACTCAGTCTTAATGTTAGGTGCTGGTGGTTGCTCGTATCCTCGTTATTTAGTAGCTCATTATCCAGAGGTTTCTTGCGACGCACTGGAGATTGACCCTAAAATTGCAGCTCTAGCTCATAGCTACTTCTTTGTGGATGAGGCTATTAGAGAGAGCAATGGTAGGCTTCAGGTACAGGTAACTGATGGCGTTGAGTATATAAAGAGCCTATCTACCTCTGATAATAAGCGCTATGACGCTATCTTGAATGACTGCTTTAGCGGAGAAGTTCCACCTGCAGCTATGATGACTGTTGAGTGGATGAGTCTGGTGGCACACTGCCTTACTCCTGGCGGAAGATATCTCACAAATGTAGTTTCTGCACAGGTAGGAGAGGGAGCGCATCAGCTTGAGGAGCTCATGGATGCTGCTCGCACAGTGTTTGAGCAGGTAGAGATTGTACCTTTGGATCCAGAGGTAGACTCAACAGAGCCCGATAATCTTATGCTCGTTTGTCAGCGCGCTTAAGTGCGGTGAGCGCTAGCACAAGACAACTGCTCATCAGTACAATGCCAATGCCAAAGAGCACCAAGAAACCGTGGGCTGAGCCGTCAACAATCAGGCTCCAAATAATGAGCGCACACGCAGAGACAAAGCAGCTTACACCTGCAATTCTTGAGTAAATAAGAGTGGAATCTTTTTTGCCAAAGACAGCGCGCACCAAAAGTGGTGAGCCTACTGTTGTAAGGGCGTACGCAATTCCAAAAAGGAAGGTTCCTGCCAGCAAGAGTGGCAACACTGGAAGCTTAATCCCCAACATAAGTAAGCCAACAATACCCGAGAAAATTCCTACAAAGCAAGCAAGCTTCACGGAGATATCGCTTAAAGCACCTAGAAGCACTTTTCCAATTGCTTGACCCAGCATAGTTGTTCCAGCAAGAAGGCCTGTGGCAGCAGCAATGGCAGGAGCAGATTCTGCAAAGGTTGCTGCATAGCTTGGGAAGTACTGAGAGATTTGCTGGTTAAAGGTAATGAGCGCGTAAAACGCAGCAACCATAAAAAACTCTGGATATTTCATTGCGTCATCAGCAGAGATGTCGGTTGAAGAAGCCTCTGCAACCTCAACGTTTTTCTCGTCAGTAGAGGAGAAGGTAAGAGGGGTAAGGCCAAGGTCTTGGGGTTTCTCGCGCACCACAAAAAGGGTGAAGGGGAGTGTTCCTACAAGCATAACCAGGGCAAAAATCAGATAGCAAGCGCGCCAACCTTCAGGGCCAGAGGAGATAATGGCAGATCCAATGGGGTTAAAGACAGTGCCACCAATGCCGGTGAATGCAAAGCAGAGGCCCATAAAAGTACCAACGCGCTGGTCAAACCAATCGTTAATGAGGGCAGGGACGCACAAGAACATGAGTGCAGGTACGCCAATGCCAAGTCCCACTGCGCAGAGATAAAAATGCCACATTTCTTGAGCTGCTGACATGGCTCCATATGAGATTGCGCAAATGATAACGCTTGCAGAAAGGACCAGGCGCGTGTCGTGCGTTTTGTAGAACTTGCCTATGAATGGCAGAGCTACTGTCATGGCAATACAGAGTACCGAGAAGACCGCAGAGAAGGCAACGCGGGGAACGCCAAAGTATTGTGAAACTGGTGTGATGAAGATGCCAAAGCACGTAAGGATAATGGCGCACGGCAAAAACATGACGACAATACAAGTTGCAACGATGGCGTATGCATATTTAGTGCCGAGTAAACGATGTAGCACTGAGGCTCCTCTCTTTTGGCCAGAAATAGTGTAGGCGATGTGCCTTAAAAAGGACACATCGCCTACCAAGTCGCACAAATTTTTTGAGGATACTCGAGGACTTTACGCGCGCAAGATCTTAGCTGTCAGAACCTCTGCGGTTCTCGCCCTCAAGAGCACGAATTGGTCCGATGTCCTGAGTGGTCTCAAGGGCGCCCAGGTAATTGCCCTCTTCATCGCGAACGGCAAAGTAACGGACGTAGAGGAACTTATCTCTGACCTCAAACCAGAACTCGGAGGAGTCGCTACGACCGCTCCTGAACTCGGTGAGGATGCGACGAACAGCTTCCTGGCTCTTTGGTGGATGGCAGTCATATACGTCGCGGCCAAGGCAGCTCTTAGGACGAGGGAAAGCACGGGTGTCGCCGTGGCTGAAGTAACGTGTCTTGTCATCTGCATCAACAAAGGTAATGTCAAGCGGAATGGTTGCAAAGACAGCCTCAAGCTGTGGAATGGTGAACTCACCGGTAGAGAGCTTGACCTTACCGTCAGCAGAAATTGCTTCCTCTTCTGCTTCAGCGTTATTCTCGTCTATAGCGGCTGCGGCTTCCATCTCTTTAAGTTTGTCGTTTGCAAGCTCAAGAGGATCTGCGTGCCATGAAGGAGGATTGACGCCAAATGCGTGACCAAACTCGTTCTCTTCAGCAGCAATCTGGGTCCACTGAGTAGCAGTTAGGTGCTCAAGGGAAAGTGGGATGAGGACGTTTTCTTCCTTGGATGCCATGGACTCAGCACCCTCAATAGCCTCATCCAGGTAGTCAGCAACGGCAGCCATAAGGCCTGCATCATACTGGCCGTATGCAGTCTCGAGCAGGGCCTCTGCACCGTTAACAGCGTTTCTTACCTCATCGTCCTTACCCCACATAACCTTTGAAGGACCAGTGATATCGTGGCGCTCAAGATGAGGGAAGAGCAGCTCTTCCTTGCGCTTGTAGTGAACAAAGACCTCGTCAAAGGCGTCCATATCAGCCTTCAGAATTGCTGCAACACCAGCGCACTCTTCGTTGCTGGAAGACTCAGTAAGCGTACGAGCACGCTTAACATCTGGAGCAACACGGTCGTGGATAAAGGCAAGAATGCGGTCGTTCTCTTGGCGCATGGTCCAAACAGGATGGCCAGGGGTCTCTTCAACAGCACCTGTTGGTGCGCAAGAAACCTTGCCTTCAAAGAGAGCAGCATGAACGTCACAGAGCTTCAGGACCTTCTCCATAGGAACGCCGCCAGCAATGAGCTCCTGTTCAGCGTTAGAGATCTCTGAGCCAGAGACGTCCTTGAAGTTACGGGTAAAGTCCTCGCGAACAGCCTCGATGTCCTCGCCGTCATTGAGGCGCTCAAGGTACTGGGTGATAAGAGCTTTGCGCTCCTCAGGGGTCTGAGCAATAGGTGCGTCCTCTGCCTCTGCGGGTTTCTCGTCAGCTGGAGTTTCTGCTGCTGCAGGCTCCTCGTCGCCAAGAATGGTGAAGCCGTGAGAGCGGAAGATTGCTTTGAGCTCCTCAAGGTCTACGCCTTTGTGATCGCAGCCTTTAGGGATGGTCATAAAACGACCCATGGTCTGCAGACGGCCTGGCTCGGTAATCTCGGCAAAGCCATTTTCTGCCATGAGGCCTTTAATAACGGGGTACTTAGTGCAAATCTCATAAACGGATTTGCTTAAATCAAGAACCTGTGCCATACGGGCTCCTCTCGGATGGGTTTAGAAAGTCTACTATGGCTTACTTTATACCCAAAGTGTGACAGGACTTCCATATGGCTTTTGTTGTGGTTACAACAAAACAGAAATTATTCTTTAGTTTTAAAAAAGATCAGAATGAGAACCGGTTCTAAAAGATTTTAAGCATCTAGGACCTCCGACATTGCGTCGGAGAATGAGGCATAGCGCTTGTAATTTTCTGGATGCTCTTTCATGTTGGTGTATTCATTAAGAGCCTCTATAGTTTGAGCATTAGGAATTTCTCGCTTGATTTCAAAAGGAATTCCCTGCTCACGAACAGTCTGACGAAGAAAAATGGTAATAGCAGTAGTAAGATCCATGCCTAAATCTCTGAGAAGCTCCTGAGCATTCTTTTTAAGCGTTGGATCCAAATTTATATTTGTGCTTACTTTTGCCATAATGACCCGCCTTTCCTGTAATTTTGTTATACAAGATAATCACGGTAAAGTCAATAAATATGTGCGCATCATAGGTATAATACGCACATAATATGAATATATTGAAGGGCAGACAATCCTATTCTGCGCTCTTTAGAGTGAAAGACAGCAGAACCGGATTGTGATCAGAATAGGCAAATTGCGTGTCAATGTTTCTGGCGGTTGCAACAACGTTATCCGAGACAATCCAGCCATCAACTGTGGTGGTGTATGTCTTGTCCTTCTCGTATGGAATGTCATCTCCGCGGCAGGTAGGAACGTCGGTAAGGTTGTCTGGAGCTACAACGCTAAAACCTTCTGGCAAATCAGAATCTTTGAGTTCTGCTACCCAGTCTGGTATCTGCTGAACAGAAGGATAGAGTGTAAGTGAACCTAAAATGGCATGATTCCAGTCGCCACCCGCAATAACGTAATTACCCTTAGCGCGCTCCTCAGACATTATTTTGGTTAGAAGTGCAAGCTGCTGCGCGCGACTGGTGCCACCTTTGTCGTAGGCAGACATGTGGCTGTTAATAAGTACCAGCTCATGACCATCGCTGGTAGGGTAGCGTGTAATCATAAAGCAACGGTCTAGGTCAAAGAATTTTGTTGGGAACGACTCGTCAATGGGGTAGGTACGACGAGTTGCGCTTGAAGCAAGTACGTTTGAAAGCGTCAGAATTCCAGAGTTAGAGGTTCCGTGGAACTCCGTAAGTGGATAGGCGAGAAACGCGGTGTGGAAGTTCTGCGCAAAATATGATGCGTAGGATCCAAAGCGGCTCTCTGCTTCAGAAACTTGATTCACATGCCAGCTTCTGTCAGATGAAGTATCAATCTCTTGGAAAAGAATAAAGTCAGGGGCTGTACCACCATTCAGAGAAGAAACGGTGTTCAGGGCACCGTTTGTGGTGTAAAGCACGGAGTTTCTGCTGACAGCACGGCCGTGAGTTCCCACGGTGCGTGTGCCATCCTGCATGATGCCTTCATCCATAAAGAAGGTGTAATCAGGGGTGTAAGCACCAAAGCCAATGTTGTAGGTCGAAGCTGTGTAGGTTTGGCCTACCTGTACAGTTGTAGCCTCAGGAGAAGCACCTTGATTGGATACGGGAGTATTGTCAGGAATGCGATAGTAATTAAGCTGCAGGTAGAGGGCATATCCACCAAGAACCAGTAAAGCTAGAACAAAAAGCCCGCCTACAAATTTGAAAAGTGGTGCAAGAACCCTTTTTAGAAGGCCAATAATAAACTTAAGGCCAAGAGACAAAACTCTTTTCATGCGAACCTCGTATCAATCAAGTGTCGTATGATTTAAATGATAACTATTATGGATTGAAAGTATGTTGAGGAGTTTGTATGTCGCTATCAAGAAATACAACACTAGAGCTTTTCAAACCCTCTGGTATCAGGCGTTTCTCGGCACTTGCTGCTGCAACACCAGGATGTATTTCTTTAACTATTGGAGAGCCGGGAGAAGACACTCCAGCTCCTATTTGCAACTTAGTAGACAGAGAACTTGCAGCTGGAAACACGCATTATCCACCTAACGTTGGTACTCTTGAACTTAGGAAGGCCATTGCTGCCTGGGAGTCTGCACGTGGTATGAAGGTGGGTCCAGACGGCATTGTAGTTACCGTGGGAGCTGCGGAAGCCATTTCTGCAACTATGCTAACCCTTATGAATCCAGGTGACGAGGCTATTATTCCTGAACCAGCGTATCTGGTATACAGAACACTCTGCCAGCTTAATCGTGGAGTAGTTGTGCCGCTTGATACCAGCGCCAATCATTTCCAGATTGATGCTGAGCAGCTTAAGTCAAAGATTTCAGAGAAGACAAAGCTTATTGTGATGACTTCTCCCAACAATCCTACGGGATGTGTTTATACAAAAGAGTCGCTTGATGTGGTAGCTAATCTTGCCCGTGAACACGGCTTTTATGTGATGTGTGATGACGTTTATAGAGAGCTTGCCTATGTTGAGGACGTTCCACGTTTTGTTGAGCTCTACCCAGATTTGTCTGATCGCTGCATTGTGACAAATAGTTTCTCCAAACCATGGGCAATGACGGGCTGGAGACTTGGCTGGGTTGCCACTTCTGACGAGCTTGCGACAGATATTGGAAAGGTCCACGCCCAGCTAGTGTCTTCTGTTCCTTCATTTTTGCAGCCAGCTGCTCTCTATGCACTTTCTTACGATGTCACGCCTATGCGCACAAACTATCAAAAGCGCAGGCAGATTGTACTTTCTGCGCTTCAAGATATGAAACTTCCTGTTGAAGAGCCAGAAGGTGCCTTCTACGCATTTCCATCAATCAAGGAATTTGCCCTTGATTCTGAGGCGTTTTGTGAGCGAGCAATCAAGGAGTTTGGTATTGCACTGGTGCCTGGCGTTTTCTTCGGCGCTGAGGGCTATGTGCGTATTAGTTACGCTGCCTCAGACAAGAATCTGACAGAAGGCCTTTCTCGCCTTAAGACTTTTGTTAATACTTTGCGAGAAGAACAAAACTAGCCCAAATGCAGAGCTTTCTGTGGTAGGGTTTTACTGTCAATAGAGGAGCGAGCACGATGGGTTCTGGGTTAGTCGGCAGGCAGTGACCCCAGAAGGAGGCGAGGTTCGCCGAACTTGGCAATCAGGCGTGGTTGTCAGGTGGGCTTGTATGAAATACATGCAAGACTGTCCGAGATTTCGGGGGTGCTACTTTGACGGTGTATTGCGCCCCCAATTTGAGGGGGAGCTTTGAGTAAGAAACCGTTTGTTTCTGTAGATGCCCTAGAGGCAATCACTAAGACGTATCCAACGCCATTTCACCTGTATAACAAGGCAGAGATAGTTCGCCGAGCAAAGCTGTTACAAGAGGCTTTTAGCTGGAACGCTGGCTTTAAAGAGTACTTTGCGGTTAAGGCTACGCCAAATCCTTACATTGTGAGATTGCTGGCAGAGCTTGGTTGTGGCTGTGACTGTGCAAATGCCACAGAGCTCACCCTTGCAAAAGCCTGTGGAGTCACCGGTCAAAACATTATGCTCTCGTCAAACGACACTACGGTGCTTGACTTTGCTCGCGCTCATGAGCTTGGAGCCATTATCAACTTGGACGCTGGTGGCGACATGCTTACAACGCTTGAGGAAGCAGTGGGAAGCAACATGCCGCAGGTCATGTGCGCACGCCTTAATCCTGGTGGCGTGTTTGAGTCGCAAAACGGCATTATTGGAAATCCCGATGATGCTAAGTTTGGCATGACAGAAGAGCAGCTTTTCCAAACGTTTGCGTATCTTAAGACTAAAGGCGTGACTGAATTTGGCCTTCATGCATTCTTGGCTAGTAACGCTCAAGAGGAAGATTACTATCCAAACCTCGCGCGCGTCCTCTTTAAGCTGGCCGTTAAGCTGCACAGAGAGCTTGATATTCATATTGGATTTATTGATCTTTCTGGTGGCATTGGTGTGGCATATAAGTCAGACCAGGTTGAGCCTGACGTCTTGGCCATTGGTCAGGGTGTAAAGCATGCCTTTGAAGAGGTTCTAGTTCTCGCAGGTATGGGAGACGTTGCCATTTACACCGAGCTTGGACGCTGGCTTTTGGGCCCCGCTGGTGCGCTTGTTACCCGCGTTTTGCACCAAAAAGAGACGTACCGCCACTACCTAGGCGTAGACGCGTGTGCGGCAAACCTTATGCGTCCTGCAATCTACGACGCCTACCACCACATTACCGTTATGGGCAAAGAGGATGCCCCTGCAACACATACGTACAACGTTGTGGGCGGACTTTGCGAGAATAACGATCAGTTTGCAAAGAACCGCCAGCTCCCAGAGGTAGCTGTGGGTGACCTCTTGTTTATTCACGATACGGGCGCTCATGGTTTCTCGATGGGTTATAACTACAATGGCCGTCTGCGCTCCGCTGAGCTGCTGCTTCTAGAAGACGGATCCGCGCAGCTTATCCGTCGCGCTGAGACTGAGGCCGATTACTTTGCAACGCTTGCATTTGATGGCTCCGATTTTTCTGATCTTGCACAACAAACAACTACAAACACCACACATTAGAGGGCGAGAAAAACTATGGACATGAAAAATTTGACTGGTGCAATCACCGCTTTAGTAACCCCATTTGATGCTCAGGGAAATGTTGACTTCGAGGCACTTGAGCGCTTTGTAGACTTCCAGATTGAGCAGGGAATTGACGGCATTCTCGCTCTTGGTACCACTGGCGAGTCCTCAACCATGACAGATGAGGAGGACATCGAGGTAGTTAAGGCAATCCTTGCCAGAGCTCAGGGCAAAGTTCCTGTTATTGGCGGTGCTGGCTCCAACTCTTCTGCTGAGTCTTTGCGCAAAGCAGAGGCTCTAGAGAAGGCGGGTGTTGATGGTCTGCTTCTGATTACTCCTTACTACAACAAGAGTAACGAAGAGGGCATCTACCAGCACTTCTCATATGTACTCGACCGCGTTGATGTTCCTTGTATTTTGTATAACATTCCTGGTAGAACGGGCTGCTCAATTTCTGAGCGCAATGTTCAGAGGCTTGCGGCACATCCAAATGCATGGGGCATTAAAGAGGCTTCTGGAGATATTTCATACGCAACAAAGGTTGCTCGTTATCTGAGCGATGATTTTACTATGTGGTCTGGAAATGACGACATGATTGTGCCGCTGCTTTCTCTTGGCGCTTCTGGTGTTATTTCTGTTTGGTCTAACCTTGATCCAAAGATGGTTCATGACCTGGTTACTGCGTGGCACCGCGGAGAGGTCTCTCTTGCCCGTGAGCTTCAGCTTCAGTATCTTGACCTGGTTCACGCCCTCTTCTGCGAGGTTAATCCAATTCCTGTTAAGGCCGCTCTGGCTCGTATGGGACTTATGGAAGAAAATTATCGTCTACCTTTGTGGAAGATGACTGATGAGCACGCCGAGGTGCTTGAAAACGCTATGAGAAAGGCTGGTCTTCTTGATGCCTAGTGCAGTAGTAATTGGTACCGGCAAGATGGGAAAGCTCATTGAGCAAACCCTGATTGCTCACGGCTTTGAGGTACTTGGTGCGTTTGGTCACGAGAATATCAATCAGCTAAGCTCCGTTGCACAGACGCCTGATGTGGTTGTGGATTTCTCTGGCGTTGCTGCTTTTGAGGCTGTTGTCGGCTTTGTGCGTGAGCGCGGGTGCGCACTTGTTTCTGGTACCACGGGTTTCTCGCCAGAGCAGCTTTCAGAGTTGAAGCAGCTGGGGGAGAGCGTGCCGGTGATTCACGCGGCAAACTATTCGGTGGGCGTTGCCGTGTTGAGACGCGCGGTAGCTATGGCTGCTGAGGCGCTTGATGGCTGGGATACCGAGATTGTGGAGACGCACCACAACCAGAAGGTTGACGCTCCATCTGGTACAGCAAAGCTGCTGCTTGCTGCTATTGATCCAGAGGGAACTCGCCCGGTTGTTTCTGGTCGCGAGGGTTTCTGTGGAGCTCGCACCAAAGATGAGATTGGCGTGTTTGCACTCAGAGGCGGCACGGTGGCTGGCACTCATGAGGTGCATTTCTTTGGACAGGATGAGGAAGTATGTCTGACTCATCGTGCAACGTCTCGTCAGATTTTTGTGAACGGTGCCGTTGCGTGCGCTGAAAAATTGCTTACAAAAGCTCCAGGTTTCTATACCTTTGAAGAGTTGATTTTTGGATAACCGCATGTGCTGGCTTATATAGGTCAGCATCTGTTTGATTGAGAAAGGACGTGCATGGACGCCCAGGAAATTATTAATTACATTGCTACTTCAGAGAAGAAGACCCCCATTAAGCTCTACGTCAAAGAGTGCGAGGGTGCTTCTGTGTCGTATGGATCTTCTCGCGTGTATGGTGAGGGCACCTCAAAGGTAGTCTTTGGCGATTGGTCTGAGCTCAAGAGCGTTGTTGAGCAGAATGCAGATGCATTTGAGTATTTTGACATCGAGAATGACCGTCGAAACTCCGGTGTTCCTCTGCTTAACATGAAGGACGTAAATGCTCGTATTGAGCCAGGTGCACTGATTCGTGAGCGCGTTGAGATTGGTAACAATGCCGTCATTATGATGGGTGCTGTTATTAATATTGGTGCTGTTATTGGTGAGAGCACCATGATTGACATGGGCGCTGTTCTTGGTGGTCGTGCAACTGTTGGTAAGAACTGCCACATTGGTGCTGGTACTGTTCTTGCGGGTGTTGTTGAGCCTGCATCTGCTACTCCAGTTATTGTTGAAGATAACGTCCTTATTGGTGCAAATGCCGTGGTTATCGAGGGTATTCGCGTTGGAGAAGGTGCTGTTGTTGCAGCAGGTGCTGTGGTAGTTGAGGACGTTCCAGCAAACGCCGTGGTAGCGGGATGTCCTGCACGTGTGATAAAAATGAAGGACCAGAAAACAGAGGGCAAGACAGCTTTGGTTGATGCTCTCCGCACGTTGTAATCGAGGTTACATGCCAGACGGCTCCAAAAAAGCACAGGGTTTTACCACCAACATTTCCTGCGTACACACAGAAAATTGGGCAGAGAAAAAAGAAGATTCTTGGTTTACCTACGAACTTCTCGCCGAAGATCCTAAGACGCATGCACGCGCCGGCATCTTCCATACGCCTCATGGTGATATTCCAACGCCTATTTTTATGCCGGTTGGTACTAAGGCAACCGTTAAAGGTTTGATGACCGATACCGTTCGTGACCTTGGCGCCAAAATTATTCTGGCAAATACGTACCATCTGTCTCAGCGCCCAGGAGATGAGCTGGTTGCACAGATGGGTGGCTTGCATGACTTTATGCAGTGGCATGGACCAATTCTGACGGATTCAGGCGGATTCCAGGTCTTTAGTCACGAGGAGTTCATGAAGCTCTCTGACGAGGGCGTTAAATTCCGTGCCGTAGATTACGATGGCGCATGGTCGTACTGGACGCCAGAAACTAATATGCAGATTGCGCAGAACCTTGGTGCAGATATTGTTATGCAGCTTGATCAGTGCGTAGGCTATCCTGCCGAGCGCAGAAAAGTTGAGCGCGGAGTTGAGCTTTCAAGCGCATGGGCCGAAAGGTGCTTTAAGGCTCATACCCGTCCTGATCAGGCGCTCTTTGGCATTGTTCAAGGCGGTATGCACCTTGATTTGCGCAGGCGCTCCATTGAGCACCTTGAGTCCATTGGTGATTTCCCCGGTTATGGCATTGGTGGCTATTCTGTTGGAGAGCCTCACGAGGTCATGTTTGAGACGTTGGCGCCACTTTGCGCCGATTACATGCCTCGCAATAAGCCTCGTTATCTGATGGGTGTTGGCAATCCGTCCACGCTTATCCGCGGTGTTGCTTGTGGCATTGATATGTTTGACTGCGTGCTTCCAACGCGCACCGCTCGTATGGGCACCGCGTTTTCTCACGAGGGCCGCATGAACCTCAAGAACGCAAAGTACTTTGCAGATGCAGGCCCTCTTGATGCTAAGTGCACCTGTCCTGTCTGTACGGGCGGATATTCTCGCGCGTACATCAATCACCTGGTTAAACAGCACGAGATGCTGGGCGGACAGCTGCTTTCTATGCACAATATTTACTTCTTGCTTGAGCTGATGCGTCAGGCTCGGGAGGCAATTATTGCAGGTACGTACAGTGATTTTGTTGAGGAGTGGGAAAACTCTGACGGCGTAGTTGATTTCTAAGTTTATCTGGCGAGAAACCCGTCTTTTTGATAGACCTGTGCAAGAAATCTTGATAGCTCCGCGCAAGCAACTTTGATTTAAATTTTTTATGACTAGCTCACTAATTTGTGGGCTAGTCATTTTTTGTCCGGTGACACGGGTAGAATAAAAGAGATAAACATTCGCGGGCGCCCGAGGTGCCCCTGGCTGGCTCTGCCGCCACAGAAAAGAGGACATGATGCCCGGCATCGAGAAAAGCACTCGTTGGAGTGTTCTTACACAAGACGTATATCTAGAGTCGCTGTTTAAAAAAGAATTGCACGTTACCTCACTTGTTGCTCGTGTATTAGTGGCACGTGGATTTACTGATGTAGCCGCAGCTCAAGAGTTTCTCTCGCCATCCTTGCAAAGGGATTGGCTTGATCCACAGTGTATTCCTGGAATGGCTGAGGTTGCTGCCCACGTTCATAAGGCAATTGTTGAGCATAAAAAGATTGCCGTTTTTGGTGATTTTGATGTTGATGGAATGAGCTCAACGTGTCTGCTTACCCTGGCTTTACGTCGATTGGGAGCAGATGTTTTGCCGTATATTCCGCATCGTTTTGGTGAGGGATACGGACTTTCTAAAGAGGCTCTTGCAAGAGTTTTGCAAGATAGAAAGCCAGATTTAATTATTACGGTAGATAATGGCATTGCTGCTGCTCAAGAGGTTGCTTGGCTTTTGCAGCAGGAGATTGATGTTGTTGTTACCGATCATCATGAGCCCGCAGATCTGGTGCCCCAGGGTGTTCCAGTCACTGATCCAAAGCTTGTTGAAGATTGTCCTTCTAGAGAACTTGCTGGTGCAGGCGTTGCCCTTAAGCTGGTGCAGGTTTTAGGACAGCTTCAAAATCAGCCTCAACTTTGGCTTGATTACATTGATGTTGCTATGTTGGGCACACTGTCTGACATGATGATGCTCAACAAAGAGAATCGTGCGCTGGTTTCTGAAGGTGTTAAGCGTCTCCAGAAAGGTCTTCGTCCAGGTCTCGTAGCTCTAGCTGCTGTTGCTGGTCAAGATATTGCCCAGATTTCTGCAGATAATCTGCCATTTTCTATTATTCCCCGCCTTAATGCAGCAGGGCGCATGGGTACTACTGATATTGCGCTTGACCTTCTTCTTACAGAAGACGCTGAAGAGGCAACCATTCTTGCTGGAAAACTAGAAGAGATTAATGCTGAGCGTCGTGCTATTGAGGCAAAGCTTACCGATGAAGCACTTGAGCAGGCAAAAGAAATTTACGATGGCGGCCGCGCAATTGTGCTTGCCAAAGAGGGCTGGCATGAGGGCGTAAAGGGCATTGTTGCTTCAAGAATTGTTAATCGCTATCACGTGCCTTGCATTCTGTTTACCATCCAAGATGGAGTTGCTCGCGGTTCTGGCCGCTCTGTTGGCTCCGTTGATTTATTCCACGCCGTTGAACAGTGTGCAGACCTTACTGTCCGTTTTGGTGGCCACCAAGGAGCCGTTGGCGTAACGGTAGAAACAGCAAAGATTGACGCATTTAGAAAGCGTTTATCAAAGGTTATGGCAGAGCTTCCAGAAGAAGAGTTTGAGGCTTCAGGAGAAGTTACTGCCCTGGTAAACCTTGATGAAATTACCATTAACTCCATTGACGCCCTTGAGGCACTGCAACCTTTTGGTCAGGGTAACAAAAAGCCGCTCTTTGGCGTTAAAGGCGTAGTGATGAAGAATCGCTCACGCGTTGGTGCAGGCGGAGCTCATCTTTGCTTTATGGCTTCAAACGGCATTTCTTCAATTTCATCCATCATGTTTAGAACGCCTCATGTTGAGGCGGCAGCTGAGTATGATGGCGCTGTTGATTTGATTTTTGAAGCAGTTAACGAGACCTGGCAGGGCAGAACTAAGCCAAAACTCATGGTCAGAGACATTCTCTACAGAGACTTTACCGATGAAGATGACGGCCCCATTGAAGCAGATCTTCTCGGCAGCGCTGCTGACTTGCCCCTTGTGGTTACCAAGGAGACTACAGAGGCTGATGAGGCCTCCCAAGAACAGGCGCAGCAAAAGCGCCGTGAGCTGGAGAGTCTTTCTTCTGAGGAGCTCACCCAGACCCTGGTCACGTCCATGATTGGTTCAAGAGAGCTCTTGTCTCTGCAAAAGAAAACACTAGAGGTTCTCTCTCAAGGAACGTCTTGTCTCTCTGTCATGGCAACAGGTAGAGGTAAATCGCTTATCTTCCAGGTTCATGCTGCTCGTGTTGCGCTGCTGCAACATAAAATGAGCGTGTTTGTCTATCCGCTGCGCGCCCTCATCAACGACCAGGTTCAAAGCATAAAAAACACCTTTAAGCCTCTAGGAATTTCTGTCGAGGTGCTCAACGGAGAAACAGACCTTTCCAGCCGAGAAGACCTGTTTGCTCGCATGTCAAACAATGAGCTTGACATTGTGCTGACTACTCCAGAGTTCTTCTCGCTCCACGCTGATCAATTTGCCAAGGCGCAAAACATCTCATTTGTAGTGTTTGACGAGGCACATCACGTGGGCATGAATGCTTCTGAGGGCAGGCTTGCGTATGCACAAATGCCACAGGTACTAAAGATGCTTGGGAGTCCCCAGGTACTTGCCACAACAGCTACGGCTACCACGCAGTCGGCTCAGAATATTTGTGGGCTTCTCTCCATTGAAGCAGAGCATGTATACAAAGATAAAACAGCTCGTACTAACCTAGAGCTCAAAGACCTTCGCGGTGCTAAGGATAGGGAATGTGCACTGCTTTCTCTTGTGTCAGACGGCACAAAAACGGTTGTCTACGTCAATTCAAGGGAGCAGGCGCAGGCTTTGACGCGTATGTTGCGCCATCGTATTCCAGAACTTGGTCACAAGATTGCGTTCTATCATGCGGGTCTAACACCTCAAATACGCAAGAACGTTGAGCGCGCTTTTAGGCGTGGGGACGTTTGTTGCATCATTGCTACCAGTGCATTTGGCGAAGGCGTCAATATCTTTGATATTCGCCAGGTTATTCTGTATCACCTGCCGTTCGGTCGCGTTGCCTTCAATCAGATGAGCGGACGCGCAGGTAGAGACGGTAAGCCTTCTGTAATTCAGATGCTATTTGATGCGCATGATATGCGTGTTAACGAGCGCATCCTTTCTTCTCATGCACCACAGCGAGAAGCCCTGGTAGCTGTCTACCGCGCGCTTACGGCACTGCAGCCAAAGCTTGGTGCTCAGACAGCTGATTCAGCACTCACTGATGAAGATATTGCGCAGATGGCGCTAGAAATTGACCCGCGATCTAAGGCTGACGAGCAAACCGTTCGTGTTGCACTTGACGTTTTTGCTGAGCTAGGGTTTATTAGCATTGAAGGATTTGATCAAACGCGAACAATCTCCGTCAATAGTCAAGCTTCGCACATGGACTTGCTGGAGTCTGCACGCTACGCTGAGGGGCTTAAAGCGCACGCTGAGTTTGAATCATTTGCTCAGTGGGTACTTTCTGCTTCACCAGAAGAGCTGGCAGATGCTATAACAAAACCCATCGTTCCAGAAATTGGTTCAACGTTTGATGGGGGAAGGGAGTCCTCTGATGAGTGACGAGAGGACCACAAAAGAGGCTAAGGCGCCAGGCGCAGATAATTACCGCCTGCTTGAGGGAGCTGTGCGCACGTATCTACCTGAGGAGGCTCAGGCAAAGATTGCTGCTGCATATGCCTTTGCTGCTGACTACCACAAAGATCAACGCCGTCGTTCTGGCGAGCCTTATATCAACCACCCAGTTGAAGTGGCCCTTATTCTTGCACACGATCTTCATATGGATGAAGACACCATCTGTGCTGCCCTTATGCACGATACCGTAGAAGATACGTCTGCTTCACTTGATGAAATCTCTTCTCGCTTTGGTAAGTCAGTCGCTGAGCTTGTTGACGGTGTCACAAAGCTTACGTCCATCGAAGTCAGTTCAATGGACGAGAAACAAGCGCTTAACCTGCGCAAAATGTTCCTTGCCATGTCAAAGGACATCCGCGTTGTTATCATCAAGCTTGCCGACCGTCTTCACAATATGCGCACGCTGGCGGCACTTCCACCGGATCGTCGTCTGTTTAAGGCGCGAGAAACCATGGACGTGTATGCGCCACTTGCTGATCGTCTGGGTATCTCTTCGGTTAAGTGGGAGCTTGAGGATTTGTCCTTCTTCTGGCTTGAGCCAGAGGAGTACCAGCGCGTTGCGCGCATGGTCTCTGACTCTCGTGCACAAAGAGAGAATGACCTCAATAACGCTAAAAAGACTCTGACTGATGAGCTTAATGCTGCCGGTCTTACTGACTTCCAGATTACGGGACGTCCTAAGCACCTGTGGTCCATTTATCAAAAGATGGTCCGCAAGGGCAGAGAGTTCTCCAACATCTACGATCTTATCGCTTTGCGTGTTATTACTAAAAACGTAGGCGATTGCTACTCGGCACTTGGTGCTATCCATGCACTGTGGCATCCAATGCCTGGTCGTTTTAAGGACTATATTGCAACTCCAAAGGCAAATCTCTATCAGTCCTTACACACAACAGTTATTGGCCCTGATGGACGCCCTATTGAGATTCAGATTAGAACCGCCGAGATGCACGAGGCATCTGAGTACGGTATTGCTGCTCACTGGCTGTATAAGGAGCAGGGCAATTCAAAGGGCAAGATGTCCTCTGAAGACAAGCTTATTGACTCAACCATCAACTGGATTCGCCGCAGTCTTGACTGGGCCGTTGAAGACGATATTGACGATCCCCATGAGTTCTTGGACAACTTGCGCGTAGACCTCTTTGAGCATGAAATTTTTGTCTTCACGCCAAAGGGTGAGGTCATGAGCTTGCGCGTCAATTCAACACCTCTGGACTTTGCTTACGCTGTTCACACTGAGGTTGGCAATCACTGTGTTGGTGCGCGCGTTAATGGCTCCGTAGTTCCACTGACGCATACGCTTCAGATGGGTGACCGCATTGAGATTTTGACTAACAAGAATGCTCGTCCTTCTCGCGATTGGATGACGCTGGTAAAGACGCCGTCCGCGCGTGCAAAGATTCGCAAGTATTTCTCGCAAGAGAACAAGTCTGACGATGCCGAACGCGGTCGTTCTGAGCTTTCAAAAGAGTTGCGCAAGCGTGGCTATGGCATCAGCGCTACGCGAACCGTTAAGGCGCTTGATCAGCTCACCGAGCAGTTTGATTATCGCAGTGTAGATGACCTGTTTGCGGGAATTGGTGCAGGTAATCAGTCTGCTAAGCAGGTTGTCAATCGCGTGAGCGAAATCTTGGAGGAGAAAAACCCCGAGGTTGTTACCGAGCAAGAGCGCAATGCCGCACGACTTCAGGAGAAGAACAAGGCAATTGCAAACGATCAGCCTTTGGTTCGCTCCTACGTTATTTCTCGTACCGCTAAGGGAAGTCGTCCCAAGAAATCTAACTGCGGCGTTGTGGTAAATGGCGATCCAGATTTGCTTGTTCATCTTGCACATTGCTGCAATCCTGTTGCAGGTGACGATATTGTGGGCTTCATTACACGCGGTCGTGGCGTTTCTGTTCACCGCGCTAATTGCCCTAACGTTAAAGATCTGCTCAACGATCCAAAGCGCATCATCCCTGTTTCTTGGGACGCCAGCGGCGCTACCGAGTTTAGGGTTGAGATTGTTGTTGAGGCAACGGACCGTATGGGCCTTCTTAAGGACGTCACGGTTGCGCTGTCTGACGCTGGTGCAAACATTCTTTCTGCAGCTACACAAGTGGGCGAGCAGGGCGTAGTACGTATGCGCTTCTTGGTTTCTATCTCTGATACCAGCTTGCTTGATACCTTATTTGCATTTGTAACTCGCGTGCCTTCTGTCTACGACGCTCGTCGTATTATGCCAGGTGAAGGCGCTAATCAGATGAGAAGGAGACTTTATGGCTAATCAAAATGAGGGCTGCTCTTGCGGCCATAATCACGAGGAAGAGCACGGACACGGCGGCTGCTGCGGTCATCATGGCGAGCATGGCCACGGTGAGCACGGTCATGGCGGTTGCTGCGGCCATCACGGTCATGGTGGTTGCCATCACGCAAAAGACCAGATTGGTGTCTTCAAAGTAGGTCCTCTTGAGACTAACTGCTACATTTACGTTTCTGGTAATGAGTGCATGATTATTGATGTCGGTGCATCGGGTGCAGAGATTGCTGCACAACTCTTGAACCTTGAGCTTAAGTACATTGTTGCTACTCACGGCCATGCTGATCACGTTGGTGGCGTTAAGGCTCTGAAGCTTGCTGTGCCTGGCGCTCAGTACCTAATCAACGAAGCAGATAATGAGCTTGCAAAGAGGGCTCATAACTCAAACGAGATCTATGATGATGCTCCAGAGCCAGACGGTTTTCTCCACGAGGGAGATGTTCTCTCTGTTGGAACTGCACAGTTCAAGATTATGGAAACTCCTGGTCACACTCCTGGCGGCATTGTTTTGGTGGGAGAGGGAACTGCTACTGGCGCCGTTTTTGTAGGTGATACGCTTTTCCAGGGTTCTGCAGGAAGAACAGACCTTCCAGGCGGCAACTTTGAAACACTTAAGGCTTCTTTGAACCGCATCAAGACAGAGCTTGATCCAACCTCCATTATTTTGTCAGGACATGGAAATCAAACGTCTCTTGAGGCAGAGATAGCAACTAACCCTTTCTTACAGGATTAAATCAGCTATAACTTTGATGATTTAGCAAGACAGATTTGCATAGGTGCGGTATAGTACCTATGCAAACTTTTTAGCCCGAGTGGCGGAATGGCAGACGCGGAGGTCTCAAAAACCTTTGAGGAAACTCGTGTGGGTTCAAGTCCCACCTCGGGCACCAGCTAAAAGTTTAAGCTAGATGTGAATTTCTCGTCATATCTAACTTGGTACTTGTAATGTTTTCTCGTTAGAGGTAACCTTACAAGGTACTTTTGAAGCGGGATTGAACGTGAGTCCCCACCTACACAGCGCAAAAGCAGCTGTCTGGTCAGACAATTTAACCTTCGCACGTCACCTGTGCGTATTGTCTCCCAGTTGCTTGTGCACTGGGTTTTTTATTGGCGGACAAGCAATTGTCCAAGAGGGAAGGTGTACAAGATAGCCAAGAACGATGGTCCTCGCATTAATGAGGAAATCACTGCTCGCACGTGCCGTCTTATTGACGCTGATGGTAGTCAGCTTGGTCTTTTTGGCGTCAATGATGCAATGAAGAGAGCTCGTGAGCACGGTCTTGATCTCGTAGAGATTGCTCCAAATGCCGAGCCTCCTGTATGCAAGATTCTTGATTACAGTAAGTTCAAGTATGAGCAGGCTCGCAAGGCCAAGGCAGCTCGCAAGAACCAGGTCAAGATCGAAGTCAAAGAGATGAAGTTCCGCCCAAAGATTGATGTGGGCGATTACGAGACCAAGAAGGGTCACGTACTGCGCTTCCTCAAGAAGGGAGCACGCGTCAAGATCACCATCATGTTCCGTGGACGCGAGATGGCTCACCCAGAGCAGGGCCGTATTGTACTTGATCGCCTTGCTGAAGATTTGAAGCCTTTTGCCACAATTGAGCAGAAACCGCTCATTGAAGGCCGTAACATGCACATGCTCGTTGCTCCAATCAAGGGAGCGTTTGACGAGAAGCCCGAGGGTGCTGAGGATGGCACCACACAGGAGGAGAAGTAGTATGCCTAAGATGAAGACGCACAAGGGTTCGGCTAAGCGTTTCCGCCGCACCGGTACTGGCAAGATTATGCGTGCTAAGGCTTTTAAGAGCCACATTCTTACCAAGAAGTCCCAGAAGCGTATCCGTGGCTTCCGTAAAGAAGCTGTTCTTTCCGCTGGCGATGCAGCAGTAGTTTCTCAGCGTATGGGCGCTAAGAACTAAGCGCGCCACACCACCAGATCAAATAACAAGGAGTGATTAGATATGGCAAGAGTTAAGCGCGCAGTTGCTGGCCGCAAGAAGCGTCAGACGCTCGTTGAGCGCACAAAGGGTTATTACGGAACTTCCTCTCGTACCTTCCGTGGTATGAAGGAGCAGGCACAGCATTCTGGTCAGTATGCTTACCGTGACCGTCGTAACAAGAAGCGTGATTTCCGTGCACTGTGGATTCAGCGTATCAACGCTGCAGCACGCATCAACGACCTTTCTTACAGCAAGTTCATGCACGGACTCAAGCTCGCTGGTGTTGAGCTTGACCGCAAGGTTCTCGCAGAGATTGCTTACTCTGACGAGCAGGGCTTCGCAGATCTTGCAGAGATTGCTAAGAAGGCTCTCGCTGAGTAACCTCAGTTTGAGGCTTCAGCCAAGCGATTTCTTCGCAGCTAGATAGCTACACCCCGTACATCCCGGATGTGCGGGGTTTTCTTTTGGCGAGAGTCCGGGAGGCATGATCGGTCGAGGTCACGGTGCGCACAGTTGAGGCCACGACGCGCCTGATTTTCTCGCCATGTCTGAGCCGTTTGCTGGAAAAGCACGCCAAGTCTGAGTGGTTTTGCCGGTTTTTCTCGCTATGTCTGAGTAAATTTGCTCAGACATAATGCAGTTTTCAGGCTCAAAATTTAGAGCCGAAGCGCCTATCTTTGACGCGCCTGAATTCATCAAAGAATCTGTAAATTTTGCCTAAAAATGCAAAAGAATCGGTGGATTTGCCTGATTTTGTCAAAGAATCTGTACTCAAAATACAGATTCTTTGCACTTTTTAGGCGCGTGAGCTGGTTGTTGGCGCACCTGGCGAGAAACCCGTGCAGCCGCAGCCGCAGCCGCAACTCACGCAAACGGAACCGCGAGCACACGGAAAGACAATTTGTGAGCAGCTGTTTTCCCAGCTTATTCGCTCTTGTGGTCTCTGTGAATGAGCTCTTCGATGTGCTCGTGCTCTTCCTCGTGGAGTTGCTTAATCTCTTCATCGAAGCCTGGATCTTTAGGGGTAATGAGTTCGTCTTCACCAGTCTTTGGATCAGTATGGTGAAGCAGAACAGGCTCAAAGAGGTGCAGGTACTTTGCAAAGAAAGCAGACATGGTAAGCAGCATGACAAAAATTGCAATACGAGGCAGCGTATTGACCTGCGTCATAATGAGCGAACCAACGCACAGAAGGGCAGTCCAACCGTACATCAAAAGAACTGCTTGGCGCTGATTATATCCGTGAGCCATTAAGCGGTGATGGATGTGTCCGCGGTCGGCAGTAGCAAAACTGACGTGCGCGCGGGTACGGCGAACAATCGCGGAGAAGGTATCGATGATTGGAATACCTGCAACGACGAGAGGAACAATGATGGTTGTGAGTCCCGCCCAACGAGTGACGGACAAAAGCGAAATTGTTCCTAGGGCAAATCCCAAGGTTAGAGAACCGGAGTCGCCCATGAAGATTGTTGCAGGATAGGAGTTGTGAACTAAGAATCCCAGCGTGGTGCCAGCGATGGCTGCACTTAAAAGCGCTGCGTCAAAGCGACCCGCCCAAATGGAAAGCACAAACATAGTGGTAGAGGCAATGCACGTAATACCTGAAGAAAGTCCATCAAGGCCGTCGATAAGGTTGATGATGTTGGCGTAAGCAACCAGGTAAATGACGGTTGCTGGGTAGGCGAGCCATCCAAGATCCACAAAGCCGTACGCGGAAAACGGATCAACAACGTTACCGATAATCAGGCCGCCCGCAGCAGCGATGCATGCAGCAATAATTTGACCAGCGAGTTTCTGGATTGGCTTGAGAGAAAAAATATCATCTAACAGGCCGGTCAAGAAGATGACCACAAAGGCTGCGCCAACAACCCAAAAATTAACGTTCAGGTAATAGCGAGAAGAAAGCGTAATTTCGGCGTGTCCAATAATTGCTTCAACGCCATAACGCACCAGCATAGCAACGGCTAACCCAAAGAAAATTGCAACGCCACCCATGCGAGGAATAGGTTTTTTATTGACTCGACGTGCAGAGGGTTTATCGACAACTCCAAGTTTCCAAGCTAGTTGACGAACGGCAGGGGTAATCAGAGCTGAACCAAGACCAGCTGAGAGGAAAACACAAAACATGGTTACCCAGAGGTTCAAGCCGCTTACCCTTCAATAAAAAACAGTATTTAACTGCTAAAATCCATACCATTTAATTGTGCTGCTCATTAAAAAACAAGTCAAGACTTTAATCTTTTTATAATCTCTTTATAGTAGGAACTGTCCTTCTCCCGCGGTCTAAACTGGGTGAACCGACAAGTTTTTTCAGGGAGCCTAATCTCGTGTTCAGTACAGGCATCCTTCGTTGTTAAGGAAGCTGGAACGCCCGAGCGCGGCGCCCACCTTATGAAGGTGGGTTCATAGATGACTGCGGGGAAGGATATTTTTGTGCCTAGGCAGTCTGTGTTTAAATTGTGATGGCTCGCGGAAGAGTCGCGACGGCTCACGGAAGAGCACTGACAGTCCGCGGAAGAGCCGCAATGGTCCGTGGAAGCGTTGCGCGCCTCCTCGCAAGCCTACAGCCGCTCATTCCGCTCGCATAATCATTGACATACCTGCTCCTGATTGCCACAATAAGTACCGCAACGGGGATATAGCTCAGTTGGGAGAGCGCTGCCTTCGCAAGGCAGAGGCCGAGGGTTCGAATCCCTTTATCTCCACCATGACTTTGACGCGCGCAGAGACCCTGCGCGTTTTTTATACCACCATCTGCCTGGGCAGATACGACGGGAGGCGAGAAACCCTTGGGTAGTGCACCATCACCTCATACCCTTACGTTTTCTGCCTACGACGTCTGTGAACTCTGCCCAAGGCGTTGTCATGCTCAAAGAAACGCTGGTAAAGCGGGCCTTTGTGGAGCTTCAAGCACCATTCGTGTGGCTCGTTCAGCGCTGCACTTTTGGGAGGAGCCTCCCATCTCGGGCGAGGCCGGATCAGGTGCCATATTTTTCACGGGTTGCCCGCTCAGATGCGTGTTTTGTCAGAACCATCAAATCTCGCAAGAGGGTTTTGGTAAGCCAATCACAACCGAGCGCCTTGCTCAGATGATGCTTGAGCTACAAGCTCAGGGTGCGCTCAACATCAACCTTGTAACTCCTTTGCACTTCTCGCCACACATAATTGAAGCAGTGACGCTGGCAAAAGAGGCGGGATTGACGCTCCCAATAGTGTGCAATACCTCGGGATACGAGTTGCCAGAGGTGGTACAGAAAGTTTCGAGCGTCATTGATATTTGGCTGACAGACGTCAAGTACGCAAACCCCACGCTGGCAAAAGAGCTTTCGTACGCAGCAGATTATCCAGAGATGTCCATGGCGGCGCTTGAGGTTATGCATGACTCAGTGATGAGTCGCGGCGGTCGCAAGCTGGATGATGACGGTCGCATGTTGCAGGGCATCATTGTGCGTCACCTGGTCATGCCCACGCACGCGGACGATTCCTGCGAGGTGCTCAACCGCGTCTGGAATCTTTGTCATAATGATGTAGACGTATCAATCATGAATCAGTACACGCCCAACGAGCGCATGCGTGCGGCTGGTGGTCCGTTTTCTGGAACGCTTTCTGACGAGGAGTACGAGTTGGTACTCTGCCATGCGGATGACCTGGGCTTTGAGAACCTGTGGTGGCAGGAGGGTGGAACCGTTTCCGAGAGTTTTGTGCCAGCCTTTGACGCAACAGGTGTTGACGGCCCCGCGCTCAAGCTCCGCACGGCACACGGAGACGCCGCCAACGACGCCACCACAACTTTCCCCGATACACCAACCGAGGAGTAACCATGTCTGTCGAGAAACCCGAAGAGCTCCAAACCACCCCTCCGCCACAGGCGGCTGCGCTCACGGACGCGGAGCGCACCGAGCTGGAAGCGCTCCGCGCAGAGAAGGAGCGCAGGGAGCTCGAGGCTCTTCGCGCAGAGAAAGAGCGCGCTGAGCTCGAGGCGCTGCGTGCCGAGAAGACCCGTGCTGCCCAGGCAGAAGCTGCGGTTCAGGCAGAGGTGGATGCAGCAGCGGAAAGTGAAGCTCAGCAGCGTGCTGCACGTCAGGCAGCTCAGCAGGAGGCTGAGCAAATTCGTCGCATTCAGGAGCAGCGCGCAAAGGGCCGTGCTCTCATGGAGCCAGATGAGGACGACGAAGACATCAAAATGCCTTTGGGACAAAAAATTGTTATTGGAACTGTGGTAATTCTCGCAGTTATCTTTGTTGTAAGCCAATTTATTTTGTAGGACTGCTACTCTAGATATATCGTCTCACCGTCAGTTTTTGACCAATCGAAAAGAGCAACTATGTCACTCACTGATCGTACCAAACCCTCAGACGTTAGCCTTAATACAGACTTGTATGAGCTCACGATGGCTCAAGGTTATTGGGAAGCTGGTCTTGTTAATGCAGAGGCATGCTTTACCGCATTCTTCCGCGAGAACCCCTTTAATGGTGGATTTGCAATTTCTTGTGGTACTGGTCAAATTGCTGACTTAGTTGAGAACTTTATTTATGAAGACGATGATATTGACTACCTGGCAAGCATTAACTCTCCTGGTGGCGGTCGTCTCTTTAAGCCAGCATTCCTTGAGTTTTTGCGCAACCACAAGCTCAATGTAACCATTGATGCAATCCCCGAGGGAGAGCTTGTTTTCCCACGCGAGCCTATGGTCCGCGTTGAGGGTTCTATTGTTGATTGTCAGCTCATTGAGACCGCCCTGCTAAACTTGGTCAACTTCCAGACTTTGGCAGCAACTAAGTGCGCTCGCGTTATCAAGGCTGCTCAAGGCAATCCCGTCTCTGACTTTGGCCTGCGTCGTGCCCAAGGTCCAGACGGTGGTCTGGCAGTTGCTCGCGCTTCTTATATTGCAGGAGCTTCAAGTACTTCAAATGTCCTTGCTGGCAAAATCTACGGCATTCCTGTTTTTGGTACCCACGCACACTCTTGGGTAATGTCGTTTGATACTGAGCTTGATGCCTTTAGGGCGTTTGCAAAATCTAGCCCAACTAACTGCTCACTTCTGCTTGATACCTATGATGTTCACGAAGGCATCAAGAACGCCATTATTGTGGCAAAAGAGATGGAGGAGCGCGGCGAGCGCTTGAATGCTGTTCGTATTGACTCCGGAGACCTTGCACGCCTTTCTAAGGAAGCTCGCAAGGCTTTTGACGAGGCTGACCTTCCTTATATCAAGATTTCTGTCTCAAACGATCTTGACGAGTACACTATCCAGTCGCTCTTTGCTCAGGGTGCACCTATTGATGCCTTTGGTGTTGGTACCAAGCTTGCTACCTGCGACCCTCAGCCTTCGCTTGGCGGCGTTTACAAGCTCACCGCTCGTCGTCAGTCTGCTGATGTGCCTTGGACTCCTGTTATCAAGCTGTCCGAGATGGCCTACAAGCGTACTGTTCCTGGCATTCAGCACATTCGCCGCTTCTACGATGCAAACGGCTGTCCTGCAGGCGACATGATTTTTGACCCAGATTACCTGGTCACCAAGAGTCCAGAGTCTAAGGCAACTGTTGTCGACATCATTGACCCGTATTCAACCCACAAGCTTGAAGGAACTTCTCGCGAGCTGATGGTAAGGCTGGTAGAAGGTGGCAAGCGTGTAGGGGAGAGCGAGTCTATTGAGGTTGCTCGCGATCGCTGCCACGCTGCGCTTATGCGCCTGGATGCAGCGTATACACGTTTCTTGAACCCTCAGATTTATCCTGTGGGTCTTGAGCGCGGTCTGGCCAATTTGCGTCACGAACTTGCTGCTCAACATCAGGTAAAATCTTCCGAAGAAACTGAGTAGTCCTCTAGAGCTACACAACTAACTACATACTTACGCTGCACACGTGCACTAAATTTAAAGGAGAACCATGCGCGAGAAGATCGAGGAACTTGTACGTCAAGCCTTGGCAGACGCCCAGGCTGCGGGTGAGTTGCCTGAATTCCAGATTGATGACGTGGGACTTGAGCGTCCACAGGACTCATCAAATGGTGACTGGTCTTCTACGGTTGCAATGCGTTCTGCAAAGCTAGCACACAAGGCTCCTCGTGATATTGCGACAGCTCTTGTAGCTCATATTGCCGAGGACGCGCAGATTGAGCGTGTCGAAGTTGCAGGTCCTGGCTTTGTAAACTTCTATCTGTCTACCGCTGCGGGCAATGAGATTTTTAACACCGTTCGCGAGCAGGGCGCCGATTTTGGTCGTTCTTCCTTTGGTGCTGGCCAGAAGGTTCAGGTAGAGTACGTTTCTGCAAACCCCGTTGGCCCTCTGCATATTGGTCACGGTCGCTGGGCTGCACTGGGAGACTCTCTAAGCCGTATTCTTGCCTTCGCAGGCTATGAGGTTGAGCGCGAGTACTACGTCAACGATCATGGCTCTCAGATGGACGTCTTTGGTCACTCCATCTCTAAGCGCTACCTGCAGCTTATTGACATCATGCAGAAGCACGACATTGACGCTGATGCGGCTGCGCAGGTGCTTGCAGAAGATCGCAATGCTTACGTTGCAGATGAAGACGATGCTCATCCAGAGGAGCATCCATTTACTGACGAGTTTATCAACTCTCTTGGTGGCAATGCATACGCTGGAGATTACATTGTTGACCTGGGACTTTTCTTCCTCAAAAATGATGGAGATGTCTGGGCAGACAAATCTGAAGATGAGCGCATGGCAGAGTTCCGTGAGCGCGGCTACAAGATGATGCTTGAGTCCATCAAAAACACCTGCCACAACGCTCGCGCCGACTTTGATGTGTGGTTCTCTGAGCGTTCTCTCTACGTTAAGGACGACCAGGGTAAAGATGCCGTTGATCGCGCACTTGATGCTCTTGATAAGCTTGGCTACCTCTATCGTTCTGACGAGGGCGCGCTGTTCTTCCGCTCTACTGATTTTGGTGACGATAAGGACCGTGTACTCATTAAAACAAATGGCGAGTATACCTATTTTGCTTC
>JABZHH010000001.1:0-24525 GCA_015258925.1 Atopobium sp. | reverse complement strand
TGACCACGTTATTGATATTTGGGGAGCAGATCACCACGGATATATTCAGCGTGTTCGCTCTGCTGCAACAGCTCTTGGTTACCCAACTCAGTTTGAGGTTTTGCTTGGTCAGCTGGTTAACCTGCTCAGAAACGGCGTTGCCGTCAGAATGTCTAAACGTAAGGGAACTGGTATCCACTTTGACGAGCTTCTCGCCGAGGTTGGTGTTGATGCAACGCGCTACACCCTTGTTTCAAAGTCTTCCAACCAGATGATTGACTTTGACATTGAGCAGGTAAAACGTCAGGACAGCTCTAATCCTGTGTATTACGTTCAGTACGCCCACGCTCGTATTTGTTCTATTTTGCGTCGTGCTGCTGGCGTTGACCTTGATGAGGCAAAGGCGCTTGGTATGGATGCCGTTGCAGATAAGGCTATTGGCTCTGAGGTTGATCTTGGACTACTTTCTGATGCCGCTGAGCAGGCGCTTGCCCGTAAGCTTTTTGAGTTTCCAGGTCTTGTTGAGGGCTGTGCTCGCGATAGGGCACCATTCCGCATTACGCACTATATTGAAGAGCTTGCTGGCCAGTTCCACGCATTCTATACCGTTTGCCAGGTACTTCCTTCTGAAGGACGCCCACTGGACGCAGAGCTTTCTAAGGCTCGTCTTGCTGCGTGTGATGCAACTCGTCGCGTACTTGCAATTGCTCTTGATCTGATTGGTGTTTCTGCTCCTGAAGCGATGTAAACGATAGCTAACTATGTTGTTTTGTCATGATACCGTGCAAGTATTGAATATCTGCACGGTATCTTTAGTGAATTTCTCCAGATAATTTACACATTTCTCCGTTATGTAAAAAATTTTTAAATGTATAAAAGAGATAATAAAATTAATATTTATTACTTAAATTTAATATTTCAGCATATAAAAGCCTATTTTGATGTCATATAAGCACCATTTTCTAACATATTTCTGACTAACTATTGTTTTGTCCCCACGTTAACACGTGTTTTTTAGGGGTATACTCATTATGCGAGCAAATAGTAAATGGTTCGGGCATAAGAGTGGAGGTCTCTATGGAACTTCGCGAGTACATGTCCATTCGCAGGTCTTACAACTTGGTTAGAAGAGTGGTGCCTGCTAACAGACGACTCACGTTTGAAGAGTTTGCTATTTTGTGTCGCCTCAATGTGAAGGGCGCTCCTGTTAAGACTTCAGAAATTGCCGAGTATCAGAGTGCTCTTCGTCCTACGATTACTCATCGTACCTCGCACCTGGCAAGGCTTGGTTTCATCAAGAGAGATGAAGGCGCCATTGATCGACGCAACGTAGTGTGTATCATCACAGAAAAGGGTGTAGAAGCAGTTGAGGAGCTGTCCAAGCTTACCTGTGCTCGTATTGCACCCGGCCAGGCGCTTTCACGTACTTCGTTTGAGCGCATTGTCATGTATGTTGACGCTATGGGAGCGCTGTATTGCAGGGCAGCAGATATGGTCCTTCTTGCAATTCTAGATTCTCCTAAAGACGCTCTTTCAATTACAGAGATTGTTGACGCGCTTGGTCTTTTGCAGCCAACGGTTTCTATGTCTCTTACTGCTTTGGCAGAAAGTGGCCTGGTACAGCGCAAACATGATGATGCTCTCTCAAGAAGAGTAACTATGGTTGAGCTCACGCCTCAAGGCAAGACCTATATCAAAGAAATCGTTCAGCAAATTGAAGATATTATTGTTAAAAGAAAGAGCCGTACAGCTGTTTAAATGATTTATGCAGATTAAAGAAATCTAGAAGGTGGGTTTCTCGAGGTTTAAGGGTTAGTGGTTATAAATCCCCATTTGCCCGTTTTATGGTGAATTTTATTTATTTTTTCATCATAAGGCGGGCATTTTCGTGGTATATTCCTTTTGGATTTGCACCTATTTGATTTTGTTTGTTATCCCTTCATCATATTTCTCACGTATTTTTACAGATTATTTTGATGAGCAAACAGAGAGGTTTGTACATGTCGGACGAAACATCTTCGGTCCAAAATGATTCTTTAAATGATGTAGAAAATACTCCAGCACCACGTAGACGTGGTCGACCTCGCAAGAGTGAAAATAGTAATTCAGAAAATTCAACTTCACAAAATACCAATTCTGAGGTAACTGAAGAAAAGGCCTCTAATTCATCCGCTGCAAAGCGTCGTCGCGGTCGTCCAACTAAAAAAGAGACCGAGGCGCGTCGTGCGGTAGAGGCTGTTGTGGCAGAGGCTATGAACGCAGCAGGCATTACAGAGCCACCAAAGCGCCGTCGTGGCCGTCCTAGCAAAGAAGAGATGGAAGAGCGTGCTCTTCATGAGCGTGCCCTTGAAGTTGCACAGGCAGAGGTTCTCGCTCAGGTTCAGGCAGGTGGCAAGGTTTCTTCTGACGTTGTAGACACTGATCGCCTTACCAAGATTGTTCAGGACGCAACTCAGCCTTCTGCGGAGGTAACCCCGGCTCCTGCCTTCACTAAAGCAGAGGCAGAGAGAACAGCTGACCAGAATACCAATGGGGCTCAGAAGAACTTTGCTGAAGAGCAGGGCAGTGTTGAGCAGCAGGATGGTGTAGCTCAGGAGCAGGCTTCTGGTGCAGTAGCAGATTCCGATGCAGCTCCAGCAGAGCGTCCAGGACGTTCTCGTACGGGTGCAACACGTCGTCGACATCGTAATGCTGAGCCAAAAGAAGCAGCTCAGGAGGGCGAGAAGACACAGGAAAATGCACACGCCAACAACCAGGAGCGTCCTTCTCGCGATCGTAGACAGAACAACCAGCGCAACAAGAATCGCAAGCAGGGCCAGGCAAGCGAGCCATCGCTTTCCAAAGAGGCTCTGCAAGAGATGAAGCTTTCTGAGCTTCGCGCTAAAGCAACTGAGCTGGGCATTGAGTACGCAGGTGTTCATAAGTCTGATTTGATTGAGCTTGTATACGCTGCATCTGCAGCTGCTGAGGGCTTTAAGACTGTTGAGGGTATTCTTCAGATTAGCAACGAAGGCTACGGTTGGATTCGTACAGGTAATTACATGGAAGGCGATGACGACGCCTTTGTCCACCAGCAGATTATTAGAAATCTTGGTCTGCGCCCGGGTGATAGCGTCTTGGGCATGGTGGGACCTGCTCGCTTAAATAGCAAGTATCCACCACTGCTTAAGGTTACCCAGGTCAACGGTGGGGAAGTTGAGGGTCTTAAGGACCGTCCTCGCTTCAAAGATTTGACCCCTATTTTCCCGGACCAGCCTCTTACTATGGAGCACGGTAAAGACTCCATTACGGGCCGTGCAATTGATTTGGTGGCTCCTATTGGTAAGGGTCAGCGTGGTTTGATTGTCTCGCCTCCAAAGGCAGGTAAGACCACCATTTTGAAGCGCATTTGCCAGTCTATTACCACCAACAATCCTGAGGTCCACCTCTTCTGCCTCTTGGTAGACGAGCGTCCTGAGGAAGTTACAGACATGGAGCGCTCCATCAAGGGCACCGTTGTTGCTTCAACTTTTGATATGCCAGCAGAGAACCACACCGTTGTCTCGGAGCTCGTCATTGAGCGAGCAAAGCGTCTGGTTGAGATGGGTCAGGACGTTGTGGTTATTTTGGACTCCATTACACGTCTTGCTCGTGCATACAACCTGGCTATTCCTGCTTCTGGTCGTATTCTTTCTGGTGGTGTTGACTCCGCAGCTCTGTATCCACCAAAGAAGTTCTTGGGTGCAGCTCGAAATATCGAGAACGGCGGCTCGCTCACTATCATTGCGTCTGCCCTGGTAGATACAGGCTCCAAGATGGATGAGGTTATCTTCGAGGAGTTCAAGGGCACTGGTAACATGGAGCTCAAGCTTGATCGAGACCTGGCAGATCGCCGTATCTTCCCAGCTATTGATCCTGTTTCTTCTGGTACTCGTAATGAGGATCTGCTTATTAAGCCAGAGCTTCAGCCTATGGTATGGGGCGTTCGCCGTATTCTTGCAGGCTTCAATAACACTGAGCGTGCAACTACCGCTCTTATCAGTGGTCTTAAGCAGACCGACAATAACCAGGACTTCCTGATTAGATCTGCAAAGAAGGCTGCACAGTCTGACTATCCGCAGAATTAGTCAGATTTAAAGATGGCGCAAGAAGTGCTTTCCAATCTATGTTGGGAGGCACTTCTTTTTTCTCGTCATTTTGTTGAATAACTGCCAAAGAATTATGAAAAAGTTTTAAAGACGCTGTAAAAAATAACGAATTACGCTATAGTCATTTCTAACAGCACAATTATGTGTTGCAGCGGATTATACAAAGATGAAATGAAGCCCACCCGTTGCTCACGTCGCCCGTATTGGGTTTAGTAGCATATGCAAATTTAGCGTGTGTCTTCATACATCTTCTTGGCGTTTGTAGGGGGAGTTTGTATGACAGAAGGTAGGAATCCGGCAGTAGTCGCCGGCCTGCTCAGTGGACTGGTTCTGGTGGCAGAGCCAGCATCTGCGTATGCCCTTACAGCAAACGAAATTCGTCAAACACCTCTTGGTGCAATCTTTACCGGTATCGGAGTGGGACTTGCTGCGGTTGCTGTCATTTCTGGCACTGCCTTAGTTGTTTCTCGTGCGGTAAATCGTGGCGAGAAAACCGATGGGGTAGAAGCAAAGAGCCAGTCAGCTGCAACGTTCCAGAGCTCAGATGAGGCTCTATCTTCAAAGCAGGTCTCAGCTGCATCGAACTTCTCGCCAGAAGAGAGCATTGTGATTCCGCTGGACTCTTCAAGGCGCTCGATTGCTGCGTACAAGCCAAAGCACATGAGGGCTTCTCAGTGGGACATGACTGGTTCCATCCGTGTTCAGTCTGCTGAGCTGCCTGTTCAGTCTGCCGAGTCACCTGCAAAGAAGTCACAGGTTGTAAGTACGGCCGCAGAGGGCGTTCTTCCCGTTCGCGCAAAGAAGGCTCCTGCACACTCTACAAACGACTACGCGCAGATTGCAGAGAACTACACTAAGCTTTTGAGCTGGCGTGAGCGCACCGTTGCGCGAGCAAAGGGTGCTGCTGCGGTACTTCTTGAGCGCCTGGGGAAAGATCCTATGGACGGTCTGCCCATTATCGAGCGTGCTGACGGAACCGTTGGTGACGTTGGTACAGCTTGGTGGACTAAGGCTGTGGGCGAAGAGTCCATTACGCGCGATTTTGGTATTGCTGAGATTGGTGCCGAGGCTATTCCTGAAGACTTTACCAACCATGCTGCTGATATTTCTAGCCGTATCTCTTACGTTGACCAGGGAGTCTTCCCTGAGAAGCGTACGATTGACGAGCTTGAGCATGCTGATGATTGGACGCTTGCACTGGCTGCAATGGACGAGCATTTAGCTCGCCATGATCAGCAGCAGATGCGCAAGTATCATCCAGTGCAGCTGCCGCTCATCGGTCAGGCCGCTGCTGAGGCTGAAGTTGCAAGCTCGGTGGAGTTGTCGGGTGCAAAACCCGCTGCGTCTCACAAGGTTGCCGCAGCTCAGATACGTCCTTCTCGCGAGCCAAACTACGCTGGTGTGGTTGCGCAGTCAACCGCAATGCCGCTGGTTAAGGCTACAAACGATACCTCCTCGCACGTTCAGGACATCTTTGACGCGGTTGAGCGTGAGATGGCAGCTGAGCTTCAGGCGGCTGATGAGAGACCAACGCGCGAGCTGCTTCGCCTCATTGAGGGCGGCACCAGCAAGATGAAGAAGATTTCTTCGCTTGATCTTGGCGATAAGACCAGCGCAGACAAGGCCTCTTACAAGCCTCGTCACTTTGCAGGCGAGCTTCCTCTGGTACGCGAGGCATAAGCAGGCGCGCGCTGAGCGGCCCAAAGGCTACGGCGGCAATCGTCACACAAGGCTGGAGCTCGTAGAAACATCCGGTTTCTCTAAAATTATTTCAAGTTAGATAACATTTTTTGGCTGTGGTTCTTTTTTAAGGGCTGCAGCCATATTGTGTTGTGTCACATATTCAACGCTATGGAGAAAAGGAGATGAATATGGCACATAAGCTAACGCGACGACGCTTTTTGGAGGTGGCCGGGACCATTGCGGGGTCGTTTGCTCTAGCAGGCTGTTCGCCAAAGAACCAAGACCCTAACTCCATTTACGTTGGCGTGATGGGGCCGTATACCGGCGACGTTGCCCAGTATGGCCTTGCAGTGCGTAGCGGCATTTTGCTGTACCTCAAGGAATTCAACAAGAACGGTGGAGCTGGTGGTCGCCAGATTGTTCCTATTGCAGAGGATGAGAAGGGCGATTCAACCGAGGCTATTCTTGTTTATAACAAGCTGCTTGACGAGAATGTCTGTGCAATTCTAGGTGACGTTACCTCTACGCCAACCATTGCACTGGCGCAGAAATCGGTTCTGGACAACATTCCTTGCGTAACGGCATCTGCAACAGCAGAAGATGTTGTTGCCCACGGCAATAACATGTTCCGCGCTACCGTCACCGACCCATTCCAGGGCGTCGTTCTTGCAGAGTTTGCTAAAAAGCAAGGCTATCAGCGTGTAGGAACCATCTTTAACTCTGGTGGCGATTACGAGATTGGCGTAAACAACGCATTTGTCCAGAGGGCTCGTGAGTTGGGCATTGAGGTTGTATCCCAGCAGGGCTATCCAACGGGAGCTGTTGACTTTAACGCCCAGCTCACCAGCATTATTGGACTGGATCCTGATGCCATTTTGGCTCCAAACTATTACCAGGATAACGGCAAGATTGTGACGCAGGCTCGTCAGCTTGGCTGCAAAAAGCCTTTTATGGGCGCAGATGGTTGGGCAGGCATTATTGGCGGCGAGCAGGACTATGCTTCTGCGGCTGACCTTGAAGGATGCTTCTATTGCTCTGCCTTTGTTGCTTCAAACCCAGATGAAAAAGTTCAGCATTTTGTTAAGGCTTACACCGAGGAATACGGTGAGGCTCCAACTAACTTCTGTTCTTTGGGCTATGACGCAGCAATGATTCTTTGCTCCGCTCTTAAGACTGTCGAGAAACGCGGTTATACCTACAACTCTAATGAGTATAGGCAGGCAATTATTGACGCTATTGCATCTGGTGTGGTCGAAGGTGTTACTGGAACCCTTTCATATCAGGGAACAGGTGACCCAGTGAAGTCCACCTTGATCATTACCTTTAAAGATGGCAAAGAGTCCATCTATGACACGATCAATCCTTCATAGAAAAGAGAACCTCAGATGTTTTTGACTCAGGTGCTCAATGGACTTCAATTGGGCAGTATTTACGCACTGGTGGCGCTTGGTTACACAATGGTGTACGGCATCATCTTGCTTCTTAACTTTGCACATGGTGACATCATCATGTTTGGCTCCTACGTTGCTTGGATTGCGCTTGTTCAGTTAGGACTCAATCCTGCAATCGCCGTTCTTCTCGCCATTTTTGGCTGCGTTTTGCTGGGCGTCCTCATCGACAAGGTTGCCTACGCACCGCTCAGAGAAGCTCCAAGGCTTTCTATTCTGATTACTGCAATTGGTGTCTCTTACCTGCTTGAGAACGGCGTTCAGCTACTCCTGGGCGCTGACGCTAAGGTTGTTCCAAGCATCATTGACCTGGGAACTGTTCAGGTATTTGGTTCGACGCTCTCCGGCACTGCGCTTTTGACTGTTGCCGTTACTATTGTGGCAACCGTTGTTCTGACCCTTTTGGTTCAGAAGACTCGTCTTGGTAAGGCAATGCGTGCCGTTTCTGAGGATATGGGCGCCGCTCGTCTGATGGGCGTTAACGTTAATAGCACTATTAGCTTTACCTTTGCAGTTGGTTCCGCTCTGGCAGGCATTGCAGCTATTCTGTACTCCATGGCATACCAGCAGGTTTCTCCTACCATGGGCGTCATGCTGGGCACCAAGGCATTTGTTGCAGCGGTTCTTGGCGGTATTGGCTCCATTCCTGGCGCTGTTATTGGCGGCCTTATTGTTGGCTTCTCCGAGGTCTTTGTTGCTGCCTTTGGCCTGTCTGTCTGGCAGGATGCAGTAGTCTTCTTACTCTTGATTCTTGTTCTTGTTGTGAAACCAACTGGCCTGCTTGGCCGACCAGTTACCGAGAAAGTGTAAGGAGGCTCACATGACTAAAATGTATCCACGCGATAACAACCACAACCCAGTAATTGTCACTGGTTTTGGTGGAAAAGATGGTCAGCGCCGTGAGCTTACTATGCCTGCTCGCTATGCCATCAATGCAATTCTTGTTGCACTCTTTGTCTTTGGCGGAAACTTCCTGGTAGGAGAGGGTCTTATTTCTCGCTATCAGACCGTTGTTTTTGAGCAAATTGGCGTGTATGTTCTGATGACTGTTTCTCTGAACATTGTTACTGGTTATCTGGGACAGCTTCCTTTGGGTCACGCTGGCTTTATGTCCATTGGTGGTTATGCCTGCGCAATCTTTATCATTCGCATGATGCCACTCTTTGGTCTGGATGCTCAGTCCATGGCCTCAGGCTCTACACCAGCAGTGATTCTCTTTGTTGTTGGTCTTTTGTTCGGCGGCATTTGCGCTGCTCTGATGGGTGTGGTTATTGGTATTCCAGCACTTCGTCTTCGTGGCGATTACCTGGCCATCATTACCTTGGGCTTTGCAGAGATTATCCGCGTTGTCCTGGTTAACATCGACTCTGCTCTTGGATTTAAGCTCACGGGCGGTGCTTCCGGCTTGACAGGCATCCCAGCCTATACCGGCTACCTGAACACTGCAATTGTTGTTTCGCTTGCCATTTTTGCTATTCATACTCTTATGAAGTCTAGACATGGACGCGCTATTCTCGCCATCCGTGATAACGAGATTGCTGCAGAGGCATCGGGCGTTAACACCACGTATTACAAGACTTTGGCCTTTGTTTTCTCTGCATTCCTTGCTGGTATTGCAGGCGGCCTTTACGCGGGCTGCATCGGCGTTATGGCGCCTGCCAAGTTTGGCTTCATGAAGTCCGTTGAGATCCTTGTTATGGTTGTTTTGGGCGGCATGGGCTCTATGTTTGGTTCCGTTGTGTCCGCAACTGTCCTGACCGTACTCCCAGAGGCTCTACGTGCCTTTGCTGACTACCGCATGGTTGCTTATGCAATCGTTCTGATTCTGGTCATGATCTTTAGACCAGAGGGTCTGTTTGGTTCTTATGACTTCTCGCTGTCTCGCATTATTGAGCGAGTCATGAACAGAGACTTCCCTTGGAACAAGGATGACTCTGACGAGCAGACAGACGTGCAGGTCAACGCGAAGGCAGGCGCTCAGGCAAACGAGCAGGTGGATACACAGGTAGAAGCCTCAACTGATTCGAAGGAGGCGTAAGAGCGATGGCAACTAAAAACACTACAAAACTTATCAGGCAAGAGTCTCCTAACCTCATTCCTGAGCGAGACCTTGGCGCAATTCCAGTTCTTCAGGCTGAGCACCTTGGCATTGACTTTGGTGGCTTGACGGCTGTTAACGACTTCAACATTGCTCTTGGTCCTACCGAGATCTCTGGCATCATTGGCCCTAACGGTGCAGGTAAAACAACTGTCTTCAACCTGCTCACCAACGTCTACAAGCCAACCCGTGGTACCGTAATGATTGACGGCTATGATCTTGCTGGTAAGAGCGTTGTTGAGGCAAATCATATGGGCATTGCTCGAACCTTCCAGAATATTCGCCTGTTCAACAACATGACCGTTATGGAGAACATTCAGGTTGGTCAGGGAAGCCACATGACGTCTCACTTCTTGGAGGACGTCTTCCGCCTTCCGGCTCATTGGAAGCAGGAAAAAGAGAGCGCTGATAACGCTCGCGAGCTCCTGCGCATTTTTGGTATGGAGAATCTTGCAAATACCCTTGCAGGTAACCTGCCTTATGGCGCTCAGCGCAAGCTTGAGATTCTTCGCGCTCTGGCAACGCAGCCTAAGATTTTGCTGCTTGACGAGCCAGCTGCAGGTATGAATCCAGCAGAGACCGACGAGCTTATGGAGAATGTCCTTAAGATTCGTGATGATTTCAAGATTGCTGTTCTTCTCATCGAGCACGATATGAAATTTGTTATGGGTATCTGCGAGGGTTTGGCCGTTCTTGACCACGGCAACATCATTGCAAAGGGAACGCCAGAAGAGGTTCAGAATAACCCTCGCGTTATCGAGGCATATCTTGGAAAGCAGGAGGTGCGCTAATGGCCGCTGAAACTACAAACATCCAGGCAGTTAGCGCTGGAAAAACCCTGCTGTCCGTCAAGGATCTTAATGTTTCTTACGGTGCTATCCACGCAGTTCAGGGCATTTCTTTTGACATCCACGAGGGTGAGATCGTCACTCTTATTGGCGCAAACGGCGCAGGTAAATCAACTACACTGAACACCATTGCTGGTTTGGTAAGACCTGATTCTGGCACCATCACCCTTGACGAGAAAAACCTTGTAGGCCAGCGCGCTCACAAGATTGTTGAGACTGGCCTGGCATTGTGCCCTGAGGGCCGCCGTGTGTTTTCTCGCATGAGTGTTGCTGAAAACCTTGAGATGGGCGGTTATACGCAGCCCGATTCCCAGAACGCTAAGACCGTCAAGATGGTCTACGAGCATTTCCCACGTCTTCGCGAGCGCAAGAATCAGCTGGCAGGAACGCTGTCTGGTGGCGAGCAGCAGATGCTTGCTATGGGTCGTGCTCTGATGAGCAGGCCAAAGCTTTTGATGCTCGACGAGCCTTCCATGGGTCTGGCTCCTATCCTGATCGA
Source organism: Atopobium sp. (assembly GCA_015258925.1). Lineage (GTDB taxonomy): Bacteria > Actinomycetota > Coriobacteriia > Coriobacteriales > Atopobiaceae > Lancefieldella. The sequence goes on along the minus strand of JABZHH010000001.1, from coordinate 13,843 downwards.
GGAGATCTTCCAGATCATTCGCCAGCTCGGCGATGCAGGAACCACCATTTTGCTGGTTGAGCAGAACGCTAATATGGCACTTAAGGTTGCAGACCGTGCATACGTTCTTGAGCTTGGTAAGGTTGCTAAGCATGGCACCGGTCAGGAGCTTCTCCATGACGATGACGTACGCAAGGCGTATCTCGGCGCATAAACGCTGCTTACGGTAAACGCGGCTTGCGGTAAACGTGCTGCTACGGCAGACCGCGACACTGCGGTAAACGCGACTTAAACGACAACCCGGTTCCCACACAACGTAGGAGCCGGGTTTTGTTGTCATGTCTGAACAGTTTGCCTGAAAAGCGCACCATATCTGAGCTATTTGCCGGTTTTTCTCGCCAAGTCTGAGTAAATTTACTCAGACTTGATGTAGTTTTCAGGCTCGCAAAATTTGGAGTGGCGCAGCCTATCTTCACGCGCCTGATTTCTTCAAAGAATCTGTAACTTTTGCCTAAATACGTAAAAGAATCGGTGGATTTGCCTGATTTCATCAAAGAATCTGTGCCTCAAATACAGATTCTTTGCACTTTTCAGGCGCGCGGCTCTCGCAAACGCTACGTTAAATTTCGTCGAAAGTGTTGTGGTGTTGCTGACCGTCGTCCAAGGTAAGGACGGTACCCAGAAGTGCTGGCTCAAGAATTTGAATCCAAAGATCGCCTCTGACCTGCTTGGCATTCTCGGCAACGGCGCGCGCGGTGACAGGGGAGTCGCAGATAGCAACCATGGTAGCGCCAGATCCGGAAATGACAAACGTACAAGCTCGAGCAAGTTTGGCTACCTGCTTGAGCTCCTCGTAATCGGGGATGAGCTCCTTGCGATACGGTTCGTGGATCTTATCATTGCAAGCTGCTGCCAACAGTCCGCCGTTTCCTGTTTCAAGTGCATGGGTAACAGCAACGGTGCGCCCCATCTGGTAAACGGCCGTTTCGAGTGAGACTTTCTGCGGAACCACCTTGCGCGCGTCTTCGGTGTTGACCGTGTACGGCGGCGCAATCGCAACAAAAGAGAGACCGCGCGCTACCAGTCTTCGAGTACAAACGGTATGACCACCCTCAACAAATGACGAGGTCAGGCCACCGTAAATTGCAGGAGCAACATTATCGGGATGGCCCTCAAAATGACAGGCAAAGTCGAGCGCACGCTCAGGATCCCAGCCGCCATGAGACTCAGTCATCGCGGCTGCAATACCAGCAATTACGCAGGTAGAGCTTGAGCCAAGTCCACCAGAAAGCGGAATAGGCGAGTCGATAGTGATGTGCTTGGGAGTAGGCTCTTCGCCCAGCTTTTCGCAGGCTCGAACATAAGACGTCCAGACAAGGTTGTCATCGTTTCTGAACTGCTCGGGGCAGCCGTCAATGATGAGTGTAGGAGATTCCCTAAACGTAATTTTTGCGCGCAGGTTAAACGCAAGACCCAGCGTATCGTAGCCGACGCCAATGTTTGCAGAGGTAGCAGGTACAGAAACGGTCAAGATGGTGTTGTCGAGCATGTAGAACCTGCTTTCTCAGAGTCTAACAAGCAAAAATACGCCCGCATGCTTCGGAAACGTATGAAGCAAGCTGTTCCTTCTCGCGAACGTCAGTATGAATGATAACGTTATCATTCAGCGATGAAAGCTGGATTGGCGGATTAGTGCCCGTGATTTCGGCGAGCGTATGCATGCACGCAAAGTCATCCAGGCCAGCGGTCGAGTGGCCCAGCGCGGCAAGCACGTCGGACGAGAACTTATACGGGCTCGCAGTAGACAGACAAACGCGCACGTTACCCGCCTGGCGAGAAACCCTGTCAAGCACGTGCTTTGCGACGGCTGTGTGAGGGTCAATCAGCACACGACAATTCTCCCAGGTAGAACGGATAGTCTCACGCGTCTGAGCGTCGGTTGCAAAGCCAGCATCAAAGGTTTCGCGGATGGTGTCCATCACCTGAGCAGGAACCGTGTAGATACCCTTGGTTACCAGCTGGTTCATCAGATAGCTGATAAGCTCGGTGTCTTTGCCGGACGCAAGATAGAGGAGTCGTTCAAGGTTTGATGAAACCAGAATGTCCATCGATGGAGAGATGGTCTTTTCAAATGCACGTCTACGATCGTAGATGCCTGTTTCCAAGAAATCAGTCAGCACCTTATTGCTATTAGAAGCCACAATGAGGCGATCAACAGGAAGTCCCATTTCTTTTGCAAAGTAACCTGCGAGGACGTCGCCAAAGTTGCCGGTTGGCACGCAGAAAGTAATTTTTTGACCCTGAGCGATGGCGCCCTTGGCAACAAGCTGGGCATATGCGTCAAAGTAGTAGGTTACCTGTGGGGCCAAACGACCAATATTGATGGAGTTTGCGCTGGAAAGTACGGTGCCTTTACCGGCCAACTCATGCGCCAACTCCTTGTTAGCAAAGATTGCTTTAGCGGCGTTTTGAGCGTCGTCAAAGTTTCCCTTAACAGCGCAAACAGCTACGTTAGAGCCTTTTTGAGTCACCATCTGCAGGCGCTGAATGTCCGAGACTTTTCCCTCAGGATAAAAGACGGTAATGCCCATACCAGGAACATCTTTGAAGCCCTCAAGTGCTGCTTTACCAGTGTCTCCGGAGGTGGCGGTCACAATCATGATGTTCTTGCCGGCGGTGACAGCCACGTACGCAGTACCCTCAGCGTTGACAGCGCCAGCTGCGTCCGCGTCCTCGCGAGCAACGCTCATCAGGCGGGGGAGCATCTGAAGTGCAACGTCTTTAAAAGCCGACGTTGGACCGTGGAAGAGCTCAAGCAGCCAATCATCGCCAATAGAGGAAACAGGGGTGATGGCCTCAGTATCCCACTGAGATCCGTATGCACCCTCAACACAGCGAGTCAGCTCTTCAGCAGAGTAGTCGTCCAGCAGAGTAGAAAGCACGTCGAAAGCAGTAGCTTTAAAGCCCTGAGAACAAACCTTTGCAAGATCGAGGGGTTTCTCGCCAATTGAATCTTGGATATAAAGGCCGCCGTCGGGAGCAATTCCCTGCAAAATGGCTTGTTTAGCCAAAACGGTATGGTCAGAGCTTCTTGTGCTGTGATATGCGACGGCCATGAAACCACCAATCTTTAGAACGTGTCGCGTGTTGTGCGTCTCGCGTGTTGTGCGCGTGCAAATTGCGCGTCTCGCGTGTTGCGTTTCTATTATTTTAACAGTGAGAAGTAAATGTCGCTTGTAACATAGAATTGTTCATAGCATTATGAAGACGAGAAAAACTGTCAATTAGATTCTATCTAGGTTATTGGTAGTTTTTGTCTATGAGATTGTTATCAGTGCAGTCACCTTTGCGTGCGGTTGTCCTTGCTCTGCAATTAGCCTTGCAGGCAATCGGTTTTCTCGCAAAATGACTGCTAGATTTGGAGTTATATGCAAAACGTTGCCCTACTTGGATTTGGAACGGTTGGTGCTTCAGTTGCGCGCATTCTTGATGAGCGCGTTTCTGACGTTAACCTGACGTCCATCTTGGTTAGAGCTGGTAAAGAGCACGTTGACCCTCGGGCAACATCTGATTTTGATGCGCTCTTGTCTGACCCTGCGCTCGATACGGTTGTCGAGTGCATGGGCGGTCTCTCGCCAGCCTATGAGTACATTAAAGCAGCACTTACTGCTAAGAAAAATGTTGTCACCTCAAATAAAGCCGTGGTATCTGCGCATTTTGAGGAGTTCATGACCCTTGCTGCTGAGGCGGGTGTCAACTTTAAGATTGAAGCCTGCGTATGTGGTGGCATTCCTTGGATTGCAGGAATTCAGAAAGTTCGTCGTATTGACGAGATTTCTGCGTTCTGGGGAATCATGAACGGCACCACCAACTACATCGTTTATTCCATGCTCAAAGACGGAACGGACTTTGCTGAGGTTCTGAGCAAGGCTCAGGAGCTGGGTTACGCCGAGCGAGACCCGTCAAGCGATATCGACGGCATTGATGTTCGCTCTAAGACTATGATTTCTGCATCTATCGCCTTCGACGTAATCTGCACAGACCAGATTCCTATGTCTGGTATCAGAAACTTAACTAAGCGCGATCTTGCCATGTTTGGCAGTCACGATATGACAATCAAGCTCTTTGGTCGTGGTGTTTCTGACGGTTCATCGTATGCGGTAGCTGTTGAGCCAGTTGCGGTTTCGCTCTCAACCATAGAGGCTCACGTTCCAACTAACTTTAACGTTGCAACTGCCGTGGGAAACACCATTGGCGAGCTCAAGTTTTACGGTCAGGGCGCCGGTGGCGACCCAACGGCAAACGCCGTCGTGCAGGATATTATTGACTGTGCCGCGGCTCCTGCTGGGGGTCAGCAGACCTTCTCGGCAGGTCTTTCGTATAATCCAGAGCTACTTGTTTCCGACTATGTGTTTAGGACGCAGGCCGATATTCCAGGCGGTACGTTCTGGGAGCCGGGTGCTCAGTTGGTTAAAAATCTAAGTGCCGAGAAGGCCCGTGATCTTCTTACCAGCGCACTTTCGCAAGACCCTACAACCTTTATGGCTGCACTTGAAAAGAGGAATTAGAAATGATCAAAATTGCAAAATTTGGCGGCTCAAGTGTTGCTTCTGCAGAGCAGTTCAAAAAAGTTAAAGCTATTGTTGAAGCTGACCCTGATAGACGCTTTATTGTTTCGTCTGCAGCGGGAAAGCGCCACTCAACCGATAACAAGATTACGGATCTTTTGCTGCTGGTAAATGCCCACATTGAGTATCACGTTGATTGCACTTCTTTACTTGCAGACATCGAGGCTCGCTTTGTGGAGATTGCTGATGAACTGGGAGTTGCATGGCCTGTCGCCGAGGAGTTTGAGAAGTTTGCTACAAACATCAAGTCCTTCTCGCCAGAGTATGTAGTAAGTAGGGGCGAGTGGTTTACCTGCCAGATTCTTGCTGAGTATCTTGGTCTGCCCTTTGTTGATGCTGCTGACGTTATGCTGTTCCATCATGATGGCACCATTGATATGGAGCGCACTGCTTCTAGACTTAAAGAAGTTGTTGCTCGCAGCGGCTCGTTTGTGCTGCCTGGCTTCTACGGTGCTACCGTTGACGGTGCAATTAAGCTGTTCCAGCGCGGTGGTGGTGATATTACCGGTGCTATTGTTGCTCGCTGCCTGGATGCTGACTTGTATGAGAACTGGACTGACGTGTCCGGCTTCCTTTCTGCGGATCCTCGCATTGTTCAGAATCCACGTGCTATTGGCCGCATTACTTTTGACGAGATGCGCGAGCTTTCTTACATGGGTGCTTCCGTTCTTCAGGAAGAGGCAATTTTCCCTGTTCGCGAGGCAAACATTCCAATTCAGATTAAGAATACCAACCGTCCAGAAGACACGGGTACGGTTATCCGTGAGACCGCGGATGGCGATACAAACGAGCACTTGATTACAGGTATTGCAGGCAAGAAAGACTTCTTAGCTATTCATGTCAAGAAGGCTCACATGTCCAACGAGGTTGGCGTCATCAGCCGCGCACTCAATATTGTTGAGCGCTACGGCGTCTCTGTTGAACACATCCCAACAGGCGTTGATTCGTTTGGTATTGTGGTAAATGCCTCCGACGTAAAGGATACGGTTTATTCCATCATCAGCGATATTCGTCGCGAGATTGAGCCTGATGACATTACGATGGTAGACCGCTTAGCTCTTGTTTCTGTTGTTGGTCGTAATATGTCTAGGCGTTCCGGCACCTCTGGTAAGATCTTTGGCGCGTTGGGCAATGCGGGCGTCAACATTCGCATGATTACGCAGAGCTCAGAAGAGATTAGTATTATTGTGGGCGTCGATAATGCCGACTTTGATCGCACAATTGGCGTCATCTATAACGGATTTGTTCGTGACGAAATGGTTTCGAGGTAACTATGACTTTTGATCCAAACGGTAAGGTCGTTGCAATTCTTGGTGCTACCGGCGTTGTTGGTGCCCAGATGATGCAGTGCCTTGAAGAGCGTAATTTTCCTATCAAGGAGCTGGTGCTTCTGGCATCCGCTCGAAGCGCTGGTAAAACTATCGAATTTGCTGGCCAGCAGATTGTAATTCGCGAAGCAACACCAGAGGCTTTTGAGGGTGTAGACATTGTCCTTGGCGCAGCTGGCGACGAACAGGCAAAAGAGCTGCTTCCTGAGGCTGTCAAGCGTGGATGCGTCTGCGTTGACAATTCCCATGCATTTAGAATGGACCCAAACGTTCCGCTGGTAATCCCAGAGATTAACGCCGAGGATATCAAGAACCATAACGGCATCATCTCTAATCCAAACTGTGCAACCATTATTGGCTTGGTACCTCTGTATCCTCTACATAAGGCAGCAGGTGCAAAGCGTATTATTGCTTCTACCTATCAGGCTGCATCAGGCGCTGGTCTTCCTGGCCTCACCAGCCTGAAGAATCAGATGGCTGACGTTGTTGCAGGTAGGGAAGTAACTGAGACTGCTCCTTTTGCATACCAGCTGGCAGCTAACCTGATTCCACAGATTGGCGGCTTCGACGAGGTTGGATACACTTCCGAGGAAATGAAGATGCAAAACGAGGGTCGCAAGATTATGCACCTTCCTGAACTGCGCGTTAACTGCACCTGTGTTCGAGTTCCAACAATGCGCTCTCACTCTGAGTCCATCACTGTTGAGTTTGAGCGCCCTTTGAGTCCAGATGAGGCTCGTGCAATTCTTGAGGATGCTCCAGGCATCAAGGTTGTGGACAACCCAGCAGAGCTTCAGTACCCAATGCCTCTTGATACTTCTGACCAGGACCTTATCTATGTTGGTCGTATTCGCGAGGATCTTTCAGCTGATAAAGATACTAATGCACTGACATTCTTCTGCTGCGGAGACCAGATTAGGAAGGGTGCCGCAACAAACGCTGTCCAGATTGCAGAGTACCTGCTGTAATATCTGGCGTGCAGCCACGCTCGCATCATTTTCGTTGACCAAGTACCCGTTCGATTCTATTTCGTAGAATTGAACGGGTATTTTGGTGCTTCCAAGTGAAATTTTTCAGCGATAGAGTACCATTCGGCGGCAAAGTGGTAAAAAATGCGTTTAGTTGGAGTATCCAAAAATGCTTAGTTTCTATGCAAGCCATCTACCAGCAATTTTGCGTGGACAAAATTGTGGAAATTAGTACAAAATTTCTGAGCTGGGTAAACGTAAGTGCCAAAACTTCGAAGACCAAAAATAAACTCCAACTAAACGGATTTTTTACCCAAAACAGCACCTCTCATTTGATACATCAATTTCTTGATTAGTTTTCCTGCATATTGGCAAGTGTTTATGCAAAAATCGCCTATCTAGATAGTTAAAACTTTTATTCGAACAGGTATTCTACTTTTACAGTAGCCATACAGTTTGGGGGCAAAAAGGGTGCACTTGCAGTGTTGGCCTAACAAAAAAGTAGACGGCAAGCCGTCTACCTGGAGTTTCTGGTGCCTCCTGCGCGATTCGAACGCGCGACCTGCGGTTTAGAAGACCGACGCTCTATCCAGCTGAGCTAAGGAGACATATAGCGTCGTTCATTATAGCAATAAGGATTGCAAATACGTCGTGCCATCAAAGATTTTCTTATCAGAAGAATGACAAAGGAAAAGAAAAGTAGCTACACTAAAAGCAGCTACACTGATTACAGGCTTACGTGAATGGAGACACTATGTCTTACGATTTTGAATCACGCGTTGATCGTGCTGGTACTGGTTCTAGAAAATGGAACGTCATGTATGACGTTAATCCTGATGTAGCTCCTGGTATTCCACCTTTTTCTGTTGCTGATATGGAGTATCACACAGCCCCAGAGATTGTCGAGGGCCTCAAGGAATACATCAATGACGCAATCCTTGGCTATTCCGTGCCAACCAATCAGATGAAGCAGGCTGTGTGCAAGTGGATGAAGACCCGCCACAACTGGGATGTAAAACCAGAGTGGCTGCTCAACTCTTCAGGCGTGGTGCCTGCGCTTTTTGCATCTGTTGCCGAGTCCACCCAGTCAGACGAGGGTGTCATCCTGTTTACTCCTGTCTACCATCCGTTCTACATGGCAGTTGAGGAGAATAACCGTGCGCTGGTAGAGTGCCCGCTTGTCCTGTCAGAGGGTCCTCACTACGACATTGACTTTGACCTGCTTGAGAAACTTGCCGCCGAGCCAAAGAACACCATGATCATCCTGTGTTCACCCCACAATCCAAGCGGTCGCGTGTGGACCAAGGAAGAGCTCACGCGCATCGCAGAGATTGCGGTTAAGCACAACCTCATCGTGGTCGCCGACGAGATCCACCACGACCTCATCATGCCAGGCTCCACACACACCGTCTTTGAGACAATCTCCGATGAGATCGCAGCACGCACGATCACCTGCACCTCTGCTTCAAAGAGCTTCAACTTGGCCGGCACGCAGTTCAGCAACATCATCGTGAGCAACCCAGAACTGCGCAGCCGCCTCGAGAAGCGCCTGCAGGCCCGAGAGACCACCTCATGCAACCCAATCAGCTTCAAGGCCTGTGAGCTGGCTTACAGCAAGGGTGGGGCATGGCTGGACGCATGCATCAAGGCCATCGACGACAACCAGAAGCTGGTCCTGGACTTCTTTGCCACCAAGCACCCTCGCGTGAAGCTCGCGCCAATCACAGGAACTTACCTTCAGTGGCTTGACTTCAGAGATCTTTGTCTTACGCCAGAAGAGCTTGACCACCTGTTGCAGTTTGAGGCCCAGGTCTTCTTCACCGACGGCGTCTTCTTTGGCGAGGCTGCTCAAGGCTTCAAGCGCTGGAATTTGGCAGCTCCTCGTGTGGAGATCGAAGAGGCGCTGGATCGTCTGGACGCAGTTCTTACGGCCCACGGTTTCTAAGCGCAGGCTGCGATTTCTGCGCGAGCAGTCTTTGATTTCTGCGAGCGCTGACTGCGGTTTCTTGGCACCGTGCCACTGCTGCACCACCATATACCTGCGCGTATAGTGCATGAAATCACCTGCGGAGAAGCTCGTTCTTCTCCGCATTGTGTTTGGCGAGAAACCCGTCGTGCCGGCTGATTTCAAAGAAAATCAAAAAAGAGTTTGAAAAATCTGCGTTTCTCGCTTGCATCTTTTTCTGATTCTGTAATAATGATTTAGCTGCGTTTCATGAGGTGGCCAAATGGTGGGAGTAGCTCAGTTGGCAGAGCGACGGACTGTGGCTCCGTAGGTCGAGGGTTCGAGCCCCTTTTCCCACCCCATTCGAAACGTTAATTGGATCGTTAGCTCAGCTGGTAGAGCAGGGGACTCTTAATCCCAAGGTCCAGGGTTCGAACCCCTGACGATCCACCATTTGAATTTCAAACCCCGGCTTGCGTCGGGGTTTTTATTTTTTTGTGAGTCGCTAGTTTCTAATTGTTTGTTGCGAGTGATTGCGTCATACTGAAGTCTCCATGATTTTATTGTAGTTCGGAGGACTCGCCGTGATTTACACAATGACGCTTAATCCCGCGCTTGACTATGTCATGCACCCAAACACATTGGACATGGGTTTTACCAACCGCTCGTCATCAGAAGAGCTGCACTGCGGTGGTAATGGTATTAACGTCTCTACGCTTCTCAATGAGCTTGATAAGGTCACCGTTGCCATGGGCATTGTTGGTGGGTTTACCGGTGAATACCTGCTGAGTGATCTTCAGCGTCAGGGCATTCCAAGTAACTTCGTCAAGCTGGATTCAGGCTTTACCCGTATTAACGTCAAGCTTAACGGCATTGTTATGACCATGGTCAACGGCAATGGCCCACGCATTCCAGAGAAAAAGGTTGATGAGCTGCTGGAGCGCATGGATGTTGTTGGCGCAGGTGACACCCTGGTTCTTACGGGATCTATTCCAAGCTCACTTCCAGAGGATATCTATACTCGCCTTATGGCTCAGCTTGCAGGTCGCGGCATTCAGTTTGTTGTCGACGCTCCTGGTCAGCTGCTTATGGAGGCCATCAAGGCTCAGCCATTCCTGATCAAGCCTAACAACCACGAGGTTGGCCGTATCTTTGATGCCAATCCAGAGACCCCAGAAGAGTGCATTCCATTTGCAAAGAAGCTCCAGGACGGCGGCGCTCGCAACGTTATCGTTTCTTGCGGCGGTGCAGGTTCGCTGCTCCTGGACGAGTACGGTACTGAGCACATTGTCCCAACTGCAAAGATTCGCCTTGTTAACGCAACTGGCGCTGGTGACTCCATGGTTGCAGGCTTTTTGGCAAAGACCACCGCTGGCTACGATTACGACACTGCGCTTATCTACGCTTCTGCTTGCGGTACGGCAACTGCAGCAAGCCGAGGAATCGCAAAGCGCGCAACCATCGACCGCGTTGTCACCGCTCTTTACAAGAAGATGGGCCGAGAAATGCCTGCTTCTATTGCAGAAGAAATTCAGCTTGCTCGCCAGAAAGAGGAGAACCGCGAGAGCAAGTCTTCTTGGCTTGCAGATTCTGAGTAGTAATCGCAGCTAGAACACGTAGTTCTTTTGGCGAGAAACCCTCAGATGGTGCACTTTCGCCGTGCAAGAAATACTGAACGTTTTTACTATTGTGAACGTACAAACACTTGGCAAGAAAGATTCTTTTGCCAAGTGTTTTTTATTGAAATTTATTTAACGATACTCACAACGTAACAGGTCAAAAAAATGTTACTCTGTAAAAAGACAGGTTTGTTTCTGCGACTATTGTCCAATGTGGATAGGCTTGCAGAACTAAATACACCGCTTCGCGGACAATGATAGGAGCAAGTATGTTTGAGGGAGTCAATGCGTCCAATGGAATCGGCATCGGTACTGCTCAGGTTGCCGTAGATCCAGATCTTACTTTTACTCCACACACTGTTGAAGACACAGCCGCAGAGAAGGCTCGTTACGCAGAGGCAGTAACTAAGTTTATTGCACAGACAAATGCGCAGATTGAGCGCATGACCAAGACGGTGGGCGAGGAAGCTGCTGCAATTATGGGTGCTCACATTGAGTTTGCAGAGGATGAGGGCATCAAAGAGGCTGTTAATGGCGCAATTGACGGTGGCACCTGCGTTGAGCAGGCTGTAAGTGACGCATACGACATGTACTACAACATGTTCCTTGGTATGGAGGATGAACTCTTCCGTGAGCGCGCTGCAGACGTTGCTGACGTAAAGACCGGTCTTCTCGCTGACCTTCTTGGTAAAGAGGTTGTTGACCTCTCCACACTTCCAGAGAACTCCGTCATTGTCTGCCATGAGCTGACTCCTTCTATGACCGCAGACATCGATAAGGACCACGTAGCAGGTATTGTTACCGAGACTGGTGGTCGTACTTCTCACTCCGCAATCATTGCTCGTGCTCTTGAGATTCCTGCAGTTCTTTCTGTTCCTAACATCACTTCTGAGGTTGCAACCGGCAACGCTATTGTTGTCGACGGCACTAACGGCAAGGTTGTTGTTAATCCTTCTGAGGCTGAGCTTGCTGAGTACAAGACTCAGGCTGAGGCTTATGCTGCAGAGAAGGCCGCTCTTGAGGCTTATCGTGGCAAGGAGACTGTAACTGCTGACGGCATCAAGGTTCTGCTTGTTGCTAACATCGGTAATCCAGATGACGCCAACGGCGCAGTTGACGCTGACGCTGAGGGCATTGGTCTTTTCCGCTCCGAGTTCCTGTTTATGGACGCAAAGGAGCTTCCAAGCGAGGAGGAGCAGTTTGCTGCTTACCAGAAGGTTGCTCTGCGCATGAAGGATAAGCCAGTCATCATCCGTACCCTTGATGTCGGCGGTGATAAGGAGATTCCTTACCTCAACATGAAGGCCGAGGAGAACCCATTCATGGGCTTCCGCGCTATCCGTTACTGCCTCAACAATGCTGAGCAGTACAAGGTTCAGCTCCGCGCTCTTCTCCGCGCATCCGCATTTGGCGACATCAAGATTATGCTTCCTCTTGTTACTACTGTTGACGAGGTCCGTGAGGCAAAGGCTCTTGTTGAGGAGTGCAAGCGTGAGCTTGACGCTGAGGGCGTAGCTTACAACAAGGACATTGAGGTCGGCACCATGATCGAAACCCCATCTGCATCTCTGATTGCAGATAAACTGGCTCGTGAGTGCGACTTCTTCTCTATTGGTACCAACGATCTGATCGGTTACACCATGTGCGCTGACCGCGGCAATGATCGCGTTGCCTACCTCTACGAGGTCTACCAGCCATCCGTTCTCCGTTCCCTCAAGTTCCTCATCGGCGAGGGCAACAAGGAGAAGATCATGGTTGGTATGTGCGGCGAGGCAGCTGCAGACCCACTGCTCATCCCAGTCCTTCTTTCCTTTGGTCTGGACGAGTTCTCCGTCTCTGCACCATCTGTCCTGCGTACCCGCAAGACCATTGCTGCTTGGACAAAGGCTGAGGCAGATGAGCTTACTGCTCGCGTTATGGAGCTTGATACCGCAGCTGAGGTTAAGGCTCTGCTTGAGCGTGAAGCTCGCTAAGTTCTAGTCGTAAAGTCTTAGCCTACACGATACAAATTCAGGGGCATCTGCACTGGCAGGTGCCCCTGTTTCTTTAACGTTAAGCCTTCTGGCGAGAAGATCGATCTTCTCGCAATGCGCAACCAGTAAAGCCCGAGCCTCGAAGCGCGACCTACGGCGCAGGAGTCGCTCTGTGCGCTAGGGAACAATCACGGAAAGTGCAGCGGGAATAACCTCAATGACAAACTGTTCTGCAAAGGGAAGCTCTTCTCCGTCTACCTGAATAGGGACAGGCTTGTGGAAAGTTACCACTGCTTGCTTGAGGTGACGCTCCTCAATGATGCGGGAGTTGACGTGTTTACCAGCCCTTGCCAGGCCAAACAGAGCCAGCAGGTGAGGAATGATAGGCACTTTAGTGTTGTAGCAGACGGTAAGAAGGCCATCGTCAGGCTGCGCATGCGGACAGACCTTAAAGCCGCCGCCATACGTAGAGCCAATCTGGAAGGCCATGATAAGCGCTTGAAGATCAATGTCCTTCTCGCCATCAAACGAGACGGTGCAAGGGTAACCCTTGCTGCCTGCAGCCATAAACTTGAGACCTGAGGTTAAGAAGAGCGCCTCGCCCTCGGTAGAGGAGTTGTTCGCGCGACGCTTTGTGGTGTCGGCTGCAATAGCTGCATCAAGTCCAAACGACATGGTCTCCATGAAGTAGACGTCGTTGATGCGACCAATCTCTAGCTGCTTAACCTTGCCGCGAACAAGCTGCGCAAACGCACCTTCGGGGTCGTTAATTTTCATACCCAGAGTGCGTGCATAGTCGTTTCCCGAGCCCATAGGGATAATGCCAAGCGCTGGACGCACCTCTGGCGATAAGGTCATGAGGCCGTTGACCACCTCATGGATGACGCCATCTCCGCCAAGTGCGACAACCGTATCAAAGTCCGCAGCTTCTGCGGCCATGACACGAGCATCTCCCATAGCTGTGGTGAGCTTGAGCTCGTAACCGTCCGTTGCAGCAGAATAGCTGGTAAGGAAATGACGGGCAAATTCTGCACCAGCTGCGCCTTTACCGCTATGAGCAGCTGGATTAGCAATGATAAGCGTGCGTCCAAGAGGGGATTGAGACATATTGCACCATTTCTACAAGCGCTGCTGTTGAGCGCGCTGTTACTAAATAGTCTTGTCACCACATATCAAAATAAAATAGTGGAGAAAACAGTTCAACAACGTTTCAAGTTTAAACGGCTTTGTCTGTCTGTGCTAGGATAAACCATACAGAAATCGGTAGAAAAGGATAGCGCGTGAGCGAGTCTTCAACACAAACTAATAATGCGCGGGACACAAGCGTAGTTTCTGCAAATACTAATAGTGCAAGTCTTGTTGCTGTTTCTGCTCGAGATGCATGGTATCCAACACATCAGCGT
>JABZHH010000019.1:0-22464 GCA_015258925.1 Atopobium sp. | reverse complement strand
GTAGATATCATTGGAGCTCTGTGCGGTGCTGGAACCTGTACCGCAGCGCTTAACGGAGTTGTGGAGGAATATGAGTCCAGTATTTTTGCAGTAGCCTATACACCGGGATATGCAATGGGAAACATTCTGCTGACGGTCTTAGGCCCTCTTGCTGTTGCAATATGTATACATTAGCTGCCTGTGCATGTGAACCTTTTTCTGTAAATGATGGTCTTCTATGAAAGTTACGTTGCTTGAGCAGCACAAACCGCTTTTCAAGCGCTGATTTTTTGTTATTTAGGAATTCGATGGACATTTAGTTCATTATGAAAGTTCCTAAGAATGCTGAAAGTGTGAGCATTTCAAAAGCCGACCCCAAATCTGAACTGCCTCCCATTTCTTGGACATAAGAAATGGGAGGCTTTTTATGCGTATGGATTGTAGGGTAAAGTACGATGTAGAGGTGAGGAGAAAGGCAGCAGAGCTCTTTGCTTCTGGTATGGGATCTCGTACGGTTGCAAGTACTCTTTCTGTTCCACTCTCAACTGTAAAAACATGGCACTATATATACCACGCGTTTGGAAGCGAGGTGCTACTGACCATGGATGGCAAACAGGCTCTCTACACCTACGAGCAAAAAGTTGCTGCAGCAAGAGCTGTCATTGAGGGCGGCATGACAAAGACTGAGGCTGAGCGGCATCAGATGCATCATCTGTGTTATCAAGACCGGCTGTATCTACGCCTTTGAAGTGCTTGCGATAGATGTGGATGAGGCAACCAACAGAGAGCAGTGCTGAGAGTATGTTGGACACAACTGAGACGTACCAGAGCGCATCCAGACCAAAGGGCCTCAGCACCAAAAGCGAACTGATAGGGAAGATGAGTGCCATAAAGACGCTCAAGAGATTGGAAATCTTTGTCTGCTTGAGGGCAATAGCAAGACTCTCGGTACACATAGTAATCCAGCTAAAAATGAAGACAAATGCATGAATGCGCATGGCGGGAATAGCCATGTTAAGCAAATCTTGTGTTCCTTCTGGCAGGTAGAGCTTGACTAAGAACTCCGAGAAGAAGAATGAGACACAAAACGCAAAGATGCCAATGATGATACCTGTAGAGAAGATGTACTTCTCGATAGCAAGTACTCGATCTTTTTTCTTTGCACCCCAGTTATAGCCAACAGCTGGCTGCATGGCGTCAGCCTGTCCATAGATGAGCGGTTGGATAAGACCACCAGAATAGAGAAGCACGCCATAAGAAGCAATGGCAATATCTCCACCAAGGCTCAGCAGGGCAGCATTCATTAACAGGGAATAAATCCTGCTTGAGATGTTTTGCATAAAGATGGGGAAGCCGTTTACAAAAATTTCTCTTATGTGCGTCCAGTTAAAATGTGGCTTTACAAATTTGAGAATCTGCTTGTTGCCAATAAACGGCCAGACGCCATAGAGCGATGAGAATGTAATAGAGATGCAGTAACCCAGCGCAGCATACTCAACGGATAACCCTAAAACGCCTAAGAAGTAGTATTCAAGCGCGGTTCCCAGAATTGCGGAAATAAAGGCAATGCTGGTAGAGCGCCTAATTTTTCCACAGATTTTTAGGAAGTTATCAACGGCGTATGAGATGCACATAACCGGCAAGAAAAGCGTCCATACACGCAGGTAGATGACTCCTTGCTCGGCAATCTTTCCTTGAGCGCCCATAAGTGCCAGAACGTTTGGTGCGCAAAAGAAGAAGAAAATGCCACTGATAACGCCAGTGGTAATAAGCATGATAAAGGCAATGGTGAAGATATTATTAGCCGTTTGGTGGTTCTTCTTGCCGTGCTCAACCGCAATGACCGCAGAGGCTCCAACGCCAATAAGGTCAGCAACGGCAAAGCAGAGAATAACCAGGGGAATGGCAATGGTTACCGCGCCAAAGGACTCTTGACCTAGATAGCGTCCAACAAGGATTCCATCTGCAGTGTCGTAGAGCATCGACGCAAGCATAGCAATAGCACCTGGAACGGCTGCTCGTAAAAATAATTTAAATGGTGGTGTTTCCGCAAAAAGCTTATTCGATTCCATACTTCTCCTCGATTAATGGTGGAACATGTCAGACAAACTCGTGGTGTGGACATGTGACACGCTCACGAGAAGATTAAAAAAGCATCGAACAAGCCTCCTTACATACTTGCAGGTACACGGACAGTTGCAAATAGTAACACAGCGAAGTAACTGATGCTATGATTTATTTGAACATTTTGGACGAGTGCAAGGATTTTTTGTGTCAATGGAACAGAAAAATGATATCGGTTCTGAAATTACCAAGTTAGCTGAAAACTCAAAGGTAGGAGAGCTTTCTAAAAAGGTCACCGAAGCATCCTCTGAGTTGGCAGAAAACGTTTCTGAAGTAGCAGAGCGTGCCGAGAAAATCCTTGTAGTTGACGAGGAAGAACCGCTGAACCGTCCTACATCTGATCGAGTTAAGGCCACAGTTCCAAGAACTCCCGCTCAACATGTCTTACGCATCGTCTCAATTGTTTTAATTATCTTGGGTGTAGCAGATGTTTTGATTACATCGGCATCTCTTTTTGCAACTATTATGGGTCTACAACCTGCAGTTCCTTTAGAACAGCTTGAGTTTAGCGGTGTGTATTTTACGTTCAGCAATAACGTGCTTCTAGGCTACGTGTTTGTATTGCTTATTGGTGTGTTGCAGGTTGTGACCTCGGTACTTGGATTACGTGCAGCCAAAGACTCATCAAAAGTTGAACCATACAGATTTCTTTGCTATCTGATTGGCTTGATTATTCTGTTAGGAATTTTATGGGCTTGGGGTAGAGGAGAGTTGATTATTCTTGATCCCTTTGTTCAGCTTAACACCATTGTTTATGTTGTAATTTGCTCTAATCTTGCGGATAAAGTAAAGAAGGAGCATGACCAAGGCGTTGTGGGAACTACGTATTGGCGCTCTCGTCACCAGCGAGTCCTGCACTTTTTTGCACTGGTTTCTATCACGCTGAGTGGTATTGCACTTTTTCTTATTCTGATTCTGCTTGGATTGCATGATTTTTCTAGGGTTGTGAATCTGCCTGCCCTGATAACCGTTAATCAATTCTTAGCTCAACAGGGAATCCTTACCATTTTCCTGGTGACGCTCGGTGCGGCATTTTCTCTTATTGCAGGTCTTTTAGCTCTCAAGGGTTCAAATGATGCCCGATTTATTAGACCGTATATTCTTGCTGTTACCGTTATCGTTCTGTTTGACGTAGCAAGAATTATCTTTACGGCATTAACGCAGGGTATTCCTGCCGTAACCAGCCAAGATATCTTTGAGCTTGTTTACAACGCCTCCGGATTGTACTTGGCTATTCGTATTGAAGCGGGTCTTCCCAATAGCTACGGTTTGCGTTTGTGGAAGAGGATTCATTCAAGGTCTTAGCATCTAAAGTAACTCCACCTAAAAAGCCTCTACATCCTTTTGGATGTAGAGGCTTTGCTTGTAGCGTTGCTGTTGCTTATAGCATTTCTGCTACTCGGTAGCTTTACAGGTCAAGCTGCATAAGGCGAGCAATACTGACAATGTAAATCTTGAGGGCGCGCTTGAGCCACTCCTCAGAGATTCCCTCGTCAGGACCGTGCTCCATACCAACCCACTCTGGCAGGTCTTTTGCGGCCTTACTGTCATAAGGACCAAAGGCAACTGCGCGCTTAAAGTGACGTGCATAGGTGCCTCCACCAATAACAAACGCCTGCTCATCGCTACCAGTGTACTCATGGAAGGTATCAAGCAGAGTAGTAATTTCAGGGGAGCTTGGGTCAATGTAGAAAGGTACAGCATCGGAGAGAACCTCAAAGGTGCAGCCGTGATCCTCGCCAAGCTCAGTCATGCGCTTAGTGATAGCTTCGCCCGTGGTGGAAGTAGGATAGCGAGAGTCAACAGTCTGTACGTAGACGTCGCCCTTGGTGCGGATAGTACCAGAGATGCAGGTAAGAGGACCAAACTTGTCGTCAGCACTCTGGATGCCCGTACCAGTACCGTCAGTAGTTGAGCAAAGCTGCTGCGAGAAGGTCAAGAAGTCACGTTCTGCTTCTCCACAGATGTTGTTATCAAGCAGGTAGGTTACAAGCAGGCCAATTGCGTTGACAGTTCCCTCAGGCATGGAAGCGTGTCCACCCTTACCTGTTGCGTTAATGCGGGCAAGCTTGGTGCCATCATCTTCAACACCTGCGTCCTCAACCTTGATGGAATCAGTATCAGCCAAGGTAGAAGCGTCAGCGCGAACAAGTGCGCTTGCAAGTCCTGGAATTGCGTTAGGTACGGTGCCACCGTCAAGCTCAACAATCTTCTCGCCGTTTGCACCAGCAATCTTTGGAGAAGTGAACTGAGCGTGGTACACGCCCTTCTCGCCGCAAATAAGAGGGAACTCAGCGTCTGGAGTAAAGCAGAATGCTGGCTCTGGATACTTGGAGAGATAGTAAGGGACGTCGCCCATGCCGGTCTCTTCGTTGTTACCAACAATGGCGCGCAAGGTGTAAGGAAGCTTCTTGCCAGTCTTTTTTACCTGCTCAACAAAGTAGTGTGCTGCCCAGAGTGAGAGTGCCAGAGGACCCTTGTCGTCCAGAACGCCGCGCCCCAGAATAAAGCCCTCACGGCGGGTAACGTCAAGCGGGTCTACCGTCCATCCCTTACCAAGAGGAACAATGTCGGAGTGAGCGATGGTAGCAAGGTACTTCTCGGACTCACCAGGAAGGTCACCAAAGCCCAGATAGCCGTCTACGTCTGTGGTCTCAAGGCCTAGACGCTCTGCAATCTCAAGACCGCGGTGAAGTGCCTCATAAGACTTAGGACCCCAAGGCTTGCCAGGCTCTGCAAGGGACAGATCCTCAACGGACTCTACCTGCACAAGGTAGCGAATATCCTCAATAATCTCTTCCCAGTGCTCGTTAACAAACGCCTCGGCGCTTGCTTTGAGTTCTGCATCAGTCATGAAAAACTCCTTTAATTCAAACGTTTGACCCTGAAACATATGGAGAGCAGCGGTTTTAGCGACATCTCGCGTATGAAATAGCCAAGGTCGGGAACAAGGTACTAGTTACACTATACTTAATACCCCTTCTCAAAGGAGTTAATTATGACGAAAAAGACTTTTATTGGAAACGCATTATTTCTTGGCGTTTTAACGGTTTTGGGAATTGTTTTGATGGTTCTTAGGCAAACGCTGCCTCAAGACCCTTCCACACCGCTGTTCTATTCCTATTTTGTTGCGCCAATCATGCTGTATTTTGGCATTGCTGGCCTGGTAGGTCTGCTTATTGCACACAATACGGGTTTCTCGTTGACTAAGACAGTGGCAGTTGTACTTCGCACGCTTGCAGCAATCCTCTTTGTACTGCCATTCTTTTTCTTCCTGATTGTGGTGCTCCCTTGGACTCTTCTCCGAGGACTTTTTGCCCTCTTGATGGTTGTCATGCTCTATGCGCCATGGTTCTGGGTGCTCTTTGGCCTGCTCTACGGCTTGAGCTGGGCTCAGCAGAAGGTTATTGAGGACGTCACTGCTGATCCATTTGCAGAGGATGCAGTAGCTCAGACAGCTGCTGGCGAGAAGAACGGTGTAGCTGATACAGATACAGCTAACGAAGACGCAGCCAACTAACAGGAAAGTCCCGCGCTCCATACAGTTCAACAAGAAAGAAGCAACGCGTGCTTGAGCTCAAAGGTATTTCAAAGCGTTATAACACTGGTGGATTTGAACAAACCGCAATGGACCATATTTCCGTTGCGTTTAGGGATAACGAGTTTGTAGCAATCCTTGGCCCTTCAGGCTCGGGTAAGACTACTATGCTCAATGTTATTGGTGGTCTTGATCGCTTTGATTCTGGAGACTTGCTGGTAGACGGTATTTCTACCAAGAAGTTCAAAGAGCGAGACTGGGATACCTATAGAAACAACCGCATTGGTTTTGTATTCCAGGCCTATAACCTTATTCCTCATCAAAGCGTGGTGAGTAACGTTGAGCTTGCGTTGACGCTTTCTGGTGTCTCCAAGACAGAGCGTCACGAACGCGCACTTGAAGCCCTTGATAAGGTTGGCCTTAAAGCACACGCAAATAAGCGTCCAAATCAGCTTTCTGGTGGACAGATGCAGCGCGTGGCTATTGCTCGTGCACTAGTTAACGATCCAGAGATTCTACTGGCAGATGAGCCAACGGGTGCGCTTGACTCTTCAACGTCCGTACAGGTTATGGACTTGCTCAAAGAGGTGGCCAAGGACCGTTTAGTTATCATGGTTACGCATAATCCTGAGCTGGCTCATCAGTATGCAACGCGTATTGTTGAGCTGGCAGATGGCCAGGTAACTGCTGATTCAGATCCATTTGATGTTGCAAGCGTTGCTCGTCGAGAAGCCAAGCCTTCTCGTAAGACCTCTATGTCGCTTCTGACTGCACTGGGTCTCTCGTTTAATAATCTCATGACCAAAAAGGGCCGCACGCTTATGACGGCGTTTGCGGGTTCTATTGGCATTATTGGTATTGCGGCAATTCTGGCACTGGCAAATGGCGCAAACGGTTACATCAAAAAGGTTGAGGAGGATACGCTTTCAATGTATCCACTCACCATCTCTGAACAGTCCGTTAATATTTCTTCCTTTATTTCTGGAAGTGGAAGTAGCTCTGACTCGGCTGATTCTCAAACGCAAGATGCACAAAGCGAGATGACGCAAAATCAGAAAAATGCAGAAGCTGCAAAGCTAGAAAATCAACCTGCTGAAGGTGCTATTCCTACTAACAACAGGCTAGGTATGCAGGCTGAAAGTATTGGCTCTAATGACCTGACCAGCTTGAAGGCTTTTCTCGACAATAATGGCGGCGGCATTAACACGTATGCCAGCGCTATTACGTATGGCTATTCTGTAAGCCCCTTCATCTACCTGCCGGCAGGCGCGGACTCTGGCTCTTCTGATCCTGTTCAGGTGCAGCCAGACGTTACTTTCTCTAAGGTATCGCCTAAGATTCCGTCATATAGTCCACTGGCTTCTTTTGCAAGTACATCGCTTTTTGGTGAGCTTCCTGGCAATCCTTCTATTTACGAGGATCGCTATACTGTTCGAGCTGGTAGATGGCCTACTGCTTGGAACGAGGCTGTTTTGGTGTTGCGTCCAAACGGCACCATGGATGATTTTTTGGAGTATACGCTTGGCCTGCGTGATTACGCTGGTCTGCGCTCTACCGTTGATAAAATTGCAAGTGGAGAATCCAGCACTATCGAAGAGTCTCATAGTACATACACCTACGAGCAGTTGATGTCTCCAACGTTTAAGCTGGTTATGCCTAATCAACGTTATGTTTGGGATAGTAATCTTGGTGTCTGGACAGACAAATCCGATGATCAGTCATACATGAATAACCTCATTGCCAATGCACCTGACCTGCATATTGTTGGTGTTGTTCAGGCAAAAGACCCAACTACCACGGGAGCGCTTTCTGAGGGCATTTACTACACACCACAACTGACTCAGAAGATGATTTCTGATGCAGAGACATCTCCTATTGTCCAGGATCAGATGAATCGTCCTGATGTTGACGTTTTCACTGGTAAAACCTTTGAGGACGAGAAGAACGGTCAAACTTCTGAGGGACTTTCTATTGGCTCTCTCATTTCCGTTGATTCTAACGTGCTGTCTTCGGCGTTTAACTTTAATTCACAGGCGCTGAACTTCTCGTCAATTAATCTGTCTGGTTTGGATATGTCCTCGCTTGACCTTTCTGACGTGCAGTTACCTGCTTTTGATCCGTCACAGCTTAATTTGTCTGATAGCGATGTTCTGTCTTCTGTTACGTCTTCGCTTGATCCAGCTGCGCTGGCGGCGGCTTTCCCAGAGCTCTCTGCAGCAGACATTCAGCAGATTCTTTCTGGCATTACCGTTAATTTCAAACCAGGAGGACAAGCTGCTATTTCTTCGCTTATGGGCAATATTGCTCTGGGATGGAACTCTTGGAGCGCCGCTAATCCCGGTAAGACCATGGCAGACTACCTTGCAACAGATCAGGTACGCACACAGATAGTAACTACGGTTTCTTCTGCGGTTGATACCGATGACCTGCAGCAACAGCTGGTTAGTGCTCTAGCAAATAAGCTGGGAACCAACCCAGACCTTCCAAGTGTTCAGGCTGAGGTTTCTCAGAGGCTTATGAGTGCTTATCAATCACAGATTGCAAGTGCGCTTTCTGCAGCTATTACCCGTGCTATGAGTGCTTACGTGCAGACTGCGCTAACCAGCGTGATGACGCAGGTTGCTTCAAGAATGCAAAATCAGATTGCAGGCGCACTCAATACAGCTATGCAGGGCGTTGTGGCAAATATGTCCAATGCAATGCAGGTAGATCAAGCAACGCTCGCAAGTGCCTTTAAGCTCAATGCTGACCCATCGCAGCTAGCAGCTATTGCTGCGTCAATGCTAAGGGCAACGCCAGCAACGTATGAGTCAAATCTTTCTAAGATGGGATATGCGGACCTTAATAAGCCCACGTCAATCAACATTTATCCGAAAGACTTTGCAAGTAAAGAAAAGATTGTTGAAATTCTTAATACGTACAACGCCGACGCAAAGGCTGCTGGCGAAGAGTCTAAGGTAATTACCTATACCGACATTGTCGGCGCGCTGATGAGCTCCGTTACACTGATTGTAGACATGATTTCTGCGATGCTTATTGCATTTGTATCTATCTCGCTTGTTGTTTCTAGCATCATGATTGGCATCATTACGTTCATCTCGGTCCTTGAGCGAAAAAAGGAAATTGGTATTCTGCGCTCCATTGGTGCTTCCAGGCGAGACATTGCCAACGTATTCAACGCGGAGACGTTTATCGAAGGTCTTATTTCTGGTGTTATGGGTATTGGCATTACGCAGCTACTCATTTTGCCCGCAAATGCTGTGGTCAAAGCCATGTTTAACGTGGACAACCTGGTGGTCTTGCCGCTGAATGGTGCGCTCATTTTGATTCTGATTAGCGTTGTCTTGACGCTCCTTGCAGGTCTTATTCCTGCAGGTAGGGCAGCTAAGTCCGATCCAGTTCAGGCACTGAGAAGCGAGTAACCCACTGCCTAAGCGCGTCATCTGGCGAGAAGACCGTCTAGCTGCACCTCATACCTCACAAGAAAAGCCCTGTCATACGCGGGTATGACAGGGCTTTTACGTTTTTATTGCAGCTACCAGGCCTAGTTCTCCTGGCCGCCAAAGAGGTCGACAACCTCAAGACCAAGCTTGGAGGCTTCAATGGCATCCTTTGCGCCAAAGACAACAATCGAGAGGTCATCATAGCTTTGAGGCATAGTGCTTCCCAGTGCCTTAATGTCTTCAACCTGGGCGTGAAGAATCTTCTCGCGAAGTTTAAGAAGGCGCTCTGGGTCACGGTGGTTGAAGTACTCAATGTCCTGCCTGCGAGCAAGCATACGAGCGGGTACAGGAGCGTCAACGCCAGCAACAGAGGCAACTACATAGCCCTCAAACTCGTCAGCGTCTGGAGTCCACTCAGAGAGCCAGCTACCTGCACCAACATAGCGGTCAAGGGTTGCATCAAGCGCAGGGTCTCGGTAGGAGACAAAGCTCTGCAGGCCAGCGATGGAGTTTCTAAACATAACGCCATAAGCTCCGCCCTTAACGCGAACTTCGTTCCACAGGTAATCAAGACCAAGAACTCTGGTGGCAATGAGCCAGTTACCCTGCTGTTCATTGGCTGCGTGAGCAACGTTTGGATAGGAGAGACCAACATAAGAAACGTTTGATGGAATGAGGTAGGCCACGCGCTGCAGTTTACCTTCAGGGACAACAAGCGTTGGCGTTGCACCGTCTACCTGCGATTCATTGCCCTTCTTGAGGTTAAGATCTCCAGCTACTTGCCAGAATGCTTCACGGCTCTGAGTGGAGCCGGTAAAGCTGACCGTAACGTTGTCTGCGCGGAAAATCTTACAAGTAAGCGCATCCAGGTCTTTTGCAAGCTGAGGAGCGCGCTCATCCCAGTTGGCAAGCAGGTTCTTTAGGTACTCGTAGAAGTCAACGCCTGCCAGCGCATCGTTTACGCGGCTAGCAGCAGAATAGGAGGTTAAAGCCTTATTCTGTGCAGCGGTATGGCCCGCGCCTACAAAGTACTGTTCCTGCGCAATGCGTCGCTGAATCAAGATGTTCTTGAGGCGGCCCAAGTCATCAAAACGCGTACTGGACCAGACCTCAGAAGGAATGCTTGCAAGCCCCTGGGTTTTCTCGGCAAGGGCGCTTGCAGCAACAATAAAGGCGGGACGTGCCTGGTTAAGGGTGTCTTGGTCGTAGATATCTGTGAAGAACGAGAGGTGACCAAGGTTGCTCTCAATAAGAATATCAAGCTCGGATGCGGTATGTGTAGCCGTATCAAGCTTTCCCAGCGCCTCAGTAAGAATGCCCACAAGTGGCAGCTCTTCAAAGGTAACTGCGCTGGTCAAATCAAAGTAATGGTAGACGTAGTCGATGCCGTGAGTATCCAGCTCGTGCGCAATGCACGATAGGGGAGCTTCAACCTCAAAGCCAGCAGGACGCTCTCTACCTGCACCGATATCACTGAGCGAGAGGGACGGCAGCTTGGCTAAGTCTTCTGGAGCGTCAGGTGTTTCTTGCTCCAGACGCAGTGCCTCTACCTCTACGCGGATCTTCTCGACGTCCTCATCAGTGAGCGTGGAGCGAAGTTGTGCCAGTTCAGCGGCTTCTTCCTGAGCCTCTCCCTCGTCTGTAGGGACAAGCTCAACCTGAGCTGCGTGCTTGCTGTTGCAGATGAGCTCCAGCAGCAACTTCTCAAAGCCCTTTTGAGCTGCAAGTTCTTTGACGTAGGCGATGGCATCCTCGTAGCGGATGTAATCCAGAGGACGTGCGTCGTCATAGAGCCAGCTTGAAAGCGAACGCAGCGTGTACTCAATACCGTTTGAGTACGGCTGATCATTTTCGCGTAGGTTAAACTCTGCAAGTGCAATGGAAGCATTGAGCTTCTTTGGATCAATGCCTTCGGAAGCAATCTTTTTGCAGGTAGTCTCTACCAGCTCACGGAACTTTTGAGCTGCATCTTCTTTAAGGCCTTTGAGCTGCAAGAAGAGCATAGGTTGGGCAAGGTCGTCGGAGAGATAGTAGCTAAAGTCATCGCCAAGCTCCGCGTCAAGAATTACACGCTTGAGCGGGGATTCATTGGAGCCCATGAGGGTGTCAAACAAGATATCTGCTGCCATCATCTTATTGCGCTGGTCAGGTGTTCCAAGCACGTAGCCCAGGCCAACGCTGGAGTTGTCGGCTGTGGTGTTCATGCGGACCTGAGCAGGCTCGGGCAACACGGGTGCCTGCAGGTTAAGCGGATTGGGGGCACCTGCATCGCGTTTCTCGGCAGCTGAAAACCTCTGGGCAATGAAGGAGAGCTCACGCTCACAGTCAAGGTCGCCGTAGAGGAAGGTGTAGCTGTTAGAGAGGTCGTAGTGGCGAGCATGGGTGTCCAGGAAGTTCTCGTAGGTGAGCTCAGGGATTGCGCGAGGCTTACCACCGGATTCTTTGCCGTAGGCAGTGTCAGGGAAGAGAGCCTCGCTCACAGAATCGTAGAGCACGCGATCAGGGTCAGAGAGGGCACCTTTCATCTCGTTGAAGACAACGCCGTTGTAGCTCAGATTGCCCTGCTCGTCAGCCTCTAGGTGCCAACCTTCCTGCTCAAAGATGCGCTTGCGCTTATAGATTGCAGGATGCAGAACGGCGTCAAGGTACACGCTCATCAAGTTTTCCAAGTCAGCTATATTGGTGCTGGCCACAGGGTATACCGTCTTGTCAGGGTAAGTCATTGCGTTCAAGAACGTCTGCATAGAGGTCTTGAGCAGGTTAACAAAAGGCTCCTTGACAGGATAGGCATCGGATCCACAGAGAACAGAGTGCTCCAAGATGTGGAAGACGCCTGTGTGGTCTACAGGAGGTGTCTTAAAAGCAATGGCAAACGAGCGATTGTCATCGTCGCAGGCAAACCACATAAGGCGAGCACCTGTAGGAACATGCTTAAAGATGTAGGCGTAGCCAGAAATCTCGTTAACCCACTCAGCTGAGATTATCTCAAAGCTTTTGTCTTCTGCGTGAAGCGTACCAACAGAAAACGCGCTGTCCATCTGCGAATACTTGGATGTCATAAGCTGCCAATCTATACGAAAACTTACGTGAGCATCATTGCCGTTTTGGACCATCTTGCCCATTTGAACCGTTTGGAGACTTGAGACTCCGCATAAAGCAGGGTAAGGTGGATTTTTGTTATTGTGATACTACCGCGTCAGAGAAAAAGTGACACTTGTATCCGTATTTTGTAATGAAAGATTTATACCCAGATGAATGATTTCATTTCTCATGAGGGCGATGTGAAGTCTTCCAAGGCCGCAGACGTTTTAGAGGCTTCTGCAGAAGAGGAAGCACTTGGAAGCGATGATGCTGAAATAACCCCTGATAACAAGAAGAAAATCTATCGAGGAATGCTCTTTGTCTTGATTGGTGGAGCTTCCTGGGGCGCATTTGGAACCGCTGCAAAATACCTGCTTGATACCTATCACGTTGATCCGATGTGGTTGATTGATATTCGTGAGCTTTGTGCCTGCTGGTTATTCTTAGGAACTGCTTTTGCGTTTGATAGAAAAAATCTCACAACTGTCATCAGGAAGCCAAAAGAGCTGGCAAAAATATTTGTGGTTAGCTTGTTTGCCATTCTTTTCTCGCAAGTTGCTTATATTTATGCAGTTAATGCTACTAATTCTGGAACTGCAACAATCATGCAGTCGTTGGGCATGCTGGGCGTTTTAGCCTTTGTCTGTGTGGTTGGCAAGCGCTGGCCTCGTCGTCGAGAGATTCTTGGTATTGTTTTGGCGCTTATTGGCACCTATCTCTTGGTAACAGGAGGAAATCCAGGCACGCTTAGCCTGCCAACAGCAGGTATTTTCTGGGGCGTTATGTGCGCGTTTGCTCAGGCAGCTCTTTCGATTTTGCCAAAGCCTCTGATGGAAAAGTGGGGAAGCTTTACCGTTAATGGTCTGGCTTTTCTGTTCTCAGGCACGCTCATTGCCGTGTTTTATCAGCCCTGGAACCATATGCCTCAGCTGGACGCCTTTGGTGTTTTGCTGGTAGTTATTGGTGTGCTGGTGGGAACCTTCTTGGCGTACGGCCTCTACCTGCAGGGCGTTAAGGATGCAGGCTCACTTAGAGCGGTCCTGCTGGGTACTATCGAGCCCGTTATGGCAACCATTACCACCGCACTGGTGCTTGGAACTACCTTTAGCATTGCCGACCTCATCGGCTTTGCCCTCATCCTAGCGATGGTCGTGCTCACCGCCTAGTCGCACCCGACAATAAAACCCCGCAGGTAAACTGCGGGGTTTTAACGTTCTCTAAAGGCTGTGCGACCAGAGGTTTAGATGAGTTCCATCTGCGTAAGAACTGCCGAGTACCAGCCGTTTGGATTAGCTGGGTTGTACTTTGCAGCACCAGCAACAGAAAGCCTTCCGCCATAACCAGCAGCAAGACCAGCCGTGTGATCCCAGATAGCCTCTTCCCAGCTACCCCAGCTTGAAGAGCCCCAGCCCCATGCGTTGTAGGGGAGGAAGTTATACCTACCCTTTGTACTCTCAACTGCAGAAATAGCAGGCGATAAACGAGGATCAACGCCGTAGGCCCATGCAGCCTCGGCAAAGGTTGAGCCGTAGCCAGCAAGAGGGGAGCCAGCAAGATAGGCATCAATTCGAGCGCCCCAGCTGCTTACAAAGTTGGTCTTATCGCTTGACCAATCAACATTTTGAGCTGAAGGAGTTGATGGGGTGGTGACTTCAGTGGTATTACCAGAAGCGTTGGTAAAGGTGGTCTCAGCAGAAGCCTCTTTTAGTGCTTCTTCTGCAGCAGCTGCTTCTGCTGCTGCCTGTTGAGCTTGCTCTGCCTGCAATTGCTCTCTTGTTGCAATTGCTGCATTCATAGCATCCTCAGCAGCCTTCTTCTGTTCCTCTGCTTCTGCCATCTGTGCATTTAAAGATGACTGAGTCTCAGAAAGCTCTTTGCTAAGATCAACCAGGTGGTTGATAGCATCTGAATTTTTGTTCTGGATAATCTCAAGATACTGAATAACAGCAATCAAATCATTAAAGTTATCTGCCGATAAAAGCAGATCAATAATTCCCATAGAGCCCTGCTGCATGCGATACATTGCTCTAATAGACTCTGCAGCTTTTAGGCGCTGCTCTGGGAGTTGCTGTTCAATCTCTGCAATACGTGCCTCATTATCTGTAATCTGTTTTTGCAGCTCAGTTACACGCTGATTGGCGGCATCGTAATCAGAATTGGTCTGCTCTACCTTGGCCTGGAGCTCTTCAAGAGTCTCTGCCTGAGCTCTTGAGACGCCAAACAAAAAGGTATTAACAACAAGCACTGCTGCAAGGAGCGCTGTCATAAGGGTAGAGCATGAAGGTAAGCGTCTGTGACGCATATATTTGTTCAAATCGACCTCCGCGATTGGGGGCTTCCGATTAGTACGCATGTAGTGCCATCCGCTCATTACTGGCTTCAAGCGCAAGGTCAGATAACACTTGACCTCAAAAATACGCATAATCGCTTCTCTCCGCTCGTGCGAGGTTGTCAATTCTACTTGTTTTTGGCTCCAAATGCCAACTTTGCAGAAAACAAGGCACTTTTAAAGTAGTAAAGTCGTTAGGTAAAACCGTGAACGGTAGGAAAAGAAAGGGCGAACGGATTGCGTACAATAGGTTCGTAATCAGTCCCCAAGGAGGTTTTAGTGGAGTCGGCAATTTTGTGGGTTGAAGCGCTTAAATCAGCGTTATTTGGCGTGGTTGAAGGTATTACCGAGTGGCTACCTATCTCATCAACAGGCCATATGCTGCTGCTCAATCAGTTTTTACCACTCAATGTCTCTGAAGACTTTTGGAATATGTTCCTAGTAGTTATTCAGCTTGGCGCAATTCTTGCAGTATGTGTGGGATTTTTCCACAAGCTCAATCCCTTCTCGCCAAAAAAATCCAAGGACGAGAAGCGCTCCACCTGGAAGCTCTGGGCAAAAGTGGTGGTCAGCTGCGTTCCTGCTGCGGCAATTGGCCTGCCGCTCAACGACTTCATTGAAGAGCATCTTGGAAGCCCCTTTGTTATTGCTGCAACTCTTATTTTCTACGGCATCATCTTTATCCTGCTTGAGCTCCATCGCGAGAAGGTCGCTGCAGCAGTAAAGGTTGAGGTGCCCCGAGGCAAGCACATGAGCCCAGATGCTGCAGCATCCCTTAAGGCCCCCTCTTCCGACAACCTGGCCCGCGTACAAGACATTGATAACCTGGACTGGAAGACCGCGCTTGGAATTGGCGTTTTCCAAGTACTTGCAATTGTTCCAGGTACTTCAAGATCTGGTGCAACCATCCTGGGCGGTTTAGCACTTGGTTGCTCGAGGGCAGTGGCTGCTGAGTTTACGTTCTTCCTGGCTATTCCTACTATGGCCGGCGCTTCTGCGTTGAGACTTGTACGCTACTTTATGAAAGGCAATACCTTTACCATTCCCGAGGCAGTTATTCTGGGTGTAGGTTGCCTGGTAGCCTTTATTGTTTCGCTGGTTATGGTTCGTGCGCTTATGGGTTATGTCCGCAAGCATGATTTCAAGCCTTTTGGTGTGTACCGTATTATTTTGGGTATTGCTGTTATTGCATACTTCCTGCTTGTTAAGTAGTTTTTGACTTACAAGCATTACTACCTATGCATTTACGCGCGGTGAGTTTCTCGCCGCGCTTTTTTATGCGCAAAACATATGGAAAAAGCGTGGAAAACCTATGAAAGATATATGTAATCTCTCTTGGCTCATTTACTAAGAATTGCCTTGTCCTCTATGCTCTTACGGCTGATTTTTGGTCGTAAGAGTAAGTAATTACTTGTAATAGTTTCAGGAGGATTTATGCGCCACATTAAGACGCTTCAGAGAATTGCGTGCACGCTTGCGCTTGCGCTTGTTGCAGTTCTTGCAGTTTCTGCACCAAAACTTGCGTTTGCAGACAGTATTGATACATCTACACCAGGTGTAAAGGTTTCTGTTTTCTCGGCTGACGGTAATGCCGATACATCCAGGGTCCTTACAGACAACCCTCAGCATTCTGGCCACCAGACCCCTGTTCCTGGTCAGTATGGCGAGATTGTCGTTCGCGTTGGTCAGACCATTAGAGACACCGGTGCGTATTCTCACTACACCACTACTCGCCCTGGTTTTGCACCTTTTGGCGTAACTACTACGCTGGTTACCGCCGCTCCTTATCCAGAGCTTCCAGCTACTGATAATGACTTTACCTATGCATTCTATGGAAACAGCAATACTGTTACCAATAATGGTGGTCAGTTCTATTTTCAGTTCACTGGCCGTCAAGTAACCCCTGCTAACCAGCCTGCTACCGTTTTCTTCCTTGTTACTATGCAGGGAGATTCCTCTGATCCAGCTAACGTTGGCGGTAACACCACTCACCTTATGTGGGTTGGCTATCACATCCACGTTATTCCTGCAGAGACCACCCCAACTCCCACACCTACTCCAACGCCATCTGCAGTAAACCAGCTTATTTATGACGCAAATGGCGGCACCATCTACGGCAACGCAACCTATACAGAGTCCAAGACTCCAAATAACCCTCGTACCTACGGCTTTGCTGAGTACAACATTATTGAGGATGTGCCAGTTCGCGATGGTTATAAGTTTGAGTTCTGGAAGCGTTCTTACGTTGATAACCACTTCCGCTACGTTGGTGCTTCTGCTGTTCCTGCAGATGCAAACAACAACCCAGCTGGCGATAAGCGCTATGTTTCTGAGACTACAGTCTTTAACATGAGAAGCCCTTATACCCTGACTGCTGTTTGGAACCAGGAGTATGAGCTCAGCTATGACGCAAACGGCGGTACTGGTGCTCCTGCAGCACAGAACGGTTACTTTGGTATTGATAGCAACACCGCTGATTCGCTCACTGATCCTAAGAACGAGACTGTTTCTGCAACCGTTCCAACTCGTGATGGCTACATCTTCAAGGGTTGGAAGCTTGATGGTACTACCTACCAGGCAGGAGATCAGGTAACCCTTACTACCACCACTCCTAAGGTTGTTCTTGTTGCAGAGTGGGAGCCAGAGCCAGTTGCTCCTGTTACCCCAGAAAACCCTGTAACTCCAGAGAATCCTGGTACTCCAAGCATCCCAGGCAACCCTAGCGGTCCTCTGACACCAAGCTTCCCAGGAGCTCCAAATCCTGCAGCTATCCCGTATTATGGAGGCTCTGTGCTTCCATACACTGGTGATGAGAATCACTCGCTTAGCGCTATTGTTATGGCATGTGTCGCAGGTGGCGTGATTGCACTGGCTGTTGTTGCTCGCGCAAAGAGCCGTCAGACAAACTCCATGAACTAAGGCAAGTGTTTGGGCTAGAAGATCTTCTCGCCATACGTGAGCATGGATTCGATAGACACGTTCTTGCAGATAAACCGGTCTTCTTTTGAGGGCCGGTTTTTTAATTGTGGAGTGGGAGCAAAGTGGCGCAATTAATGTCCGGTTATCGGGGTACACTTTTAGTCTAAGAATGATTGACACAAGGACGGCGTAATGCAGATTGATCTTGAAGGTTTGAATCCTGCCCAGCATCAGGCGGTTATGACAACTCAGGGACCTCTGTTGGTTCTTGCAGGAGCTGGCTCGGGTAAGACGCGTGTTTTGACGTTTAGAATTGCGCACATGATTGCTGACGAGGGCGTTCGTCCTTGGCAGATTCTGGCTATTACGTTTACTAACAAGGCTGCAGCAGAGATGCGTGAGCGCCTTGAGGCGCTGCTTCCTAACAATATTCGCGGCATGTGGGTCTGCACGTTCCACGCTATGTGTGTTCGTCTTCTCAGAGAAGATGGTGAGCGTCTTGGCTATGGGCCTAACTTTGCCATCTATGATGATGACGATTCAAAACGCCTGGTAAAGACCATTCTGTCTGATTTAGATATTGATGTTCGTCAGTTCCCACTCAACTCCATCCGCTCTAAGATTTCTGCTGCTAAGAATGCTCTTTTGTATCCTGATGATGTAGAGGCGCAGGCAGCAAGTCCTATGGATCACGTGGTGGCTCGTGTATATCGTGCGCTTCAGACGCGTCTGGATAAAGCCAACGCTATGGACTTTGATGATCTTCTGGTTAAGGCATTTGAGCTGCTCTCCAAGTACCCAGACGTGCTTGCTAAGTACCAGGAGCGTTTCCGTTATATCAACGTTGACGAGTATCAGGATACCAACGGCGTCCAGTACGCAATTACCAAGCTTTTGGCATCCAAGTATCGCAATCTTATGGTTGTTGGCGATGATGACCAGTCTATTTATTCGTGGCGCGGAGCAGACATCAAAAACATCTTGGCGTTCGAGAAAGACTATGAGGAAGCAGTTGTAGTTAAGCTAGAGCAAAACTACCGCTCAACTGGTCATATTTTGGCCGCTGCCAATGCAGTTGTTGCGCACAACTCTCACCGCAAGCCAAAGCGTCTTTTTACCGATGAGGGAGACGGCGAGAAAATCCAGGTGTATCAGGCATCTGATGAGCGTGATGAGGGCGCATGGATTGGCTCTGAGATAGAAAAACTGCATGATAAGGGTACATCGTACGACAACATAGCCGTGTTCTATCGCACCAACGCCCAGTCTCGTATTCTCGAAGATATGTTGCTTAGAGCTGGTGTTCCTTACAAGATTGTTGGCGGTACTCGATTCTTTGATCGCGCAGAAATCAGAGATGTCATGGCGTACCTCAAGGTTGTGGTAAACCCTGATGACGATATGGCCGCGCTGCGTGTTATTAACACGCCTCGTCGCGGTATTGGTGCAACCAGTATTCAGAAGATTCAGACATATGCACTGCATAACGGTTTGTCGTTCTTCTCGGCATGTGAAGCATGCGTGATGGAAGAAGGCATTTTTACCGCAAAGGTAAGAAATGCGCTGGTAGAGTTTACGTCAGCTATTGAGCATGGCCGCCATATTGATGGTGAGCTTGATGAGGTTGTAGAGGCAATTATTGACCGCTCAGGTCTTATTCGTGCACTTGAGGCAGAGCATACTATTGAGGCTGACGGACGTATCGAGAACATTCGAGAGTTCTTTGGTGTTGCAGCAGAGTTTGATGAGTCTCACGACGACGTTGAAGAAACGCTTGAGAGTCTGCAGCAGCTCAGAGAAGCTGGAGCGCTTGATGCGCAAGATGCAGCTTCGCTGAGTGAGGCTGGTTTTGATGCCGCTACCGGCGCACTCGCTGGTGCTGCTGTAGAGACGGCTCCTGCGCCTCAGGAGGAGAGCTTGCATCCACAGGTTGTGGCAGAGAAGCTCCCGGCCTTTATGGAATGGCTGGCGCTTCGCTCTGACCTGGATAGCTTGGATGGTTCTACCTCTGCAGTAACGCTCATGACCATTCACGCTGCAAAGGGTCTGGAATTTCCTGCAGTTTTTGTTGCTGGTATGGAGGAGGGAATCTTCCCTCATGCAAATTATGAGGCAGAAGCAGCTCAGTTAGAAGAAGAGCGCAGACTTGCCTATGTTGCTATTACGCGTGCGCGCAAGCGTCTGTATTTGACGTACGCATCTACCAGAAGGACTTACGGCTCTGTTCAGGCAAATCCTGTATCGCGTTTTGTGGGAGAGATTCCTCAAGAGCACGTAAAAGCTATTGGAGTTGGTTCTGCAGGTTTTTCTGGAGTTGGTTGGGCAAAGCGAGGAGACCGTCATGGAACCTTTGGCTCTGGTCGCGGCTCCGAGGTCTACGGTGGAAACGTTTTTGGTTCTCGCACGCGTTCTACCGGCGGTGCTCCAGCTCCACGTACAGCTCCTATTCAGAAAGACCCAGCCCGCGCTTCTGCAAGTTTTGCTGTGGGAGACCAGGTTTCTCACAAGACCTTTGGCCCAGGCGTTGTTTTAGCAGTTCAGGGCGATACTATTGAGGTCAAGTTTACGCGTACTAATAAGACAAAGAAGCTCATGAAGGGCTTTGCTCCAATAGTAAAAATTGAGGGATAGCCATGGTATTGATGCATGATGGTTTGATTTTGGGTCTTACTCCACAAGATTTCATTTTTAAGCTGGTTATCTTTGTTGTTGTGTTTCTTGTAGCTTTTCTTGTAGAGCGCTTTGCAATAAAACTCTCAAAAAGGGCCTTGGACTCTTCAAAGCTGCCGTCAGCATCTATTTTTGTCAACATACTACGTGGAGTTATCTGGACGTTTGCTATTCTTGCTGTCTTGCAGCCTGTCTTTGGTATTCAACCAACAGCTTTTGTGACCGCTTTGGGAGTTACGTCCATTGCCCTCTCTTTTGGTTTACAAGACACCATTTCTAACCTGGTGGGCGGATTGGGTCTCATGCTGGGAGGTGTAGTTAAACCTGGAGATAAGGTAAGCATTGGAACTATCTCCGGTGAGGTTATTGACATGAATTGGCGCTCTACCATAGTTCGTGCTCGTGGAGGTAGGGTAGACATCATTCCTAATTCAGTACTTAATAAAACAGCACTTGCGCATCGTACCAGGTGGGATATGACAGAGGTGCCCATTACTATAGTGCTTAAACCAACCGTTGATCTGAATGCGGTAACGCAAGAAATAACAGAAATTGTTCAAGAGGTAGTTGCACCTCAGCTTGATAGAACACTTCCTATTGAGGTTGAAGCATCAAGCATTGCAGAGACAGGCATCAAGGTAATCATTCATGTTCACATCAAAGATGATGCAAACGAAATGAGTGTACGAGACAAAATTGTAAGAGCCCTGGCTGGTTCTAGTTGGCTTGCAGGAGTAGGAGCTTAATATGAAAATTGGAATTATCGGAGCCATGGAACCAGAGGTTGCGCTACTAAAAGCGCAGATGACCGTTGAGCGCACGTATGATCAGGCCCGTATGCAGTTTGTTGAAGGTCTTTTGGGAGATGTTCCTGTTGTTGTTGTACAGTCGGGAATTGGCAAGGTCAATGCTGCAGCATGTACACAGATTTTGATTGATACATTTGCGGTAACGCATGTGATTAATACCGGTATTGCAGGGCTTTTAAACCCTGAGTTGCAGGTAGGGGATATTGTTATCTCCTCAGATTTAGTTCAACACGATATGAACGTTGGTCCTCTCAATTTTGCCGCTGGTCAAATTCCAGGCCTTCCGGTCTTCTCGTTTACAGCAGATGAGGGTCTTGTTGAACATGCTCTTGCTTCGGCCAAAGAAGTAGCTCCTCAACTGCAGGTTATTTCTGGCCGCGTTGCTTCAGGAGATCAGTTTGTAAGTTCATCAGAGTTAGCAGACCACATCTACACAACGTTTGGTGCTGACTGTTGCGAGATGGAGGGCGCCTCAATTGCTCAGGTTGCTTGGCTTAACCACACACCGTTTGTGGTGATTAGGCTTATGTCCGATAAGCCCGGCACTACTTCAAGCGGTGATTATTTGACGTTTGAGCGTGAGGCTTCTGAGCGCTCCGCCAGAATTACTGCAGCTATTATCAAAAAGCTTGCCTAGTAACCTGAGGTGTCCTTTTGAGGCAACTCTTCTGGGTTAACTTGGTAGCTCTCCCGGGTCAGTTTGCATTTTTCATAAGAGGGAAGGCAGGGCGTAAGAAACAACTTGCGCTGATTTAGCTATTCGAATGTTTTTAAACATAATTGAACGATACTTCGATTATCATTGTCCCGTTATGAAAGTGGTTTGAAAGGTACCGAATGATAACCCTCGGACACTTTTTTGAGATGATGGTTGCCAATCCGTTTTTGGCCCTCGTCATTGTCCTTGTTTTTGGATGCATTTTTGTAAATGGTGCAACCGACGCGGCTAATGCTATTGCAGA
Organism: Atopobium sp.; assembly: GCA_015258925.1. Lineage (GTDB taxonomy): Bacteria > Actinomycetota > Coriobacteriia > Coriobacteriales > Atopobiaceae > Lancefieldella. The sequence continues at coordinate 610 of JABZHH010000019.1, read as the reverse complement.
GGCTGTTGGAACTCGTTCAATTAAAGTTAACCATGCAATTATCATGAGTGTTGTATGCAACTTTGTTGGTTTGGTGGCTATGTGCCTCATTTCAACTGCAGTTGCAGACACAATTTTGGGTATGGTTGACTTTGGTAGTAATAACCATGAGGCTCTTGTTGCTCTTGCCGCAGGCTGTGTTGGTATTGTTACTTGGGCAGTAGGAGCTTGGGCTTTAGGTATTCCAACTTCTGAGTCACACGCTCTTATTGCAGGTCTCACCGGTGCAGCACTTGCTATTCATGGTGATTTTGGTGCAGTTAACTGGGGCGAGTGGAGCAAGGTTTTAATTGGTCTGCTCTTCTCAACCACACTGGGTTTTGCCGCTGGTTGGATCATTGTTAAGGCAATTAATAAGCTTTGCGTAAATGTTGATCGACAGCGCGCTGATGAGATGTTTGGTCATTTGCAGGTTGTTGGCTCAGCATTTGTTGCGGCTATGCATGGTGCACAAGATGGCCAGAAGTTCATGTCCATTGCCATGCTTGCAATTGCACTTTCCGCAGGTCATGGAGCTGCTGGTGCAGATGTATTCCCGCTTTGGTTGCAGGTACTGTGTGCTGCTCTTATG